>CANHSF010000283.1 GCA_947463065.1 Flavobacteriales bacterium | reverse complement strand
GATGAAAGCATCGCATCCCGACAAGGTGTATGAGAGTGAAGCACTGAAGCAAGAGGCCGAAGAAAAAAGTGCGGCCATCATCGAGGCGTATCATTTTCTAGTGAGCATTGCACCCGAAACCTTGGAGCAAACAAAAGTGGAATTTGAAGAAACCATTACCACTTCAGGGTTGGTAGATTTCCATTACGAGAAACAAGAGTTGAAAGTGATATTCGCCAACGGCAACACGTATGAGTTTTTTGGTGTTCCGCATAACATCTACAACAAAATGTTGAATTCGGGTGGTTATGCGCGATTTGTGCGCCGCCATATTGCAGGCACCTACACCTACCGCAGCGCATTCAAGCAAGTAGCCAGCTAAGGGCGCGATGTATCGCGCCCCCAACTAGCGCGCTACTTGCGTTAAACCGACTGCGTAAACTCGGTTATGACAAAAAGAACGGTCGCTCCCACAAGATTTTTATTTGAAAGCGTATAACCCATGCGTTGAAAATAAAAATCGAGGAAAGCTTGCCCCGAGAGGCCACGAATCGGTGTTAGCGTCATTGCAGCCTTTCGGCTCTGTAATAGATTTTGACTGCATAATTTGGGTTAAAGATTAAAGCAAACCCCAGCGCTGAGGTAAGCCATGCTGTAACCCACTTCGGCAAACAGGGTCAGTGATTCGGACACCGACTTGCGTGCGCCCAAAAAACCACCAAAAGCAACACCACCGACTTTGGGTTCGGTTACAAATTTTTCCAAGTCTTTATCCGAAGATTGGAATTTTGCAGAGGCAATATTGTAACCCAACATACCACCGGCATATACATCGGCCTCTTCAAATTGGGTGAAGTGATAGGCTCCACGCACCCCTACGATGGTATAGCTGAACTTCCAACCGTAAGTCAAACCCAGCACCGAGGTTTCATACTTTGAACTGGTATGCCCAATCAATCCACCAATACCGATATTCTCGGTGATAGCCTTTTCGAAAGAAAGATGGATGGGTGGAATGCCCATTTTAGAATCCTTGTAGGCATATGGGCTGATTACACCGATACCAGCGTGCAGATATCCCTTCCCTTGTTCAAACGATTGCGCCTGCATGACACCCGACAAGAGTGCCACCATGACGAACATGATTAATTTTTTCATTGTTTTATTGTATTGCTATTTGTTCGCAAACCTCGACCCCATTGCTAGGTTCATCTATGGGGTAAATCCCGTATTTTGTCTCAAGACGCATCATTACCTCCGCTCCAATGCTTGCATTTGACGCATTCATTGGTTTACGCTATCTTGCTGAAAAATTAGAACCCATGAAAAAACTCTACATCTCCATTCTTAGTCTTTTTGCCATCATTGGCGCAGCCGGCCAATCCAGTGGCGAGCTGGATATCACTTTCAACTCAAGTGGTTATCAATTGCTTTCGCCAGGCATTTTGCATGACAACATCAACAACGTAGCCGTTCAAAGCGATCAAAAGATTGTAGGCTTCGGAATGACCATGGGCGAAGGCAATTTCAATTTTGATTTATGCATCGTTCGACTATTGCCCGATGGAGGTGTAGACCCCGCCTTCGGAACCAATGGCTATTTCACCTATGACCATGCGGGAGAATCCGATTTCATTTACGACGGAGTGATTCTTGCCGATGGAAAAATCTTGGCCTGTGGAGCAGTTTCCAACAGTGCAGATGACACTGAAATTCTTCTATTGCGTCTCAATAGTGATGGCAGTCTGGACGACACCTTTGGCGGTGGTGACGGCATGGCGATCCATACCGTCAATACCGGACAAGACTATGCCAATGCCCTATTGGTGGGTGCAGACGGCAGCATCACGATTGTAGGAACAACCGCAATCCCCGGTATGTTGACCACACGCGGTTTGATCATGAAGTTTGACGCCTTAGGGAATGTGGATACCACCTATGGATTTAATGGTTATTCGATCTTGGCCTATGGAACCGATAACGATGTATTTCAAAGTTTGGTCGCCATGCCAGATGGGGGATTGATGGTAGCAGGCTACTCCAGCGTAAATTTTTCGAATGTCGGTTGGGTTTGTCGGGTAGATGCAGATGGAACCTTGGACAATACGTTTGGAACAGCTGGACACTATATTTATGATAGCGGTTATGCGGCCTTCACAGACATCGTCTATTATGGCACTAGATACATTGTTTGTGGCAATCGCTTTTTCGGATTGGAAGATGCCATTCTGGTGGCTCTCGAATCCGATGGAAGTTTGTCGACTAGTTTTGGCACCAATGGCGAGGCTGTTATTGATATTGACGAAGCCGATGCAACGAATGATCTTTTTGTTGACAATCAAGGCGGATTAATTGTATCTGGCTCTGCAGGCCCAAGTTTTTTTGAACGCAATGCCCTTGTTTTTCGAGTAGATGCCGATGGCGCTTTGGACCCCAATTTTGGTGAGGGAGGTATTTTCAATTTTTCATTTGCTACAAATTTTGATGTGATTTGGGGTGTTGCTGAGCAGGCGGATTCGAAATTAATTTTGGGAGGACTGGCCGCCGAAAATGACAATAACATGTTGTTTGTGCGCATCAATGGCTCAGGGACAGTAGGCCTGGACGAATCGAACGTTCATTCGGCCCTTCAGCTCTACCCTCAGCCAGCGCAAGATGTTTTGAATCTTGAGAGCCTTGTAGCGATCCATTCATTCCGTGTTTTTAGCAGTACGGGGCAGTTGGTTAGTTCAGAAGCCCTATCTAAAATGCGCCATACCTTGAATACATCGGCATGGGCGGAAGGAGTGTATACTCTCCACGTGACATATGCGAATGGAGAGATGAGCACGGAGCGTGTGATTGTTGCGCGATAAGCTTGAGGGTCGCTTCGCTCCTATTCACCGCGGAGATTCTGTGTTCAAAGTCAAGCATTTTTTAATAAATTTGTATCATAGAGCGGCCAAGAGCCAGCTCGGTAGGGTCAGTCAGCGATGACTGGCCCGATTTTTTTGATATCCTTGCCTTGATGCTGGAATTCGGGATTGAAGG
>CANHSF010000282.1 GCA_947463065.1 Flavobacteriales bacterium | reverse complement strand
GTGTTGACAGGACCCGATCAGTTTTTTTGTGAAGGCACCAACACTACCGTTACGGCAGTAGTCAATGGCAATTTCCATACACTCCAATGGAGCACACCCAACGGCGACATCAACCCCAACGAAGAAAATCAACTGACCATAGTTGTGGCCACGCCGGGGTCTTATGTCCTCACAGCATCTACACTTTTTGGGTGCAGTTATTCGGATGGACTCAATGTGAGCGAAATTCCATTGCCTGTGCTCAATCTGGCCTCACCGGTACTGCTCTGTCCCAATGGAGAAGTGACCATCAATGCAGGATCGGTTTGGGACGAAGTGCTTTGGGAAAACGGTGTGACCGATGCGAGCCAAAATGTTCAACAAGCGGGTATTTACGATGTAACCGTAACGAATGATGGATGCAGCAGTTCATCCTTTGTGGAAGTGATAGCAGTGGTTTTGCCCTATTTGGAATTGGGTCCAGATGTCAGTATTTGCGAAGATGAAGAAGTGACGTTTACGATTGCAGAACCGGGTCAATGGTCAGGCGGCAGCATCAATGATACATTTACGACCAGCACTGCTGGTACATATGGAGTTACGATAGTGGATGGACCGTGCAGCATCACCGACAGTGTGAGTGTGACCACGCGCCCGCTTCCCTTTGTTGATTTGCCCAGTGAAGCTGTAGGATGCATCGATCAAGCGGTGTTGCTCAACGCATTTCACTCGAACAACAGCGAATACTATTGGAACAACGAAGCCACAACCTCAAGCACTGCGGTATATGAAAGCGGATTGTATACAGTGGCTGTCAGCAACGATTGCGGCACCATTGAGGATCAAGTGATGGTGAGTTACGAAGATTGCAGCTTTACGATTTATCTGCCCAATACATTCACTCCTGACAACGATGGCATCAATGATGTTTGGAAAATGGAAACGTACAACATTGCTAAGATCCATTTCACCCTATACAACCGTTTTGGGGAAATCGTTGCAGAGACAGAAGATCCCCATTTTGTATGGACAGGTGAAGTCCAAAATGGCGCACATTATGCCTCCAACGGCGTGTACAACTACCGACTGACTTACGAGAGCGCAGAGGGCGATGTCGGTGTACGCAAAGGGGTGATTTTTATGATCCGATAAAAGAGCATTGCATCGCGCATCGAAGATTACGATATTCGCGCAATGATAAAACGCGTAGCGGTAATTGGAGGAGGAGCGGCAGGAATATTCTGTGCAATCAATCTGGCACGGATGGTACCTGAACTGCGCGTTACTGTCTACGAAAAATCCAATCAATTGCTGGGCAAAGTGAAGATCAGCGGCGGAGGCCGATGCAATGTAACCCATGCCTGTTTCGAACCCAAAGAACTGATCAAATATTATCCGCGGGGAGGAAAAGAAATGCTGGGGCCCTTCCACTATTTTCAACCGGGAGATATCTTCGATTGGTTTGAGCAGCGTGCTATTCCCTTAAAAACAGAAGACGACAACCGGGTATTTCCAACCACAGACAACAGCCAAACCATCATCGATTGTTTTATGGAGGAATGCCGTCGACACCATGTGGATGTGCGCACACAAAGCGGAGTGCAGCAATTGGTCAAAACATCCGGTGGATGGACATTGCATTTCTCGGACAACCATGTTGTGGAAACCGACGCGGTGGTATGGACAACAGGAAGCTCCACGCAAAGTTGGCAACTCCTTGAACAATTGGGACACACCATTATTCCACCCGTACCGTCTTTGTTCACCTTCAACATACGCGATGAACGCCTACAGGATTTGATGGGCATCAGCGCTACCCATTGCACTGTACGCATAGAAGGCACTCGGTTTTCGGCAGACGGGCCGGTGCTTATTACCCATTGGGGATTGAGTGGACCTGGAATACTGAAGCTCAGTGCTTGGGCGGCCCGCGAGTTGCATGCCAGTCAATACGATTTTATTGTCCGTGTCAATTGGGACAACCGATTCTCAGGAGAAAGTTTTGTTGAAATGCTGAAGGAAATTCGCCAAGAACAAAGCAAGACAATGGTGCGAACATTCAGCGCCGCTCGCATACCGAGCAGACTTTGGCTCAGCTTGCTTCAAGCGATCCCCGGATTGCTGGATCTGAAATGGGGAGAAGTGAGCAACAAGCACATCGAACAAATAGCCGAGGCCGTGCAAAAAAGTTATTTCCGCGTCCAAGGCAAAAGCACATTCAAAGACGAATTTGTGACAGCGGGCGGCGTTGATCTAAAAGAAGTTGATTTCAAAGGAATGCAAAGTAAATTGCACCCTGGATTGTATTTTGCGGGCGAGGTACTGAACATAGACGCAGTAACTGGAGGATTCAATTTTCAAGCAGCTTGGACTACGGCCATGCTCGCCGCGCAGCATATATCACAACACGCGAAGCACTAAACAAAAGACGATATGAGCAGTTCAAACGAGCGATTGCACATGATGCTAAAAATGCAAGAGAGTCAGCCTGACGATTCCTTTCTTGCCTATGCCATTTCGTTGGAATACCGCGCCCTCGGGGATCACCGCAATGCGGCAGCGCTGCTAACAGCATTGATCAAAAAAGATCCCGATTACCTTCCCTCCTACTATCAATTGGGCAAAATGCAAGAAGACAATGGCCAATTGACAGAGGCCATTGAAACCTACAAGGCCGGTAAAAAATTGGCCAAACGCACCAGCGACATGAAAACCTTGGGCGAACTCAACGAAGCTCTGATGATGCTAGATGTGTATGAAGAATAAGGTCCACCGAGACACCAATCGAATTGCATTCTACTGCTCCTCCATATCGTGGGGTGGCTTAGAAATGAATACAGTTCGGTACGCCTTGTGGATGCAAGAATTGGGACACGATGTGCGCGTGTATTGCGTCGATCAAAGTCCCATTCATCGTCAAGCTCAGAAAGATGCGCTGCCGGTAACATTGATTCAGCGCAACGCCAAATACTTCGACCTCATCAATAGCCTCCGAATTGCGCGATTGCTTCGCAAAGACGGCATTCAAATGGTGTGGTTTCGCGAC
>CANHSF010000281.1 GCA_947463065.1 Flavobacteriales bacterium | reverse complement strand
CGGTAACTGAGGTTGCGAATCACTTCGGCATCCTCCGGTTGTGCTATGCGGGTGTGGGCGCCATTATCCATGCATGGTTTGTGTTTTTCCGTACTTATGCATCAGTGTTGCTTCAAATTCCAGAAACTCCTTCCAGCGCTGATCGACATCGATGTCGCCGCCGTATTTTTTGGCAAATCCAATGAACGTGGCATAATGCTCTGCTTCGCTCTCCATCAGATCGCGGTAGAATTGGCGCAGCCCTTCATCGCTCACTTGTTCACTGAGAATTTTAAAACGCTCGCAACTCCGCGCTTCAATCATTGCACTAAAAAGCATGCGCTCAACGAAGTGTTTTTCTTTGCTGCCACCTGTCATGATGAATCCCATCAGATCATGAACGTATTCATCTTTGCGCTCGCGGCCAAGTTGAAATCCACGTTTGATGATCTCATCGTGCACTTGGTCAAAATGCATCATCTCTTCATTGCAAATGCGCACCATTTCTTTGACAACCTCGGTGTATTCTGGGAATTTTACGATGACACTGATGGCATTGCTAGCTGCTTTCTGCTCGCAGTAGGCATGATCGGTCAAAATTTCTTGGAGATCTTTTTCCACGATATTGACCCAACGGGGATCGGTGGGCAACTTGAGGCCAAGCAGTACTTTTTTCTCTTTTTGCATAACCGTGCAAAGGTAAATCGAAACCCAGCCAGACGAAGAGTTTTTGATGAGAATCGCTGCGAATGCATTTCTTGCTCGAAGGTGCAATTGCCGAGCAGTAATAAACAAAGAGGGCCGCACCTAAAGGTGCGGCCCTCGCTCTATCTTATCGGCGATTGTCTAGTGACTAACTGCGAAACGATTCGTAAATACTGCACCGTTGTTTTCGATGGTGATGGTGTAAAAACCATTTTCGTAGCGTACAGTGTTCAATTCGTAGGTGCTGAAATTGATATTCGACAAAGTCGTTGCTTCTACGATTTTTCCGGTGATGTCTGTAACAGTGATTTTAGCCGTGCCTTCCATGCCGCTGTTGAATCGAACATTGAATTTTTCGTTGGCTGGATTGGGATAAAACACAATGGCTTGCTCACGGTTGAGGAATTCATTGATGCCTACTTGAGCTGAGCCATCAACAGTCAGATTGAAAGCGTCAAATACGATGCTTGATCCTTCAGCCGAATAACCTGCAAGGCCAAAAGTGTGGCTTTGACCATCTGCATATGCAGAAATGTCAATCGTCTTCTGGGTGTAACTGTAATAGTTGGTCATATCTGCACGCAATGACCAAAGGATCTGACCGTCCATGTAAACATCTACATATTCGGTGGCCAAACTGTCGCCAGGCGCACCAACGGCGCACCAAAATGAAATGGATGCGGCGTTGCCATCTGGAATGGTCATTTCTTGTGAAATCACACCGAGTTCATCAGTTCCAACTTGAGCGCCTCCAAACCAAACGTACCAATCGCCTTCGTAGGCAATACATCCACCGCCACAATCACCGCAAAGGTCAACGGTGCAAAGAGGTGTTCCGAAATTGGTTGATGTTTGAGCCCATCCGCTGGCGTCTGTGCCACCTTCAAAGCTGGGGTCAATCATCTGCGCTTTGGTGGCAAGCGCACAAAGCAACAATGCTGCAAGGGTAAAATACTTCATGTTTTTTTAATTTATGGATTATTGCGACGAAAATAGCGCATGTTCCGCGATTTTTGAGCGTCGAATAACCAAATTTTAATGTTGATATCATTTTGCGAAAGATGCAAGGAATCATTGGTTTTGCGTCGAACTTTCCTCAATGGCAAAAAAGAAACAAGCCGGTTCAGGTTCTGCAAAACGAAATCTGCGCACAGAGGTGTTGAGGGCTTTCGAGCGGTATCCCAACAAAGCGCTTAATCACAAACAGGTGGCGGCCGAATTGGGCGTCAAGGACAGTGGTTTGCGAACCATGATTCACGAAGTACTCGTTCGGGAGGCCGATGGCGGTGCCCTTCGCGAAATAGAACGGGGCAAATACATTCTGGTGCAAGTGCCCAAATCCGCATTGGAAGGCACCATCGAGATTACCAAATTCGGCCGGGGTTTTGTCTCCGTGCCGGGTGTTCCCGAAGATTTTGAAATTCGAAAGGGAGCTACTGGTCTGGCTTTGCACGGCGACACGGTCGAGATTGCCGTCAATTCGAGAAGCCGACGTCCTGATGCGCGGGTCGTGCGTGTGGTGAGCAGAGCAAAATCAGCTTACGTTGGCACGTTGACCATGTCTGGTGGGCATTATTTTGTTATTCCATCGGATTTCAAAATTCACATCGATTTCTATATCCACAAGGGTTCCCTTAACGGTGCTCAGATCAACGATAAAGTGCTTGTGGAAATGGAATCTTGGGATGACCCCGAAAAAAATCCGGTTGGAAAGATCACCAAGGTATTCGGACAAGCAGGTGTGCACAATGTGGAGATGCATGCAATCATGGCCGAGTTTGACTTGCCTTATGAATTCCCCGAGGCAGTGATCAAAGAGGCGGATCAAATTTCTGAAGTCATCACGCCGGAGGAAATCGCCAAGCGAAAAGATTTCAGAAGTACCCTTACCTTCACCATTGACCCTTACGATGCAAAGGATTTCGACGATGCACTGAGTTTTAAAGTGCTAGAAAATGGAAATTATCAAGTGGGAGTTCATATTGCGGATGTAAGCCACTATGTAAAAACAAATACCTTGCTCGAAGCCGAGGCGTTTCGGCGGGCTACGTCGGTGTATTTGGTGGATCGCACCATTCCCATGTTGCCCGAACATCTTTCAAATATGTTGTGCTCCTTGCGGCCCAATGAGGACAAGTTGTGCTTCAGCGCTGTGTTCGAGTTGAACGATAAGGCGCAGATTGTCCAGCAGTGGTTCGGCCGAACGATCATTCACAGCATTCGCAGATTTACTTACGAGGAAGCGCAAGAGGTCATCGAAAAAGGTGTGGGCGATCACCATGAAGCGATCTTGACGCTTGATCGTTTGGCCAAATTGATGCGTGCCGAGCGATTTGCACAAGGCTCCATCGATTTCGACTCCGAAGAGG
>CANHSF010000280.1 GCA_947463065.1 Flavobacteriales bacterium | reverse complement strand
GTCTCTTTGCTTGGAACGACACAGACAAAGACGGTGTAGGCGATCACCAAGACAAATGTCCGGGTACGCCTTCTATTGCTAAAGTGGATGAATTCGGTTGTCCCATCGACACCGATAAAGATGGACTGGCCGATTTTGAAGACGTTTGTCCGCAGACCATGGGAAGCATTGCGGCCAAAGGTTGCCCAGATGCCGATGGCGATACCTTTGCAGACGCCGAGGACGAATGCCCCAACCAGCCTGGCATTGCTCAATTCAATGGCTGTCCCGATACCGATGGCGATGGCTTTACGGATGCACAAGACAATTGCCCAACGGTAAAAGGTGAACCCAAGTTTTATGGCTGCCCGGATACGGACCAAGACGGTGTTGCCGATATCGATGACCAATGCGCCAATACACCAAAAAATGTAACGGTTGATCGTCTCGGCTGCCCAGTGGACATGGACAAAGACGGCATCGCTGACTTCGAAGACAAATGCCCCAATGAATCGGGAATCAAGGCCAATAAAGGTTGTCCTGAAGTGAAGGAGGAGGTCAAACAACTCTTTAAACAGGCGCTAACAGGGATCAAATTCGAAACGGGCAAAGACGTCATCAAAGCGGAGTCGTTCGCCATTCTTGACAATGTCGTTAAGGTCATGCAAGAAAATCCAAGCTACAAACTCAAGATCGCAGGACACACCGACAACGTTGGCGATCCCGCCAAAAACCTGGATCTCTCCGATCGTCGAGCCAAAGCCGTTCAAAAATACTTGGTCGATCATGGCGTTGCCGCCAATTCCATTATCAATGCTCAAGGATTTGGAGATGCTCAACCCGTTGGCGATAACGCCACCAAAGAAGGAAAGGCCCTTAATCGCCGGGTGGAATTTGTCGTGGAATTCTAATCGTACACCAGCATAATCAAGCGTTGATGCATCTCCTTTGTGCATGCATCAGCGCTTATCACTCTTGCCGAAATGAGCGCATTTCTTCACTGATGTCCTTGCGCAATTCCATCAACTTGATCGCATATTGTTGCCAACGCTGCTCATCTTCCGTTGCCGGTTCAAAGGATGGAACTGGGCGGGGTTGACCTTGTTCATCAACAGCCACAAATATGACAATGCAATGGGTATTGTGAATGTATTCTTCTGACGCAAGTGCTTTGCTATACACATCTACCGCAATGTGCATGGACGTTTTTCCGGTATGAATCATACGGGCTCTCAACTCAACCAAGTGCCCAATCATGATGGGTTGGTAGAATTGGATTCCACCCACGTAGACCGTCACGGCATAGCCTCCACTCCAGTTGACAGCACATGCGTAACCGGCCTGGTCGATCCATTTCATTACTGCACCACCGTGGACCTTTCCGCCAAAGTTGACGTCGCCGGGCTCGGCCAAAAAACGCAATTGCAATTGTTTATTCATGGAGTTCAATTTTTCGCAGCACACCTGTTGTAGGGGGGTTCAACACCGCTGCATGTGGTTCTTATTTTTCGGAGCTATCCGACCTCAACACTCACATCATCGACATGGCCTCCCATGGGCGCATTGATTTTGGTGATGCGCACCCAAACCCCCTGCTGAAGCGGAAAACGACGCATGATGTGATTGCGCACCCGATGCGCCACCGTCTCGATAAGCTTTGAGCGAATGGCCATTTCCTCGTAGATGATTTCTTTGATGGCCACATAATCTACCGTTTTCTGCAAATCATCATCGTGGGCTGCGGCTGTAAAATCATAATCCACTGCCACATCCACCCGATAGGATCCGCCCACTACGGCCTCTTCTTCCCAGCAGCCATGAAAGGCATGAACGTGCACTCCGTTCAATCGAATTTTACTCAACATAATCAGAAGAATTATCGAGCGCCATCAAATCCTCAATGGTATGAATGTCGGGGTTTTCGGCCACAACAAATCCACAATGGGCGCTCAAAAAAGTATTGTACAAAGCATGTTTTCTCACCAAACGAAATGCGGCATTCTGAACACCATTGGCATCGGTGCTCATCACCTCCCACAAAGCATGGTTCTGCATCATCTGCCAAGCCTTTTGGATCTGATCCGCTGCGATGGTCGGCGAATTGGCTTGTGCCACTATCACAATATCGTCGCGATCCAATTGACCCACAGCAGCATCTTCAATGGCTTGGCGGATGGCTACAATTTTAGGTGTATGATCATCGGCCAAGTGTGCAGGTCGAAGCAATGGAACCGCACCGTATGCCGCACCGGTCTCCAAAATCTCCTGATCATCGCTGCTCACATAAATCGCATCCACAAACGTACATTGCTTGCAAGCCTCAATGGTGTAGGCGAGCAAAGGTTTGCCTTTCCAGGGATAAATATTCTTTTTGGGCAAGCGCTTGCTTCCTCCGCGTGCCGGTATGACGACGATGGTTCTCATATGTGATTCAATATATCGCGCACAATGACTTCAGCTCCATTGGTGGCTATATCATGCTCCTGCATTTGCCGGCGTATAAAATTGTATTCGTGCGCTATGAACGCGGGCAAATAGGTGTCCAATCCGCGTTCGAAAATCTCCATGGAAATAAAAGATCCGAGATTCTGCCGCTTCAACATCAAGATATTCTCACTCATCTCGGGATTCATGGCCTCGCCAATCAGCAGCATGGGAGTGCGCAAACCAACACACTCACTGATGGTGTTGAATCCTGCTCGCCCAATAACCAAATCCATGTCTGCCACATAATCCACCATGAGCTCTTCGGCGGGTATGGCCACCACATTCTCCTGCTCCACATACAATTTACGCGAAACGTAAAAGGTAAAATCGCTCAAACCGCGCACCGTATGCAAGGCCCGCTTGATGGACTCGGCCAAAACGCCCGCGCCACTATCCATGATCAAAACCTTGAACCGACTGTCGTCGTGAAATTTTTTCGGCGATATCCCCTTGCGGAGAATCAACGGCACCTCCATCGCTCGGCCTTTGTGGTAATGCAAAATTTCTTCTGGTGTAAACGGCGGAAAATACAACCGTCGCGCCTGCTCAGCGAGCTTCATGAAATGGCGCACAACATCGGTATGCAATGGTGGCGGATACAGTTTGCAG
>CANHSF010000279.1 GCA_947463065.1 Flavobacteriales bacterium | reverse complement strand
GGGATATATCGCTGTGCTCATGATCATCGAGTACATCGGTCGTAATTCTGAGTTCGGCTTCGATGGTGTGCTCGCAAAAATGCCTCGAGTTATGCGTTATGCGGCTTACTATGCCATCATCGTACTGGTGTTTTTGTATGCAGGAAAAGAACATCAATTTATCTATTTTCAATTCTAGTCATGAAGATATTCCTCCGCCGCATAGCACTCTTTCTCCTGCCCATTGTGGTTTTGCTCTATCCCATCGACCTGCTTTTGAGCTATTGGTACAAATTCACCCACCGTGAACCAGGTGACTTGGAAGTTTGGAACGCCATATACGAGGGTACCGCAAAATGCGATATTGCTATTTATGGATCTTCGCGCGCTTGGGTGCAAATCGATCCTCGAATCCTAAGCGATTCATTAAATGCCTCGGTCTATAATTTTGGAATGGACGGCCAGAATTTTTTGATGCAATACATGCGGCATAAGGAATTCTTACAGTACAATCCTTTTCCGAAGCACATTGTACTTTCTGTGGATGTTTTTAGCTTGTCAAAAAAGGAGGGGGTTTATCAGCTTAAGCAATTTTTGCCCTTTGTTTTGTGGAATTCTAATATGGCAGAAGTGACCGTTCATGCCAATGGATTCAAGTGGATCGAGCCAATACTGCCTTTGGTTCGATATTCGGGGTATAGGGATGTTTTTCTTCATGCATGGAACAATGCCCAAGGGCAGCAGTCGCAAGAGGCCTATCGCAATAATGGCTATCGGGGAATGGATCGACACTGGACGGATGATTTTGAAAATGCCAAAAAACGGCAGGCAATTACCCAGTTCAAAATGGATCCCAATATTGTTCGAAAATTGGATAATCTGATTGCGGAATGTGCTGAAGCTGGCGCAAGAATAACTTTTGTGTATTGCCCTGAGCATATACTTGGACAACAATATGTAACCAACCGAGAGGAGATCATTGAAAATTTCCGCTCTATTGCGAAAAAAAATAACATTCAATTTCTTGACTATTCGGATATGGCTTTGTGCCAAGACACGGCCTATTTCTACAACGCAAGTCACCTCAATCGAGAAGGGTCGCGGTTATTCTCTATGCAGCTGGCGCACGACCTGCGGCAATTGCGTTAAAAAAGAACTTGTTGTTATTGAAACATTTCTTTTACTCGCTGGAAGAAACCTTTCTCTTTGCCGCTGGGATTGGGTTTGAAATTGGCCGATGTGCGCAGTTTGTCCAACATCTTTTTCTCTTCATCATTCAGTTTCTGAGGGGTCCAAACGTTGATGTTGACCAACAAATCGCCTTGCCCATAACTATTTACTTCGGGTAGGCCTTTTCCTTTGAGGCGCAGTATTTTTCCGCTTTGTGTTCCAGCATCAATTTTAATTTGGGCTCGACCTTTTACCAGGGGCACCTCTACACTTGTGCCAAGAGCAGCATCCGCAAAATTGATATAGAGGTCGTAGTACAGGTTGTTGCCCTCTCTTTTGAGGTCGGTATGTTCCTCTTCTTCAATTTGCACCAACAAATCACCCGGTACTCCGCCAAATGGCCCTGCATTTCCTTTGCCTGCCACATTAAGCGTCATGCCTTCTGCAACACCTGCCGGTATATTGATTTCAATAATTTCTTCGCTGCGGCGCTGTCCGTTTTCATCGGTGTCTTTGGGTTTGCTGTTGATCTTTTGTCCCAATCCACCGCAAGTCGGACATGTACTTGTGGTAGCCATGGCGCCCAACATGGTGTTGGTCACTCGTCTCACTTGGCCGGCCCCTTTGCAGGTTGGGCATTTGTCGTAGTTCACACCATCGGCGTTGACTAATTTAAACACCTTTATTTTTTTCTGGCAACCAAGGGCAATTTCTTCCAAATTCAGTTTTACACGAATGCGCAGATTACTGCCCTTAACCCTGCGTTGTGCGCTTCCACCTCCGCCTCCAAATCCTCCAAATCCTCCACCACCAAAGGCGCTTCCGAAAATATCTCCAAATTGCGAGAAGATGTCGTCCATGTTCATGGATCCACCTCCGCCTCCAAATCCTCCACCCATACCGGCGTGTCCATATTGGTCATACCGCTGACGCTTTTCACCGTCGCTTAGGACTTCATAGGCCTCTGCGGCCTCTTTGAATTTATCTTCTGCGGCCTTATCTCCCGGGTTTTTGTCGGGATGATACTTGATGGCCATTTGGCGATAAGCTTTCTTGATCTCGCTCTCTGAAGCTCCTTTTTTTAATCCGAGTATGTCGTAATAGTCTCGTTTTGACATCGTGTTTGATTCACAGGGTTATTGTCCGATCACAACTTTTGAAAATCGAATGATTTTTTCATTGAGCATATAGCCCTTTTCAACTTCGTCCACCACTTTGCCCTTCAGGTCTTCGGTAGGTGCTGGTATTTGCGTAATGGCCTCGTGAAAGTCTGTATCAAAGGCCTGATCCTTGGCCTGAATGGGTTTAAGTCCCTTCATCTCCAGTTTCTTGTACAATTTATGATGGATCAGAACAAATCCTTCCTTGACTGCGGTAATGTCCTCCACCGTCTCATTGGCTTTGACGGCACGATCAAAATCATCCAAAATGGGCAACATTTCTTTGATGACGTCTGCTGAAGCCGTCGAAAGCAATTCTGCACGCTCTTTCATGGTGCGCTTTCTGAAATTATCAAACTCTGCATACAGACGAAGGTATTTGTCGCGCCATTCTGCTGCGCCTTCCGATGCTGGTTCGGTGGTGGTTTCCGTTGTTGATGTCTGTTCCGCTGCCTCACTGCCAGTTTGCTCGTCCACGGTAGATGTGTTGTCGTTGGGCATCTGCTCCTCGTTAATTGTGTTTTCTTCCGCCATAGGTCTGAATATTTTCCGAACGCGATCTGTCAAGTTTTTTGCCATAGTCCATGATTGGGTCAATGTGTCAGCCTTTGCGGCCAAGTCAACGCTTTTTGACCTGATTTGACTGACAGTTGTCCGATGAATCAAAAAAAAATGCGCCCCCGTTTTGGGAGCGCAAATGTAAGGGAGATTCTAGGGCAATGTTTTACAAACTCTTGACATGCATATCCAATTGGCGATGCAATTCTAAACCGCGGAGGTTTTTCGCT
>CANHSF010000278.1 GCA_947463065.1 Flavobacteriales bacterium | reverse complement strand
TTGAACGATCAAAAAATATCCAGGGTATCCCGTATTGGCGATGGTTTGCAACTCAAAATCCAAACGCTCGCGGATCTCATCGGTCAATTCACCATAGCGCCTTACAGCGCCTTCATAGGTCAAATGGCGCAGAAAATTGTTCTCCCCTCGCTTGCCCCCATCCAAGGCATCTTGCGCATCGGTAAACTCCTGCGGAATATCGAACTTGGGCAAAAGCACATCGCGCGACAACTTGTACTCCTCGCACAAATCAGCGATGAGTGCACTGTTGGCGATGGCCTCTGGAACATCTTTGAAAAGCTCTGCCATCTCTTGCGGCGACTTGAGATAATACTGCTCGTTGGGCAAGCCGTACCGGAACTCTCTTCCGCGTTTGCCGATGTACTTTTTGGGTTTAGAAACATATTCTCCCTCGCGCACACAAATCAAAGCATCTTGTGCTTCATTGTCTTCCTTCTTGTGGTAATACACACTATTGCCAGCAACACAGCGAATGCCGTGCTGTTGACCAAACCGAATGAGCACTCGGTTCACATATTCTTCTTCTTCCAACCCATGCCGATTGAGCTCAATAAAAAATAAATCACCAAAATTTTCTTTCCACCACAACAACGCCTCTTCTGCCTTTTCTTCGCCCTCATTGAGAATGCGCCAGGCGAGCTCTCCATAAAGACCGCCGCTCAACACGATCAAATCGTCTTTGAATTTCAACAATGTGTTTTTGTCGATGCGCGGCACGTAATAGAACCCTTTGGTGTGGGCTATGCTGCAAAGCTTTGCCAATCGATGGTAAGCATCTTTGGTTCGAGCAAGGATGGGAATTTGAAATCCGTTGTCTTGTGATTTTTTATCCTCGTGGTCCCGACAAATGTTGAATTCGCAGCCCACAATCGGCTTAACACCGTTTTTGAGAGCAGCGCTAACAAACTGAAATGCCGCCATCATATTTCCATGATCGGTGATGGAGATAGCTGGCACCTGACCCTCTACGGCCCATTCCTTGGTTCGCTTGACCAACGCATCGATCTCCATTGTGCTTTGCAAAACACTGTATTGCGTATGCACATGCAGATGCACAAAGCGCCCATCGAACGATTGTTCGGTTTCTGCATCCACAGCCGGTTCAGCAGGAGTTGGTTCGGTGTGTTCTTGGCGCGACTCAAAGTTGCTTTTGTCCAAAACAGGTGCTTCATACATCAAAGCATCGGCATCGGCTTCGGGCACTTGAATCACCCGCCTTTTGAGCAATTCAAAGAATGCTTTTGCCGTGGCGTCCACATCGAATGCGGCGTCGTGTGCTTCTGCAAAACCCTGATCAAACAATTTGACATAGAGCTCGGTGAGCGTTGGCCATTTGAATTTCCCGCCCTTTCCGCCGGGAATGGCACAAAAATCGGTGGCCAAATCTTTGGTGTCGAGCGCCTTTTTCTCTTCGAAGTAATTGGTGAGTCCCTTTCTCAAAAACTCGCAACCCAGTACATTGATATCGAATTGAATGTTGTGTCCAGCAACATAGGTGGCAGCGTTGAGATCTTCAAGAAAAGCATAGATCACAGTTAGAGCGTCCTGACCATCGCGCAATGCCCGTTCGGTAGAAATCCCGTGTACTTTTTCGGCGTTGTAGGGAATGGAAAATCCTTCCGGCTTGATGATAAAATTTTTGGCCGACACCAATCGACCTGAGGCATCGTGCAACTGCCAAGCCAATTGCACCACACGGGGCCAATTGTCAAAATCCGTAAGCGGTGCATTCCAACTACCGGGCAGCCCGGTGGTTTCGGTATCAAAAATGAGGAACATCGTAGAGCAAGATTTGGAAAACCCATCGCTTAAACAACAGAGAGCGAGCGGCTATCTGGTGCTTGCGGTGTGGCAGGCGAAAGTACAGCCGAAGCCCAGGAGCACGCTTCGTTCAATCGCAAAAAAAACTAACACGTTATCCCATCTTGGGGAGAAAGAACGAAATGCGCAGCGCGTTGTGCACGCCATTGTAGATTGGTATTCAAAAAAGCAAAAACTCCGTGCTCATTCTACCAACCAAAGGGCCGAATGCGTTTAGGTATTGGCGATTGTGATCGTCTTAGATGGTAGAGCAGGCAATTTCTTCGCGGCCCTTTTTGGTGATGCTGTACCCCGCTCCCCCTTTGTTGCTGAGATACCCTTGCAAGTAAAGCGTGGCGATGCGCTCGCCGAGCTGCGCGCTCTGCATGTCTTTGGCATCGTCGTGTTCAATGCGGCTCCAAAAAGCCAATTCCAACTGCGCCAACTTGATGAGTTGATTGTTGTTGTTGCGCTTGAAGGCAAAAACAATGTCCAATATGACGTAGTCGTATTTATCTAAAGTTCTTGGCATATCATTGGGGTGATGAAGCCCAATCACAGCATGGGCTCAACAATAAACGAAAGTACACGGTGCAGCGTCACCAACGGTGGTATTGAAGATCGAATTGCTCACAATTTTTCAACGGGTCCAAAACCGCGCTATCGCGCGAATGGCCAGCGTTTTGTTCTGATTCACCATCGATCAAAAACAATAGGCACCAGAGCATGGCTACGTTTTGGCGATGGATATTACCTTTTCAAAAGCCCGCTGTGTGAAGATTGCCCCTTTATAAGCGACCTCCAATCCGCAACCTCCCTTACCTTTGTAGGGATAAAGCACAGCCATGACAAGAACATTACATCTTTTCGGATTCGGTTTGACACTGCTCGCATCATCTGCTTGGGGACAAATCACCATCACTTCTGCAAACTTGCCCGTAGCCGATGACACCTTGATTACCCAAACCGCCACCCTATTGGTGGAGGTGGATTTGGAAGCCACAGGAGCGGGTTACAACTGGGATTTTGGAAGCGATGTATTGGACATCTTGCCGGCGGCCACTCAGATACCTTGTTACAATGTGGATGATACGCCATTGGCATACCAATTTTTGTTCAACAACCCCTTTTTGTATCCCAACCACAATTCAGAATACGGCATAGGCACACCGGCTTTTTCGGTCGCCACCATCAGTTTTGAGGACGCCTACATGTATTACAAAAACAGCGGAGGCCAGTTCAGCATTACCGGCATGGGCGCTTCGATCAACGGCATACCATTGGCG
>CANHSF010000277.1 GCA_947463065.1 Flavobacteriales bacterium | reverse complement strand
TGACATTGCTTTAAATGTAGCCGCAGGATATTTGAGTGTATTGCTCAACAAGGAGTTTGAGGCAATCGCACTGACCAATCGCAACAATAGTCAAGCACAAGTTGAACGCAGCACCAAATTGCTGCAAGTGGGTTCCATACCCGAGAGCGCACTAAACGATGCGAAGACGCAACTGGCGAGCGATGAGAGCGCTTGGATCAACGCCAAAAACAACACCCAATTGGCCCTGTTGGACTTGGGTCAAATGATGCGATTGTCGAATGAGGAGCTCAAGACATTTGATGTCATAGCAGGTGATCAAGCGGATCAACTCCCCATGCCTTTGACCGAGAGCATAGACGATTTGATTCGTTCATCAATGCAAGCATTGCCTCAAATCAAAAGCGCTGCTCTTCAAGTGGCCTCGGCAGAGAAGGGGGTAGTCATTGCCAAAGGCGCCGCTATGCCAAGTTTATCGGCCTCGGCATCCTATGGATCGGGGTATTCGGGCGCTGCACAAGTATTGACCGGCTCACCCGACCTTACCACTTTGCCCATTGGTTATGTGCTCGGAACCAACGAAATTGTGGTTACACCGCAGAATGTCTACAGCGACGACGATTTCAGCACCAAAAGTTTTAGCAATCAGCTTTCGGACAACGTCAATAAGGCGCTATTCTTCACTTTGACGATCCCCTTATTCAACGGCTTTGGCAACACCGCCAACATCAAACGCGCAGAAATCAATTTGCTCAATGCCACCCTGCAAGAGGAGCAAGCTGCGCAAACTTTGGTCAACGAAATTCAGCGCGCTTATGCCAATAGCATTGCTGCTTTTGCGGCCTACCAAGCAGCAACAACGAGTGCCGATGCCGCCAAAAAGTCTTTGGATTGGGTTCAACTGCGGTATGAGCAAGGCTTGGCGCAAAACATCGAGTTTGTGGCTGCCAGAACATTTTATGACAATGCACGAGCGAATTTGGCTCGATCCAAATACGACTATATTTTCAAGCGCCGCATATTGGATTTTTATATGGGCAAATCAATGGTAACACAATGAAACAATTTAAAAAAATAGCGCTGATCATCGGTGGTGTATTGGTGATCGTAGTGGTGATAGGAAAATTGGCTGGCGGGCGCAACGAGGCCAAAGAAGTGGAAGTCGATCTATGCGTGCGTCGCAGCTTGATCGAAACGGTATCGGCCAGCGGCAAAATACAACCGCAGAAAGAAGTGAGCATCCAATCCGAAGTGAGTGGGTTGATAACTGAGCTGCTGGTGAAGGAAGGCGATCATGTTGCGCAAGGCCAATTGCTCGTGGTGATCAATCCTGATGTCTATCAAAGTGCTTTGAGTCGCGCAGAAGCAGGATTCAATAGCGCACGATCCAATTTGAGCAGTGCACGTGCGCGCCTGTTGCAAGCTGAAGCGCAATTCAAAGTGAACGACCTCAATTACAAGCGCCAGCAAAAATTATTTGGAGATGGCGTTATTGCGCAGTCCGAATTGGAGAATGCCACGAGCCAGTGGGAAACCTCCAAAGCCGAAGTAACCGCTGCCAATGAAAGCATCAAGAGTGCAGAGTTTGCAGTTGAAAGCGCGGCCGCCGGGGTGAAAGAAGCATCGGATAATTTGCGCAGAACAACCATCAAAGCACCTATGGCCGGAACTGTTACGGCCTTGTCCAAAGAAGTAGGAGAAAATGTTTTGGGAAACAACATGATGAGCGGCGATGTCATCATGAAAATATCAGCGCTTGGCAATATGGAGGTCAATGTTGAAGTCAACGAAGCAGACATCATGCGCGTTCAATTGGGCGACACGGCTTGGGTAGAAGTGGACGCGTACCGCGAGCAAAAGTTCAAAGGCATCGTGACAGAGATTGGCAATACGGCGTTGAATGCCATGGGCAACGCGGCTCTCACCATGGATCAAGTGACCAATTTCTCCATAAAAGTTTTGATTTTGCCTTCGTCGTACGCTCATATGCAAGAGGCTGGCGATGCAAGCTCTTCGCCATTTCGCACAGGCATGAGCGCCACGGTGGACATCCAAACGGCGTCGGTGCAAAATGCATTGAGCATCCCCATCAAGTGCATAGCCTCTCGCGAAGACACACTGGAATTGTCGCTGACCGACCGCATTCAACAAATGGAGAATACGGCCAAGGACGCCAATAAGGAAGTATTTACGGTGGTATTTGTCATGAATGAAACAACACAGAAGGCCGAGATCCGTTGCGTCAAAACAGGTATTCAGGACGATGAGTTTATCGAGGTGTTGAGTGGAGTAATGGAGTCTGAAAAAGTCATTACCGGTCCTTACGATATGGTTTCACGCGATTTACAGCACCAAGATCAAGTCAAATTGATGGACAAAAATGCCAAGACAAAGCAATGATTTTGTGCATTGAGACTACAACACAAAACTGCTCTGTAGCGCTAGTTGACAAAGGCGCTGTGGTTTTTGAAGAGCGCCGTTGCACGGATCAATATGTGCATGCCGAACAGCTTCATCCCTTGATTGCATTTTGTTTGGAGCAGGCGCATATCACTGCCAACGAACTTACAGCAGTAGCCGTGAGCTCCGGTCCTGGCTCCTACACGGGTTTGCGTATCGGAGTATCTGCAGCCAAAGGACTTTCATTTGCTCTTCACATCCCACTCATTGCCATTGACACACTCCACATGTTGGGCATTTACGGACTGCAACACACACCGGCACAAACTGCCATTGCCATGATCGATGCGCGCCGCATGGAGGTTTACGCATCGGTGGTGGATAGCAACAGCGCGACACCGGCAGAGGCGTTAGTGGTTGATAAGAGTTTTTTCGATGCGTACGATCCGTCGAGTTTGGTGTTGGTAGGTGATGGTGCAAGCAAATGCAGCGGGTTGGTTTCGGCATCCACTATTGTTTTGGATGTGATGCCTGATGCATCCATGATGGCTGCCATGGCTCAAGAACATTGGGACAAACAGCGTTTTGTGGATGTGGCCTATTATGAGCCGCATTATCTCAAAGATTACATCGTTGGCGTATCGACGAAAAGTATCTTATAATGCACAGACCAAAAAATTACCGAGTGCGTTATTCGATTTGGAATTCGTTCTACATTTGAGCACCATGCTACGTCCCAAGATTTTCTTCATTTTCA
>CANHSF010000276.1 GCA_947463065.1 Flavobacteriales bacterium | reverse complement strand
CGAAACGCCTTGATTTGTGCCCATTTGCCAAACGACGGATTGATGCGGTCAATTTCTTTTTCAAAAAGAGCTTGCGTTTTCGGATGGTTGATGAGCGCCACCACATCCTCGGTGGGAATATTTTGTTTTTGCGCCCATTGTTTGAGCAATACCATTTCGGGAGCAATGAGCGCCGCGGCAAATTTTTCGCCGTCGCCAATCACCATCACTTGTTCGATGTAGATGCTTTCTTTGAGTGCGTTTTCCAACATTTGTGGCGCAACATATTTGCCTCCACTCGTTTTGAAAAGCTCTTTTTTGCGGTCAGTGATGAAGAGGAAACCATCTTCCAATTTGCCGATGTCGCCGGTATGAAACCATCCGTCTTTCAATACTTCGTCCGTTTTTTCGCGGTCTTTGTAATAGCCCATCATCACATTGGGTCCTTTGCAGAGGATTTCGCCGTCTTCGGCAATGCGGATTTCTACATCCTGAATGGCTTTTCCCACCGATTTTTCGCGCCACATGTGCGGAATGCGCAACGTGTTGACCGATATCACCGGCGAGGTTTCCGTGAGGCCGTAACCCTCTTTGAGGCCAAAGCCCATGCCATTGAAAAACTTGGCCAATCGGGGCTGAAGTGCTGCACTGCCCGATGCGATGGCTTTGATCTCCGTCAATCCCAGTGCAGCTTTGACTTTGCTGAAAACGAGTTTACGCGCAATGCCGAGTTGGAATTCATACCATCCACCATTGGCTCCATCGGGCTGCCATTCCATGGCGAGATCGTGGGCCCATTTGAAGAGTATTTTTTTGATGCCCGAATTGGACATTCCTTTGGCATATATGCCGTCGTAGAACTTTTCGAACAAGCGCGGCACACCCGTAAAAATGTGCGGGCGTGCTACTTGCAAATCGTCTTTGATGGCTTCCATGCCACCGAGGTACATGTGTACACTTTTGTAGATGTAGAGGTAGTGCAGCATGCGCTCGTAAATGTGGCAAATGGGCAAGAAGCTCAAGCACCGGCTACCGAACGGCAGGTCGGGCAAACGATCTTCGGAGGCCCGGGCGTTGCTGGCGATATTGCGGTGGCTGAGCATCACACCCTTGGGCAGTCCCGTGGTGCCTGAGGTGTAGATGATGGTGGCCATGTCCGTTTCCTTGACCGCATCGCCGCGTTTCTTCACCTCGTCTTGCAGCACGTTTTCGCCGTGCGCCAAAATGCTTTCCCAATGATTGGCGTTGGGCACTTCGTCAAAGGTGAAAATCTGTTTCAGCGAAGGCACTTTTGGCAATACGTTGGAGACCTTGAGGAAGAGTTCTTCATTGCTCACGAAGCAGAGTTTCACTTCCGAGTGGTTCATGATGTAATCGTAGTCCTGTTCGGTCATGGTCGGGTAGATGGGCACGTCGATGGCGCCGATCTGCAGGATGGCTTGATCCATGATGTCCCATTCGTAGCGGTTGGCGTGCGTGATGAGGGCGATGCGATCACCCGGTTGGATGCCCATGCCGATCAGCGCGCGACTTACACGATTCATTTTTTCGATAAAATCTGCCGTGCCAATGCTTTTCCACTCTCCCTTGTATTGAGAGGTGATCATTTCGGTCAGCGGTGCATTTTCATTTTGGTAGTAGACAAAGTCAAAAAGTCGAGTCGGTTGTTGCATAGTCGTAAACGATTGAAGTGAACGTTGGTCCGGCCATTTATTGCGGGCGGTTAAATGTAATAAAAAACCATTGCACGTCGGCGATGGTAATACTTTTAAGCGCCTGGGGTTACTTCTCAACCGACTGTAGAACTGCACAAAGGGCTGGCAGAGATTCTTCGCGTAGTTCAGCATGCGCTTGGCCAATGCCGTGCCGCACGGTTGAAGATTCTTCGCTAAGCGCATCGAATGCAGTCGCCCAATGCAGATGCGCGAGCACACGAGGGGCGCAGAAGCAATGCCGTGCTGGGGCAGTTTTAGGATTGAGGAGCGGAATAATTGGCGCGGATCCAAACCTTTTGGGCTTCGCGGCGCAGGATCATCATGGCCAGCGCTTGGATGTCGCCGCCGGGAATCTGTTTTTTTTCTGAAAGATCGATGCGGTAAAAGAGGCTGTTGATTTTGAGCGAATCCCCTTGTAGCAGGTGCAGCATGTCCACGATTGCCGCATGCATGGTGTCGGGTCGGGGAGCGCCATCGATTTCGGGCGGGGTACAAAAGTGAGCAAAGTCCTTTTTGACCTGCTCCCACGTGGCGCGGTAGAGCGCATCGTAGCTCATGCCGGGCAGTGGGTTGTCGAAGAGTGCGATTTCGTTCATGTTACGATTCGCGTTGGTGCAATTGGTGCATGAGTTGGAGCAGCACCTGTTTGCGAGCGGGATCGCAGGGAATGGCATCCAGATCGTTCACGGCCTTGTCGTGGTAGCTTTGGATCATTTGCAGCGCCTCTTGGTCGATGCCGTAGGTGCGGAAGAGTTCTTGCACACGGGCGATGAGCGCGTCGTCAGAAGATTTGTTGGCATACAAGTCGTCGATGGAGCTGTCGGCCGTGTTGTGCAGTTCGTGAAGGCGCAGCATCATGTATGTTTTTTTGTGAGCGAGAATATCGTTGCCGATGCGTTTGCCCACTTTGGCTGCTTCGCCGAAGGTATCGAGGTAGTCGTCTTTGAGTTGAAACGACAGTCCCAGGTTGAGGCCGATGGAGTAGAGTTGCAGTTGCACCTGTTCATCTTGGCCCGTGAGTAGCGCACCCATTTGCATGGCGCAGGCCACGAGCACACTGGTTTTGAGGCGAATCATTTCCAGGTATTGTTGAGCCGACACCCGCGTCATGGTTTCGAAGTCCATGTCCAATTGTTGCCCTTCGCACACTTCGAGGGCGGTGCGGCTGAATAGCGGGAGCAGTTGGGGCAGGTATTCCGTATTGGTTTTGATCACCAGTTGGTAGGCTTGGATCATCATGGCATCTCCGCTGAGGATTGCGGTGTTGGTGTTCCATTTTTCGTGCACGGTGGGCATCCCCCTTCTGAGCGGCGATTTGTCCATGATATCGTCGTGCATGAGTGTAAAATTGTGAAACACTTCGAGCGCGAAAGCCGGGTAGACGATGGGGTCGAGTTCATCGGTAAAAAGATTGGCCGACATGAGGCACAGAGCGGGTCTCATGCGTTTTCCGG
>CANHSF010000275.1 GCA_947463065.1 Flavobacteriales bacterium | reverse complement strand
TCGGTCAGCATTTTCCAAGTGGCCCAATCGTCCTCTGCGCATCCGTCTTCGATACTCACGATGGGGTATTTGTCGCACCATGTTTTGAGCATGCCCACCATGTCGCTTCCGGTCATGGATTCTCCTGTGCTTTCCAATACATATAATTTTTTTTCGGCATCGTAAAACTCGGTGCTGGCGCAGTCTAGGGCAATGCAGATCTCGTCTCCAGGCTTGTAGCCAGCGGCCTCAATGGCTTGCATGACGTATTGCAATGCCTCTTCGTTGCTGGTGAGGTTGGGGGCAAAACCGCCTTCGTCACCTACGTTGGTGGAGAAGCCTTTTTTCTTCAACACGGTCTTGAGGTGATGAAAAACTTCGGTACCCATGCGCAGACCATCACTGAATGATTCTGCTCCCACGGGCATAATCATGAATTCTTGAATGTCCACTTTGTTGTCGGCATGCGCTCCTCCGTTGATGATATTCATCATGGGCACTGGAAGGGTATTGCCTGATATTCCACCGACATAGCGGTACAAGGGCATTCCCAATGACTCAGCGGCACAACGCGCTGCAGCCAACGAAACACCGAGAATGGCATTGGCTCCCAAAACGCTTTTGTTGGGCGTGCCATCCAAAGCGATCAAGGCGTGATCGAGCTCTTGCTGATCAAATATGCTCATCCCATTCAACTCTTCGTTGATGGAGGTGTTCACATTGTTTACTGCTTTGAGCACCCCTTTGCCCAGGTAGTTGCTTTTGTCTTGGTCGCGCAGCTCCACGGCTTCGTGAATTCCTGTGCTGGCACCACTGGGTACAGCGGCACGTCCGACGTTTCCGTTCTCAGAAAACACCTCTACTTCTACAGTTGGATTGCCCCGTGAATCCAAAATTTGTCGGGCATGAATTTTTGCAATTCGGCTCATGTTCTTTTTTTTTAATGGTTATGCCTCGTTCAATTGCATTGTTTGAATGAATTCGTCAAATAAGTAGCGCGAATCATGAGGCCCTGCGCTCGCTTCAGGGTGATATTGCACACTGAATACGGGCTTATCGAGTAGTCGAATACCGGCGATGGTCTGATCGTTCAAGTGAACATGGGTCACCTTGATTTTGTCTTGGTTGGCCACACTCGCCTTGCTGATCACAAAGCCGTGATTCTGACTGGTTATTTCACATTTTCCTGTTTCCAGGTTCTTGATGGGATGGTTGATCCCGCGGTGTCCATTGAACATCTTCTCGGTTTCTAACCCTTGCGATAATCCAATCAACTGATGGCCCAAGCATATCCCAAAACCAGGTATTCCGCTATCGATCAATTTTTTGAAAAGGGCTATGGTCTCGGTCATTACCGATGGATCACCCGGCCCATTGCTGTATATGATGCCGTCGGGTTGCCAAGCCAAAACCTCTTCTGCGGCAGTGTGCATGGGGAAAACGCGCAAATGGCAGTCGCGCTCTGCGAGGCATTTGAGAATGCTCTCCTTGACCCCCACGTCGATCACGGCCACGCGGTAGGAATTGCTTTCGGAACCATAGGAGTAAGCCGAGGAACAACACACCTTGGAGCTCAGTTCCAATCCGGCCATGGAGGGCACTTGACGCAATTGTGCTTTCAAATGGTCGATGTCCTCGGTTTCGGTGCTGATCAAACAGTTCATCGCTCCGGCTTGACGGATGTGACGAACCAAAGCTCGTGTATCGATGTTGCAAATGCCAACGGTTTGGTCCCTCATCAAAAAATCTTGAAGGGTACCGATATCGCCAATTCGACTCGCTACATCACTGAATCGTTTGATGATGACACCGGATACTTGGCACTTCTTGCTTTCGACTTCCATCGGATGGGTGCCGTAATTGCCAATGTGTGAAGTGGCCATGACCAATACTTGGCCGTAATAACTGGGGTCGGTAAATACTTCCTGGTAGCCTGTCATCGCCGTATTGAAGGCAATTTCGCCGGTAGTGGTGCCTGTTGCTCCGCAACTTTGACCCCTGAAAATGGTTCCATCCTCAAGGAGTAGGATGGCGGATTGTTTGCTTCGTATCATTTCAGGGAGGCAAATTTATATGGCTAGGTCGATGAACTCAAAGTTTTTATCGTGTTTTTATCTTCAAGGCTTTCGTCCTGCCTTTGACCCAAACAGCTACTCGGTGCTGCCGCATGGAGGTTGCCACATTGGGATATGTTGAAAACTCCAATCGCTTTTTTGGTGTTCAACCAAGTTTTGAACTATTTTTATCACTCAATAGAAGCACAAGAAAATGAAATCCAACCAACGTCTTTTTGCCATTGCTTTTGTGGCTCTTTTGCTAACAGGTCTTGCGTCGTGCGGCCAAAGACAGCATTCTTGTGCTGCCTATGATCGTGTTCCTGCACAAGATATTCAACAGCAATAATCCGTTCTTCCTGCGATAGCCAAAGCGACACCTTTCGCTGCTTCGTGTTTGTGCTATATTCCTATTTATAAACAAATCGGATGTCTTGTTCGATGTCGGGATGCAAGCTTTTTGCAACCGGACAAGTCATCGCGGCATGCTCCAATATGCTCCGCTCTCGAGCTTCGAGTCCTTCTCCGCGCATGCTGACAATCACCGTAATGCCCACCACGCGGCGTGGATCTGTGCCCATTCTTTTTTCGATTTCGGTGGACACATCTTCAAAGGGAATGTTCTTTTGATCGGCTGCAATGGCCATGATGGTCGTCAAACATGCACCCAACGATGCGCACAACAAATCGGTGGGTGAAAATGCCATCCCCTTGCCTTGGTTGTCCACCGGTGCATCCGTAATGATGGTTTGGCCGCTTTTGATATGCTCATATGTGCAGCGCAATTCGCCCGTGTAATTTCCTTTGATCGTGATATTCATGGTGCAAAGGTAATTCAATCAGGCCTTCTGTTTCTAGCGCTTTTGACCCAATTCGGCAGGGCTGAATGGTGCACTGATCCGTTATTTATCACCCGCATTGCGGCCTATTTTTTCTGATGGAATAAACTATTTTATGGGCATTTGGGTTATAGCGTTGGCCTTGTGCCTTTGTTTTACTTATTTTTGCAGTACACCAAAGAATCTCAGTCCATGCGGATGCTCTTGTCTCTATGCGTTGTTTTGATCTGCACCCTCCCGGTGTGGTCTCAAACCGTTGGAGACGGCGAGCCAGATATCATTTACGATCGGCAGCAATTGG
>CANHSF010000274.1 GCA_947463065.1 Flavobacteriales bacterium | reverse complement strand
TGTCGGTGAGGGCCAAGCCGCATCGTTTTTCTCCGTAGTCGATGCCAAGTATTTTACCGGAATGATTCAATGATGTGGGGATGGGATTACTTTTGTACAAATATATCAATACCTGAAGATGTCAGCCTTGCAATCGATGATCGAGGCAGCTTGGGACAACCGCTCTTTGCTGCAAGAAGCCACTACCACCAATGCCATACGCGAAGTGATTCGTCTACTCGACGAAGGAGCTCTGCGCGTTGCAGAACCTACCAATGACGGCAATTGGCAAGTCAATGAATGGGTCAAAAAGGCGGTGGTGATGTATTTCCCTATTCAACAAATGAAGGTGATAGAAATGGGTATTTTTGAATTCCACGATAAAATGGAATTGAAGCGCAACTACGCTCAATTGGGCGTAAGGGTGGTGCCGCATGCCATTGCCCGCTACGGTGCTTTTCTGGCCAAGGGTGTGATCATGATGCCTTCTTACGTCAATATCGGCGCGTATGTGGATAGCAATACGATGGTTGATACCTGGGCTACCGTGGGTTCATGTGCTCAAATTGGTCGCGATGTTCATCTCAGCGGTGGAGTGGGAATCGGCGGTGTGCTTGAACCGCTGCAAGCGGCGCCCGTCATCATCGAAGATGGTGCATTTATCGGTAGCAGGTGTATCGTAGTCGAAGGGGTTCGTGTTGGTGCTCAGGCTGTATTGGGGGCCAATGTCGTGTTGACCGGTAGCACAAAAATCATCGATGTCACAGGCTCTGAACCCAAAACCATTACAGGTCATGTGCCTCCGCGAAGTGTGGTTATTCCTGGCTCCTACACCAAAGAGTTTCCTGCTGGCGCTTATCAAGTGCCTTGCGCGCTCATTATCGGACAACGCAAGGAAAGCACCGACCTCAAGACTTCGCTCAACAATGCTCTTCGGGAATTTAATGTGGCTGTGTAGTTGATTGATCCCCAAAAAATATTGATTATTCAGACTGCTTTTATTGGCGATGCCATTCTGGCGACCGCGCTGGTAGAAGACGTCCATCGCCAGTTTCCAAACGCATCGCTGACGGTATTGGTGAGGGAAGGCAATGAAGTTTTTTTTCAGCCCCATCCCTTTGTCGCTGCGGTATTGGTTTGGCGCAAAAAAAAGGACAAATACCGAAATCTTATTCGGTTGATATTTGACGTAAGAAAGTCGCGTTTCGATGCAGTCATCAACCTGCATCGTTTTGCGGCATCGGGTTGGGTTACTGCATTTTCTGGGGCTCCCGTGCGGGTGGGTTTCGACAAGAATCCATTGTCCTTTTGGTACACCCACAAAGTGAAGCATGCCATGGATAAAGGTATCCACGAAGTGCAGCGGAATGCGCAATTGCTGATGGCGTTCGCTCCCTCAGCCTGTGTCAATAAACCGCGCATTTACCCAACTCCTGCGCACAAGGAGCGGGTCGAGCAGTTTCGCAAGGACGCCTACATTACCATGAGTCCAAATTCGGTTTGGATGACCAAAACCGCTCCGGCTTCGTTTTGGTTGTCGCTCATCGAAAAGCATAGCCATTGGCAAATCTATCTTCTTGGCGCACCCTCTGATCGGGCCTATTGCGATCAACTGGTGGCTGAGGCAAATCACAATCGTGTGGTCAATTTATGTGGTCAACTCGAATTGATGGAATCCGCCGCGCTGATGCAACACGCAGCCATGAATTTTACCAACGACAGCGCCCCGATGCATCTGTGCTCGGCGGTCAATGCACCTGTTACTGCGGTGTATTGCTCCACGGTCC
The DNA here is from genome assembly GCA_947463065.1 of Flavobacteriales bacterium. Lineage (GTDB taxonomy): Bacteria > Bacteroidota > Bacteroidia > Flavobacteriales_D > Sanyastnellaceae > CANHSF01. The sequence goes on along the minus strand of CANHSF010000274.1, from coordinate 1,490 downwards.
CTGCGTTTGGTTTCGGTCCTCTGAGCGATCACTCGGTCATCCTTGAAACCAAGGAGTCATTGGCATGCCGACCATGCGGTATCCATGGACACAAGGCCTGCCCAAAAGGTCACTTCAAATGCGGAATTCTCGATGCCGAGGCCGTTCGAATCTTGTCTTGATATGCTACTATCCACTCCTGTCGAAATCAATAAAACAGCCAACTGCAATTGCGGTACGCAGTTCGTCTCCATGGGATCGTGCTTCAGCGATCACATGTCTAAACGCATGGTGCGCTTGGGACTTAACGTCACCGATAACCCTGCGGGCATTGTTTTTCACCCAGTGCCTATGGCCGAAATGCTGCAGCGTGCCATCAAACAACGATTTTTTACTATCGATGATCTGTTCGATACGAAAATGGGATGGTTGAGTTTTTTGCACCACGGTTCGTTTCGAAGCCACGATGCGGATATACTCCTTGCTCAAATCAACGAACGACTAGCTGCATTTGCGAGGGCTCTAATGTCGGCCGATGTTGCCATCTTTACATTCGGCACAGCTTGGGGATATGCCCATCAAAAGTCGAATGGCGTTGTCGCCAATTGCCACAAACAACCGTCCAGTGATTTTCATAAAGAGCTAACCGCATTTTCCGCAATGCACGAACAATGGCACACGGTTCTGCAACTTTTGAAGGAGCTGCGCCCAGGGATTCAAATCGTTTTTTCGGTGAGTCCTGTGCGCCATACCCGTGAAGGTCTCGTTGAGAACCAGCGGAGTAAAGCTCGATTGATCGAATTGGTGCATGCCCTGACCCAGCAGGTGGATGGGGTAAGTTATTTTCCAGCCTACGAAATCATGATGGATGAACTCCGGGATTATCGGTTTTATGAGCGCGATATGATTCATCCCAGCACGTTGGCCGTCGAGATCATTTGGCAGCGTTTTGTCGAGGCCTTTTTTAGCGAACAGTCACAAGCCACAATGGCCGAGGTGGAACAATGGAGAAAGCTAGAGGAACATCGCGGGTTGCACGAATCACCTGAAGAGGAGATTAGAAGGAAAACACGCGCCCGCGAGGCCATTGCGAACATTTTGCACCGCGCATCGGCACATCAACAAGGCTGATCCAACGAATTCGTGTGTTTTTCTTCCATGATGCAAATTCCGGGTAAACCATGTGGATCAAATGGAATTCTAAAAAGCAGTGTTTGTTGAGGAGATGACTGTCTTATTTTTGACCTATGGAAAAACAAGTTTCAAAATTGCTGATTGTTACAGCCGTGTCTGTCATGGGGGTTATCGGCTGCCAAAACAACCAACCCAAAAGTCCAGAGGAAATCAAAAAAGTGAAGCTGGATTCGTTGCAAATTAAGATCAATGAAATGGAGGCTGTGGGTAAGGATCAAATCACCCGAGAACAACAAGCCGCGCTCTTCAAAACCTACCAAGAATATTACAATACCAGCGGAAACGATACGGTGTCGCTGAACTATTTGTTTGAGGCG
>CANHSF010000273.1 GCA_947463065.1 Flavobacteriales bacterium | reverse complement strand
TCAAACAAGATCTTCATGTCCTCGATGCTATCGATGGCCACGCCTGCCTTGCCCACATCGCCCACCACACGCGGGTGATCGCTATCGTAACCGCGATGGGTCGCCAAGTCAAAGGCCACGCTCAATCCTTTTTGTCCCGCAGCCAAATTGCGGCGATAAAACGCATTGCTCGCCTCCGCCGTGCTGAATCCTGCATATTGTCGAATGGTCCACGGTCGTATGGCATACATGCTGGCATACGGTCCACGCAGATAGGGTACCGTGCCTGCTCCATATCCGTCCCAGCGTTTGGAATTGGATGGCGCTCCATGGAGCTCCAACTCTTTGTTCAATTTAATTCTATGCATGTGCCTGGGCTTGGTATTTATTTACTCCAACGTGTATGATTTGTCCGCTTGCAATTTGCTCTTGTCTTGTTCTCTCCCACTGCTCCGCTTTGCTCAGCCAGTCAGCACTTTGCCCCTGCCAACCGCCTGCCTCTTCCATGGCGATCAATCGCGACCACGTATCGTGAGCCAGTTGCGCTGACCAATCTTCCAAGTAATAACTTCCTTGTGCTGCATGCAGGGCTTGATCGAAGTAGGATTCTTCGCGCAACAGGTGCATCATATTGCGGGCCCATCGCAAGGTATCCTGACGCTGGTGCTGCGGATCGTGCGGCTGAATTTCCAAACTCGATGTTTGGCCCAACATAGCGCTCATGGCCATGGTCGTGGCGCGCAATAAATTGGTATGAGTATCGGCCTGTGCATATGCGCCATCACCGGCAATGGTATGTATCCATACCCCTATGCTGCATGAGTATTGCGGTTGGTAGGCCCGCACTATTGAGCCGTACAAAAGACGCAAAACGCGCAACCTGATCATTTCCTTGAAGTAACTGGTGCTCATGGAGGTATTGATCTGAAGCATGGCCGAAGCATCGTCAATGGTGAAACCCGCCGACACCAATGCATGCAGCGCCTCTTGGACTTGCGCCAACAATCCTACCAACTGATGGCCGGTTTGACCTCCGGCGAATGATCGTTCGGCAATGACAAAAACTCGGCATGCGGGAAATTGTTGACGTACAAACTTCAATGCTTGCATGTCGCATTCGCCTTGCCAAGTAGCGGCCGCATCGATGCCCCAACAGCCTTTGAGCTGGGTGCGGTCCCAACCTCGTCGATCGGCATAAGCCGACAGCGCAGCAATGGCGTTGGTGGTCAATGGGAAATTGCGCCAATGCAGTTGAATGTATGGCCATTCAATGTCTTTCAATTGGGTATCCCAATCCAAGTCCACGGGCACGGCATCAAAACCGATGCTTTGCGCACCGCCCATCAAACATTCCAACGCTTCTGTTCGGACATCCTCCATCGCAGCTCCCTGAACGTGCTGATGAATGAGTGCCGGGTAAACGCCCAATTTGTGCAGCACCCGGCCTTTGATTTCGGTGTAATACGGTTCAATGCGAATCCCTTCGCTGGGCGACCACATCAAATCATCGACGGTGCGCTCGCCCAATTCTTTTTGTATCGCTTTCAGCCATTGATCTTTGGTTGTTGGATCAAAGGCATGCAACTGTGTCCAATTCATTGCCCGAAAGTACATCATATCAGCGAAAATATCGGTGTGCGCCATCAAAGCAATCCAAGATTTCAGCGCCTATCTTTGTGCGGTGCAAGAACTCCAATCCACATACACCTCGATCGACCAGCGGCTCTTTAGCCATGTGCATGCCCTTGCGATGCCTGCCCCTGCCGAATTCCTCTTCAATGCGGCATTGGCAGAGGACATGGGCTTGTCATCGCTCATCGATAGTTCCCATCGCGCCGCCATTTTAAGCGGTCAAAAAAACTGGGGACATACCCAACCTTTTGCTCAGGCCTACGCGGGCCATCAATTTGGTCATTTTACCATCTTGGGCGATGGCCGCGCTTTGGTGCTCGGCGAATGGATCAATCCCGATGGCCAACGCGTTGATATCCAACTCAAGGGGGCTGGCCCCACCCCATATTCGCGACGCGGCGATGGATTGGCAACCGTATCGGCCATGTTGCGCGAATACCTCATCAGCGAATGCATGCATGGATTGGGGATTCCCACCACACGGAGTTTGGCGGTAGTGGCCACCGGAATGCCGGTGTATCGCGAAGAAGCCAAGTCTGGAGCCGTATTGACCCGCATAGCCAAAAGCCATATCCGTGTCGGCACCTTTGAATATGCCGCACAATTGCAAGACCTCGACCTGCTCAAACGCTTTACACACTATACAATTCAACGGCATTATCCGCAATGCCTTGAGACAGAGCACCCGATCGAATCCTTTTTGCGGGAAGTGGTTCGCCATCAGGCCGAATTGATCGTGCAGTGGATGCGGGTAGGTTTTGTGCACGGCGTGATGAATACCGACAACATGAGCATCGCCGGAGAAACCATTGACTACGGGCCCTGTGCCTTCATGAACGGTTTTGATTGGGGAACCGTGTTCAGCTCCATCGATACACAAGGGAGGTACGCCTACGGCCGCCAAGCGCCCATCGCGCAATGGAATTTGGCCGTTTTGGCTTCGGCATTATTGCCTGTTCTGCATAGCGATTCTGAACGGGCCGTAGAGATTGCCCGCGAATGCATCAACACCTTTGTGCCGATCTACGAAGAAGCATATGTAGCGATGATGCGCAATAAACTTGGGCTGTTGAACCCCATCGAGGGAGATTTGTTGCTGATCGATGAGCTCAACGCGTGGATGCAACAAACCCACGCCGACTTTACCCTCACCTTCCACGCTTTGGAGGACAAATCCCAACGCATCCAAGATATTTTTTATACCGCAGAGTTTGAAGCCATCGCGCGTCAATTGAACCTCCTCAAATCAGTCGGCCACGAAGATGCCAAAGAATCCGTCGTACGCATGCAACAGCACAATCCGCGATTTATACCGCGCAATGCATGGGTGGAAGAAGCTTTGGAAAAAGCCGTGCACGACGATCACACGCTTTTCAACCAATTGTTGGAGGCGGGAAGCCAACCCTATGAACAATTGCATTATCTCGCTCATTTGTATACCGCCCCTGAAGATCAACCGCATTACAAAACTTTTTGCGGCACCTAAATCCCATCAACATGAAAGTCATATCGTGGCAAGAGTTCGAACAGGTGGAAATCCGCACGGGAACCATCATTGAGGTTTTGGATTTTCCGGAAGCAAAAAAACCTGCTTACAGATTGCACATTGATTTTGGTGCTGAATTGGGCATCAAAAAAAGCAGCGCCCAAATC
>CANHSF010000272.1 GCA_947463065.1 Flavobacteriales bacterium | reverse complement strand
CTTCAGGGTGTTTCATGTCCGCAGCGGCGAACCCAACGATGTCGATATGCTCAGTGGCCGAATCGACCGCGCCAAACTCGAACGTTTTGCGCAAACTTTTCTTCAAGTCAACCAAATCGATGAGGTGTTCATCTGCGGCCCCGAGCCCATGATTCGCGCGGCCAACGAATTTTTCCTCGACCACGGTTTGGCCAGCGACAAAATCCATTTCGAACTGTTTGCCTCACCGGGCCAACCCACCCAACGTGCTCCGGTTGCCGAAGTCAAGGTGGAGGAAGACACCCAAGAAAAATGCGCTGTCACCATTGTTTACGATGGTCAAGAAACCAACTTCTTTATGCCCAAACAAGGCATTTCGGTGTTGGATGCCGCGCAAAAAAACGGGGTAGATATTCCATTCAGTTGCAAAGGCGGTATGTGCTGCACGTGCCGCGCCCACGTATCGGAGGGTGCTGCAAAAATGACGGTGAACTATGCCCTTGAACCGGGCGAAGTCGAAATGGGCTATGTACTCACATGTCAAGCACATCCTACCACCGAACACATCGTTGTGGATTTTGACCGCCACTAGCGGTACTCCCACTCCAATGCAAAACTGATCGACAATTCGCGGTCGGTCGCACTCAGTGTTACGTATTTCCAATCGCGATAATCCATGGGATTGAACAAAAAATACCCCATGTTGTCATTGGACGAAACGCCGTCTTCGTCAAAAACTTCGATGAGCAGGGGTTTGTCAAAAGGCTTGAGCTGCAAGGGCAATGCGGACTTGAGCTCGATCGCTGTCCCGTATTTTTGTTCCTCCAAGGTCTCGCTTTTGTACAACTGCACATGGTCGTATTGCACCGTGAGAAAGATATCGGGATCCACAGCAAAAGGGGCATACGCATCCCACTCCTCGCCGTCCAGCGCATACTTGGGAAATTTGTCAATCCGCACGGCTGTGATCTTCACTCCCGATAGGACTTTGGAGCGCGGAGCATCTCTCCGTACTTCGTTCCCCGCACTATCGCGCTGCGACTTGCATCCCCAAACCAAAAGCGATAGAACGAATCCTACAACAAAAACCTGCGCGCCAATATTTTTTACCATGGATTGATCGACATTTTCCACAAAGATACATGAGCCACAGCATAACGTATCCGTGGTTTTTGAATCGGCATCTTGAGCTTGCCGCAGCACTAAAAACAAATTGTTCGTTACTTCTGCACGACGCTGTCCATTTCCCTTATTGCTACTGCATTTTTACCTACAAAGAGCACCCCATGACTGCGCCATCCAAATTTGCTTCCGGCTTGAGTTGGAACACCCTCACCGTGGTGTTGCAAGTGGTGATTCAGTTGGTGTACACCGGGCTTTTTGCGCGACTGGTCACTCCCGATGCCTTCATGCTCATGGGGCTGGTGCTGAGCATCATGGGTTTTGCCGAAATTTTTTCGCAGGTCGGCGTAGGACCAGCGCTCATTCAACGCAAAGAGATCCACCAGCAACACATCAACGGGGCATTCTACACGGCTCTGCTGCTGGGCTTATTGTTCACCGTGTCCTTTCTGGTGGCGGCTCCCTCAATCGCCAACTTTTATTCGCTCCCCGAACTTGAACCGTTAACGCGCATGGTTTGCACCAGCTTCACCATATCGGCGTTGGCTGTTGTTCCGCGCAACATGATGATGAAAGAAATGCGCTTCAGGACCATGTTCAAGGCCAGCATGATCAGCATCGTGGGCGGAAACCTCGTGGTGGGTCTATCCTTGGCTTATTTGGGATACGGTGTATGGGCTTACGCTTGGGCGCTCTTTGCTCAAAACACACTCATGACCTTGGCGCTGTGGTACTATCAACGCATCCCGATTACCGCAGGCTGGCAATGGAAATACACTGCCGAATTGATGCGATACGGTGTGGGAAGCACGCTTTTCAATTCGCTGAACTACTTGGCCACCAAACTGGATGTGATGATTATTCCCAGATGCATGGCACCGGGAGGAACCCCACTTACGGAGACGCAAATCAACTCTGCGGCCCAATACGAAAGGGCCAACTATGCCATGTCGCAACCCATTACCATCATGGGGAAACTCAGCGACAGCGTGCTCTTCAGTGGCATGGCGGCCATGCAAGACAATACCCAACAGTTGCGAAGAACGTTTTTGATTGCCACCAATCTTTTGGGATTGGTCATGTGGCCGGTTGCGGGTTTTATCTTCTTTTATGCACAGCCGCTGATCTTCCTCTGGCTCGGAGATCGCTACGCGGAAGCGGGCAACATTCTGCGCATCTTATTTTTTGTAGCGGTGTTGCGCACCCTGAGCAAGCTCTGCGATTCGCTGCTTCGTGCCAAGGACCACCTGATGCTGGGCAGCCTGATCAAAGCCTTTTACGTGTCGGCATTGTTTGTTGCCATTTGGCTCACCATCGACCAGGGCATGAAGGCTGTGGCCTGGGCGGTTGTTTTGGCCACGGCATTGCATTATTTGCTCAATGTATTTTTGGCTTTGCGCATTCTGCAACTTCCGCTCAAAAACCTCTTGCGCGCTTGGATGCCGGCTTGGTTGATCGGCCTTTGCAGTTTCGCTTGGACCGCTGCCACGTGGATGGTCCTGAGCTCCATTGCCCACAACATGTTTGTACTGCTCCTGCTCGGTAGCGCCGCGTGGGCCCTGGGTTTATTGGCCATCATCTACATGGTGCCTTGGTTATTGGGCGGCCAACATATCAATCCACTTTTTGTTTTGCCCGAGAAACTCAAGGCATTGAAGCCCGTAAAATCAATGATCAATAAATTGGAAAAAAAGGCATGACTTTGGTTTCAATTCGCGCAGTACATACTACCATGAAAACACTCCATCTCATCGCCCTGCTGTTCATCGCTGCCCTCTGCCATCGCTCATCGCTGGCGCAAAGCAAAATCACAATTGCATCCGCCGATAGCTTGCCATTCATTGCCACCTGGAACACCACCGTGCTCAACCAAACACCGGTGTACAGCATTACCTTCAGGGAGGACAACGTGGGCAAAATTCCAGTGCTAATGAGTTTTCCGACCCGTTCCGAAATTACCATCCAACAAACGCTGGTCATCAAACCCAACATGGCCGTCGTATTCGAAGTATCCATGATCAAGGGCACCTACAAACTGGTACCTGCCTCCGAAAACACCTATGCGTTTGTCAACTCCACCCTGCCAGTAGCAGCGCCGCCTGCAACATCCAATCTGGATGCAGTCTCCTCCACCGACAGTCTGCAAACAGGAGCATCTGCATCGCAAGAGGCCTATGAGCAGCTCAAAACTGCCATCGCACAACAAACCTTTGAATCGCGTAAACTCG
>CANHSF010000271.1 GCA_947463065.1 Flavobacteriales bacterium | reverse complement strand
GATGGTGCGTGCGAGTTCAAAGTCACGAACTCGGGCACTGAGGCATTGGTTCTGACCAGCTGCAAAGGTTCTTGCGGTTGTACTGTTCCAAAGTGTGACCCCAATCCAATTTTGCCAGGCGAGTCGAGTATTGTTTCAGTGAAATACGATACCAAACGTCCAGGCCCCATCAACAAATCGGTGACTATCAACAGCAATGCGGTGAATGTACCCGCCAAAACGGTGCGCATCAAAGGTACTGTTGGTCCTAACCCCGATGCTGCTCCTAGCGGTGCTCCCACAAAAGCTCCTTCAGGTGCTCCCAATAACCAATAATTTTCCAAACTCAAAAACATAAAAAACGCAACACAATGAAAAGGATGCTTCTAATGATGGCCGTGATGTGTATCTCGGCAATCACCTTTGCTCAAGGCAAGGAGTTGATTCAGGGCCCTGCAATCAGCCTCAACAAAGAGGTGCACGATTACGGAGATATCCCATACAACGGCAACGGAACCTGTGAATTCAAGGTGACCAATACCGGAAATGCTCCCCTTATCCTCTCAAGCTGCCAAGGTTCTTGCGGTTGTACGGTTCCAAAATGCGATCCCAACCCAATCCTTCCTGGCGAAAGCTCGATTATCACCGTGAAATACGACACTACGCGTTCTGGACAAATTGCAAAGTCGGTGACCATCAACTCCAACGCTGTCAATGAACCTGTGAAAGTGGTAACTATCAAAGGCAATGTGGGTCCTGCACCTACCGATGCCGGAAGCGGTCACTAAACGTATCGAAAATACAACTCAACCCTGCCGTTTGGTGGGGTTTTTTTGTGCCGCAGAGCCTACTGGTGGCGGATTTTTTCTGCATTTGGCCACCGCTAGATAGGGGTTGTCCAAAAGGCAAACGAATTGGTGCTCGTGTTCGTTGTTTTTTTCTGGAATAGGGCCAATTCGCTTGTCAAAACAATTCATTTTACTACTAAATTCGCACGTCTTTAACGGAACCGATAGTTGCCGCAAAATGGGACGGTGTGCTTGATGCGCGCTAGCCTTCTGATCACCTTGCATCAGACATCAAGTGGCTCTTCGATAGTCGTTAGCGAACATTTTACATCTATTACCCTTGAAGTTTTTTAACACCCAAAATGAACCCGTATAAAAAAATGAAATTGAGAGTTTTGTTAGCCGCTTTGTGCGCGTGGTCCTTTTCCATCGCTTTTGCTCAAGACAAAAATGCTTTTGTAATGACAGTCGCGGGCGAAGGCGTGACACTGGAAGAGTTCGAAAATATTTTTAAAAAGAACAATCGCGATTCCATTATCACACAACAAGCATTGGACGAATACATGGAGTTGTTCATCAACTTCAAGCTCAAAGTCAAAGAGGCACGTGACCTAAAATTGGACACGGTAGCCAAGTTCAAAGAAGAGTTGCGCGGTTACCGCGACCAATTGGCTCGTCCGTATCTCACCGATGGTGAACTGTTGACCGAAATGGTCAAGGAAGCTTATCAGCGAAAACAAACCGAAGTTCGTGCTATGCACATCTTGGTGAAGTGCGAACCCATGGCTTCTTCTCAAGATACCTTGCGTGCCTACAGCCGCATAATGGCGCTGCGTGAGCGCATTCTAGCGGGCGAGGACTTTGCCACAGTAGCCAAAGGAAAAGAGGGTAGCGAAGACCCTAGTGCCAAAGACAATGGCGGTGACTTGGGTTATTTTACCGCGTTTCAAATGGTTTACCAATTTGAAGATGCCGCATACCAGACACCGGTCGGTCAAGTGAGTATGCCCGTGCGCACTAAATTCGGATACCACATCCTCAAAATCATCGATAAGCGTCCGGCACAAGGAGAAATGTTGGCGGCGCACATTATGGTAAAAGCGAAGCCAGAAGCAGATGGCGAAGCCAATGCGTTGGCCAAGATCAACGAGATTCACCAAAAATTGGCGAGCGGTGAAGAAACCTTCGAAAACCTCGCTTCCAAATACAGCGAAGACGGATCATCAGCAAAGAAGGGCGGTGAGTTGCCTTGGTTTGGTACAGGTAACATGGTCCTCGAATTCGAAGAGGCTGCCTTTGCCCTCAAAAACAACGGCGAATTCTCCAGACCGTTTAAAACCTCATTCGGATGGCACATTGTGAAACGCCTCGATTACAAGCCGGTTCCTTCTTTTGAGTTCATGGAAAAGGAATTGAAGAGCAAAGTATCCAAAGACGGCCGCTCCGAAAAAACCAAAAAATCTTTCGTCGAAAAACTCAAAAAGGAATACAAATACACCATCAACGAAAAGGTGTTGAATGCCTTGGCCGCAAAAGCCGATACCAATGCCTACAACGGTGTTTTGAAGGTGAAGAAAAAATTGGCCAAAAAAATCTTGGTCACCATCGATGGAAAAAACTATGCCGCTCAAACTTTTTTGAATTATTTCAGCAAACGCAATGGTATCAAGACCACACAAACACCGGCAGAGTACGTCAATGCACAGGTTCAGAAATTTGGTGAGGCACTCTTGTTGGAGTACGAAGACGGAAAATTGGAAGCCAAACACGCAGCGTTCCGGTTGCTGATGAAGGAATACCGCGAAGGTATTTTGCTCTTCGAATTGACCGATCAAAAGGTGTGGAACAAAGCCGTCAAAGATTCAGTGGGTTTGATGGAGTACTATGAAAAGAACAAAATGAAATTCATGTGGCCCGAGCGTCTTGATGTGGTGATCTACACCTGTGTCAACGATGAAATGGCCATAGCTGCCCGCAAGATGATTGCTGAAGGACGAGACAAGTCAGCGATCGCCGCTGAGCTTAATAAGGAGTCACAACTCAACTTGCAAGTGGAGCACGGTGTGTTTTCGCGCGAAGACCGCGATATCCTTGGACAAATCGATTGGAAAAAGGGATTGAGCAAAAACCTGTACATCGATGGCCAAGTGATACTCGTCGACGTTATCGATATTCTTCCAGCAGCTCCAAAGCGATTGGAAGAGGCAAAGGGGCTCATCACTTCCGATTACCAGACCTATTTGGAGCAAGAGTGGATCAAAACCTTGCGCGCAAAGTATCCGGTTCAGGTGGACAAAGCTATTCTTCACTCCATTCACTAATTGCCATTGAGCAGCCAATTGTTCCACTCTATTCTTCGGACTTGCCCGCGGCGTTTTGCGGTGCACCTTGCCGCTGTTGCCATTTTTTTCATGCTGGGTTGTAACCAAAACGACAACCAAAGCGCATTAGTAGCAAAGATTGGTGATCGTGAATTGCATTGGGATGATCTTACCGAAATGATTCCTGACAATACTTCACCTGAAGATTCCGTGAAATTGGCAGAGAGCTATATCGAAAATTGGTTGCGCGAACAG
>CANHSF010000270.1 GCA_947463065.1 Flavobacteriales bacterium | reverse complement strand
CTCCATGTTGTTCCATGCAAAGGTTTCTCCTGCACAAAGTATTACGTCAAATTCGGATGTCAACGCGGGCAAGATCTCCAAGTGCAGCGTCACGAGACTGTCGCAACCTCCTGCTGCGGTGAAGGTGTTGGCATAGGTTCCCGATGCCGCATACTCCATGTTGTTCCATGTATATGTTTCTCCAGCGCAAAGACTCGCATTGAAGTCGGACGATAAAGCAGGCAAGATATCCAAGTGCAGCGTCACCAAACTGTCGCAACCTCCGGCTGCGGTGAAGGTGTTGGGATAGGTTCCCGATGTCGCATACTCCATGTTGTTCCATGTATATGTTTCTCCAGCGCAAAGACTCACATTGAAGTCAGTAATCAAAGTGGGCAAGATCTCCAAATGCAACGTCACCAGACTGTCGCAACCTCCGGCTGCGGTGAAGGTGTTGGGGTAGGTTCCCGATGCCGCATACTCCACGTTGTTCCATGTATATGTTTCTCCAGCGCAAAGACTCACATTGAAGTCGGAAGTCAAAGCGGGCAAGATATCCAAATGCAGCGTCACGAGACTGTCGCAACCCAATGCCGATGGGAGTGTGGATGTGTAAATGCCTGATGTGGCATACACGGTGTCATGCAACGCGTAGGTTTCTCCGGCACAGAGTGACACCTGTACTGTTGTGCTCACATTCAAACAGTTTTCCAATCGCGCCAAGGCAAAGTCTCTTGTCACACCATTATCCGTAGTTCCAGCCACAATGATCTTGTGGTCTCCTTGCAGGGCCATGGAATACAATTCATCATATTTTGAAAAAAATGCAAAAAACACTTTACCGTCTTCGCCAAAACTGCTGTCGTATTCGCCTTGTGCAGTGAAACGGCTGACCGCAAAGTCATAAAGCGCGTACTCTGGAAAAGCTATATTGGCATCACGCCTCGTCAATCCCACCAAAAATTTTCCATCTGCTTGCCGCAAGATGGATTGCACCTTACTGAATACAAATCCGATTTGATCTCCAAGAAATGCGGTATGAATACCATTGGTTCCATAAGTGCTATCCACACTCCCATCGGGTTGATATCTTGCTATCACAAAGTTGAAATACAAATACCAGATGCTAGATGCTTCGCTAATGCCGGTTACAATAATTTTATCATCGTCATCCAAAAAGATGGCATACGGGTACGTTTGGACATCCACCGTCAACGGCTCGTTTACGAAGGTCTCATCGATCACACCATCACTGGTAAATCGCGTAAGGGCAATACCTGAGGATCCGTCCGCATTGGGTTGCGAGGTGGATAAGATAATTTTTCCATCGGATTGCACCAGTAAACTGGGATCAAAACCCGTAAAAAATGTTCCTTCCACAAAAGCAGTTCCGCCGTTCCCAAACGATGTGTTGAAATGGCCCTCGCTGTCAAATGACGTCAGATAAAACGCAAAGGGTTCCGTGTTGTCAATGGGGTTGTAACCATAGGTGATGGTATAAAAGCTACCGTCCTCTTGAACATGGAGCGCGGTTTGGTCGGTATATACTGCATTGGTCAAGTTGATCACCCCATCTGCTCCAAAGCTGGTGTCGATAGCGCCGTTGGCATCAAAACGAATCACCTGATGGCCAGTGGTAGAAGGAAAAGTATAGTATTGGTTTAGGATCAGTAGTTTTCCATCGGGTTGTAATCCTGCTTTTCTGACGCTATTGCTTTGTGGGCCCAAATCAATTTTAATTTTTCCATTCTCCCCAAAGGCATTGTCCAAGGCACCATTTGGATCGTATTGAGCCATGATGATATCCGAACTGCCTATGGTGTTGATCTCGTTGTAACGCTGCACACCGATGAGCAAAATTTGGCCATCGGGACGCGTCAAAACAATTCGTCCATTGTCATTGCTCGATTCGAGGTATTCGGTAACAATCCCGTTTCCATTAAATTCTGGATCCAAGTTGCCATTGTTGGTGTATTGCATCACATTGAAGTCACTCGAAATGGGGAATTCGTCGAGATGCATGGCATACCCCGCTAGAAGTGTTTTTCCACTTGCAAGTGGATATATAAATTTTCCGACATGTGAACCTTCGATCAATAGGGTAGTCACTGTGCCATTGACACCAAATGAATTGTCAAGGATGCCATTATCGAGGTATCTGCGCATTACGAATCCTTCGAAATTATTATAATTATCAGCGTTTTGGGTACATACTAGGAATTTGCCATCGGGGCTTTTGGCGACAGCGTTCATGAATATAGAGGTTTCATCGGAAGGGAATGGGGAAAGCGTGCGGCCGTCGCCATCGAAAGTCAGATCGAGGCTGCCGTTGGATTGGTATTGTGAGATGGAAAAGTGCACACCCGCCGAGGTGGTCGTCAGTCCTGCCAATTGAATCTTGCCATTGGGCATAGCGGTGAGCAATGCATTGTTATTCGATAATCCAAACATAGTCACCACCTTACCATCACCATCGAAGGATGGGTCGAGTGCTCCATTGGAGAGGTATCGAGCAATAAGATTTCGTCCATTGGCTTGACCAGAAGCCAGGATTTTCCCATCCGCTTGCAAGGCGATACACGATGGATAATTGTTCTGAAATCCGAAGGTGGTAATGATTTGCCCATTGGTACCAAACAAGGTATCTAAGCTGCCGTCTTCATGGTAGCGTTCCAAAAAAAAGGATGCACTGCTATTGAAAGGAGAAGAAACGTAATAGCCTCCAAGGACAACAATTTTTTGATCGTCCTGAACAACCATGGGCGTGCCTGCTGTGGGGGGAGCCACAGAGGAGAAAACGCGGCCACCACTGCCAAAACTTGTATCCAATGTGCCATCAGGATGATAGCGACAGATCATCAGCCCGCCCCATTGTACGTTGACCCCGTAGTATCCATACGTCAGGATTTTGCCATTGTCCAATACATGGATATAGTAAATGGCCGTGTAGATGCGGCTTTCATTACTTGAACTTTCATATTTATTCAATACCATTCCATGGTCACCGAAGGTTGTATCGAGACTTCCATCGGGATGGTACCGATACATCAAGGCATTGTACGAGTCGCCTTCAAATTCTCGGGAAGTATTGGCGTTGTAGGCATCTCCACCACAGATGATTTTTCCGTCGGGCTGTACGGCAATCGCACGAGCGTAGGCCTCACTGCGGCCAAAACCAGCAGTTGTTTTCCCATTTTGCCCGAAGGTCATATCCAAACTGCCCGATTGTGCGGCCATCATCAGGGGTAAAACACAGAGCAGAAGCTGGAGTAAACAGTGGAGAAAATGCATGCACGAGGGCTGAATTTGGTTGCTGCGCAATAGGCTAGAGTGGGGCGTTGGGTGTGCATGGGGATACGGCATGGGTTATGGGTGATAGGGTTGTTCAGGATCGATGCCTTTGCATCAAATGGTGT
>CANHSF010000269.1 GCA_947463065.1 Flavobacteriales bacterium | reverse complement strand
CGCTTCTTGCCTGCGGTACAAGATGGTGTTTTCCTTTACGGTGAGGAGTTTGTGAAAGAGGCCTATTACACCGACGAGGAGAAAGCGGTGGAATTGGAAAAACAAAAGCAAGCTTTGGCTGGCTTCATAAAGGACACTTCCAAGCTCAATTACCTGAGCGTCGACGAACGCATTTGCCTCAAACTTCAAAGCGAACATAAGCTTTTCAAAAAGGAGAAGTACGAACACAATTATCCCCACTGCTGGCGTACGGATAAACCGGTGCTCTACTATCCCTTGGACTCTTGGTTCATTCGAATCCCTGAAGTCCGCGATAGAATGGTGGAGCTCAACAAAACCATCAACTGGAAGCCCGAAGCAACAGGCACTGGACGCTTTGGCAATTGGCTCGAAAATGCCAACGACTGGAATCTCTCGCGTTCGCGTTTCTGGGGTATTCCGCTCCCCATTTGGTCTACCGCAGATGGTAGCGAAGTGAAGTGCATCGGTTCGGTCGAACAATTGCAAAGCGAAATAGCAAAAGCTGTCGCAGCGGGTGTGATGGCGGTGAATCCATTAAAGGACTTTGTGCCGAACGATCATTCGGTCGAAAATTACAACACCTTCGATTTGCATAAGCCGTATGCCGACGATATCGTGTTGGTGTCGGGTTCTGGTCAGCCCATGCGCAGAGAGTCTGATCTCATCGACGTGTGGTTCGACTCGGGCGCAATGCCTTATGCGCAGCAGCATTACCCGTTTGAGAACAAAGAACTCATCGATAGTGGTAAGGCTTTTCCAGCCGATTACATCGCAGAGGGGGTCGATCAAACACGCGGTTGGTTTTACACCTTGCATGCCATTGCTACCATGTGTTTTGATCAAGTGGCTTACCGCAATGTGATCTCCAACGGTTTGGTTTTGGATAAAAACGGCAACAAGATGTCCAAACGCTTGGGCAATGCCGTCGATCCTTTTGCAACCATTGGGCAATACGGTCCAGATGCTACACGCTGGTATATGATCACCAACGCTCAGCCTTGGGACAATCTCAAGTTTGATCAAGAGGGCATTGCTGAGGTGCAGCGCAAATTCTTTGGCACGTTGTACAATACCTATGGCTTCTTTGCCATCTATGCCAATATCGATCGCTACACGCCCGGTCAAGCGTTTGTGGGCGAGAGGCCTGAGATCGACGCGTGGATTTTGAGCAAATTGCAAAATTTGGTGGGCAAGGTCACTGCTTATTTGGACGATTATAACCCCACCTCAGCCGCACGGGCCATCGAAGAATTTGTTGATATCAATCTTTCCAATTGGTACGTTCGTTTGTCGCGCAAACGTTTTTGGTCGCAGCACAGCGGTGAAATGCCAACGGACAAAGCCTCTGCTTACCATACCTTGTACACCTGTCTGCGAACAGTTGCTCAACTCGCTGCGCCGTTTGCACCTTTCTTCAGCGAATGGTTGTACGGCAATTTGTCGGGCGTAGATATGGCCGATCGCAAAGCAGTAGATTCCGTGCATGTGTCGCACCTGCCTCAAGTGCAAGTGGGATTGATCCAAAACGAACTGGAAGAACGCATGGGATTCGCGCAAGAGATTTCCTCCATGGTGTTGTCGATTCGTAAAAAAGAGAATATCCGCGTGCGTCAACCCCTGAGCACCATCCGAATTCCCATCCTTCATGCTCCGGATCGCGAACGCATTCAAGCTGTGAGTGGCATCATTTTGACGGAAACCAATGTGAAGGCCTTGGAACTGGTGGATGAATCGCAGGCCAACATTGTCAAAAACCTAAAGCTCAATTTCAAAACATTGGGTGCCAAATGCGGCAAGAACATGAAGGCGGTGCAAGCTTTCGCGGCGGAGCACAGTGCAACTATTATTCAAGGCATCGAAAAGGAAAAACGCTTTGCCATGGAGATTGCCGATCAAACCATTGAGTTGACTGCCGAAGATGTGGAAATCATTCCGGTAGATATTCCGGGATGGAAAGTGGCCAACGATGGCGCCTTGACAGTGGCCTTGGACGTGACGCTGACGCCGGAACTGCGCAAAGAGGGCTTGGCAAGGGAGTTTGTCAATCGCATTCAAAACCTCCGAAAAGACTTGGGTTTTGAGGTCACGGATAAAATATTTGTGAAAATTAGTCGTCATCCCCACTATAACGATGCAATTGAAACAAATTCAGAATATATTCGCGCGCAAGTTTTGGCCATATCGGTTGAGCTGGTAGATGTCTTGGATGGTGCACACACCGTGGAAATCGAGGACGATGTATCTGCTCAAATCGAAGTGACCAAATAGGCTGGAAACAGCCGAACACGGAATGAAAGACAGAGGGGAAGGCCGTTATTGACGACATTTACCAAACAAACAATTCTATCATGGCAACAAAAAAAGTAACCAAAAGTAAGCCAGTGAAAAAGCAAGCCGCTAAGGCAGCCAAAGCTCCGGTAAAGAAAAAGGCTCCTGCTGCTGCCAAGAAAGCCGCACCCAAAAAGCCTGTAGCCAAGAAAGTTGCTCCTAAAAAAGCTGCGAAGCCAGCAGCCAAAAAGGCCGCAGCAAAAAAGCCTGCCGTTAAGAAGGCAGCAGCCAAAGTGGTGAAAAAAGTTGCCGTAAAGAAGGCCGTTGCCAAAAAGGCTCCTGTGAAGAAAGTGGCTAAGCCGGTCGCCAAGAAGGCCGTTACCAAGAAGCCAATAGTCGCCAAAAAGGCGGTTGCTGCGAAGAAAGCGGTTGCTCCGAAAAACAAAGTCGCACCCAAAAAGGCGGTTGCTCCAAAGAAAGCTGTTGCCCCGAAAAAAGCTGTTGCCCCGAAAAAAGCTGTTGCTCCTAAGAAGGCCGTAGCGCCTAAGAAAGCGGTGGCAACCAAGAAAGTAGCTGCTCCCAAGAAGGCTGTTGCTCCCAAAAAAGCGGCACCCGTGAAAAAAGCTGTTGCAGTCAAAGCGAACAAACCGGTAGAGAAGAAGGTTGTAGCGCCTGCACCTAAGGCAAACAAGCCTGCGGCAAAGCCAGTTGCACCGGCCAAACCTGCAGTTGTCGCTCCGGCACCAGCTCCAACCAAGCCAGCCCCTGCGGCGAAGCCCGTTGTTCAACCTGTAGTAAAACCAACACCGCCACCGGTGTCCAAAAAGGAAAAAATAGAACCCATTAAACATATGCCAGACGTACGTTATTCAGATCAGGATTTGAAAGAGTTTGAAGAGCTCATCTTGGAAAAGGTGAAGCAGGCGAAAGCTGATTTGGAAGAATTGAGACAATCCCTTTCTCACAACGGTGATAATTCCACCGATGACACCTCACCTACCTTTAAAATGATGGAAGATGGTAGCGATACCATGAACCGCGAAGAATTGGCCAATTTGGCTTCTCGTCAAGAGAAGTTTATCCAAAATTTGGACAACGCTTTGTTGCG
>CANHSF010000268.1 GCA_947463065.1 Flavobacteriales bacterium | reverse complement strand
GCAAAAGGAGCAGTTGTCGCTGGTGGTGAGTGAGAAATATCTGATCATGTTTCAAGAAAGGCCCGGAGATCACTTCAATCCCATCCGCGAGCGCATCAACACCTCCAAAGGCAAGGTGAGGCATAAGGACGGGTATTACTTGGCGTATTTGATCTTGGATACCGTAGTGGACAACTACATCGCAACCAACGAAAACTTGCTTGCACAAATCGAACAAGTAGAAGACGCCATCCTGAACAATCCCAATGAAAACACCCTGCATCGCATCCTCATGCTGCGCAAAGAAGTGATCGATGTCAAACGTGGAATCGATCCCCTCAAGGAGGCCATCAATACCATGGCGCGTGAAATGGACGACGATATTCAGAAATACTACCACGACCTGTACGACCACATCATTTACGAGTCCGAAAACCTATCGATGTACCGCGAGATGATCGTCAATTTGTTGGATCTCTACCACAGCAACCTAAGCATCAAAATGAATCAGGTGATGAAGGTGCTGACCATCATTACCACCATTTTTGTTCCGCTCACCTTCATTGTAGGCGTATACGGCATGAACTTCGACAACATTCCCGAATTGCACATGCAGTACGGATATTACTACGTGATGAGCGGCATGGCGGTGCTGGTGATTGGCATGCTCATCTACTTCCGCCGCAAACAGTGGCTTTGAGCATCGAAGAATTCCGCTGAAAAAACAGAAAAAAACAGAAAAAAAGTATTGCTGTGAACCGCTGCAGGTAATAAACTTGCAAAAGCAAAAGCACAAGCCATTGCACCCGTTACAAGAACGATGAAAAATAGACATTTTGTTTGGCAACATATTGTAATCCGCATCTGATGGAATAGCGCACAGCGCTGATCTTGCCCAAATTCCACCCGACTCACAATACAATAACATTGCTCCAAAACGCAGAATGAAAACCAAATACATCGACCTTGTTGAACAAACATTTGATTGGCCTCAACCCGAATTCCGACTCGAAAACGACCAATTGCATTGGCACGATGTGCCGTTGTTGGATTTGATCGAGCGCTACGGCTCTCCGCTCAAGTTCACCTACTTGCCCAAAATCACCGAAAACATCGCCTCCGCCCGCCGTTGGTTCCATCAGGCCAAAGAAGAAGTGGGCTATGAAGGCGAATACCACTACTGTTACTGCACCAAAAGCTCGCACTTCCGCTACGTGCTGGAGCGTGTTTTGGAAAGTAAGGTGCACTTGGAAACTAGTTCGGCCTATGACATCGACCTCATTCGACGTTTGGGTACCTTGGGCAAACTCAACAAGAGCCAACGCATCATTTGCAACGGTTTCAAAAAAGAAGAATACGTTTCGAAAATCATTGCACTGCATGCCGATGGGTACAAGGACATTATTCCGATCATCGACAACAAATACGAGTTCGCTGCATTCCAAGAGCTGATCCAAGAGCCGATGAACATCGGAATTCGCATCGCCAGCGAAGAAGAGCCCAAATTTGAGTTCTATACCTCGCGACTGGGCATCGGCTACAAAGACATTGTTCGATTCTATAAAAAATCCATACACGACGACCCACGCTTGAAGCTGAAGATGTTGCACTTCTTCATCAACAGCGGAATCAAAGACACTTCGTATTACTGGAACGAGTTGTTGAAGTGTTTGAAAGTGTATTGCGAGTTGCGAGAAATTTGTCCAACCGTAGACTGCTTGAACATCGGCGGCGGCTTCCCGATCAAAAACTCGCTCGCCTACTCTTTCGATTACCAGTACATGGTGACCGAGATATTGCGTCAGGTCAAAGCATCGTGCGAAGAGGCGGGAGTGCCCGTGCCACACATCTACACCGAATTTGGATCATACACCGTAGGCGAAAGCGGCGCGGCCGTATACAAGATCATTTATCAAAAAGAACAAAACGATCGCGAGAAGTGGAACATGATCGACAGTTCGTTCATGACCACCTTGCCCGATAGCTGGGCCATCAGCAAACGATTCTTGTTGTTGCCGATCAACAATTGGAAAGAAAACTACGAGCGCGTGTTTTTGGGCGGTTTGACCTGCGATAGCGACGATTACTACAACTCTGAGCAGCACACCAACGCCATCTACATGCCCAAGTATTATCCCGATCAAGATCAGTACATCGGCTTTTTCAATACCGGTGCATACCAAGACACTTTGGGCGGATTTGGCGGCATACATCACTGCCTCATTCCTCAACCCAAGCACGTGCTCATAGACAAAGACCCCAAGGGAAAGCTCAAATATAAATTGTGGTCCAACGAGCAAAAACCCAAAGACGTGTTGGAGATTTTGGGATACTACGATTGATAGGTAGATCCATCGCTTTGAAAACCCATTGATATGAAAATCAAACCCATTGCCTTAGGACTGATTTGCGCAGCGACGGCCTCACTTGTACTGTTTTTTAAAGTGAGTATAGTGTCCAAGCTTGCGTCGATCGGGATACTCGACAGCATTGCCAAAAATGTGATGCATGTGGTAGCAGCACTCTTGTTTGTGGAAACGTTGCGACTGTTGATTGTGGCATTCTACAAACCCCAAGGCGGAATGCGCCGCGACAATTTCACAGCAGGCATGGCGCATTTGAGCAAAATCATCTATGCCCTTTCGATAGTGGTTTTGTTGCTTTCCCTTTTTGATGTAAGCGTCAAGGAAGCCATCACCTCGTTGAGTTTGATTGCGGCCGCGATCGTGTTGATGACCAAAGACTACATCTCCAACCTCATCAACGGCATGTATATCACCTTTACCAAATTGGTGAACATCGGCGACAACGTAAAAATAGCCGAGCACAAAGGAAAAATTTTGGACATTACGTTGACCAACGTTCATTTGCTCAACGACGACGACGACATCATCTACATACCGAACAACATTGTTTTCATGAGCGAGATCATCAACTTCACGCGCCGTGAATTGAAGAAGAGCTATCTTGATTTTGAGGTACAAACCCAAGACTTGGTGCCCCAAGCAGAGTTGGAAAAAGCCATTGTTGATGGATTGGGCGCATTGAACGAGCTCATACAACCGGGCTCACATTACCTCAAGGTAGCCTCGATCAAGTTTGAGTTCACCTCGTTTAAATTTCAATTTATCTTGAACGACCCCCTCAACAAAGAACACGACAGAAAAGTACGTCGGCATATAGCGCAGTTTGTTGTCGCATTTATAGCAGCCAGACAAGGAGCAAGAGCGTAGCTGGAGGAATGCCAACCGCAAACAAAAAGACTTTTGGGGCAACCCGAAAACACTGCAAAGCCCCATCACCACTACATTCCAGAGCAAAGACGGCTCCTTCATAAAAAGGTAAAAATCTTTTTTCAAAAAAAATGAGTGTATACGCTCAAGTTGATTCATTTTTGCGTCGATTTACAAAACCATAAACAATCACAATTGGAGT
>CANHSF010000267.1 GCA_947463065.1 Flavobacteriales bacterium | reverse complement strand
TGTGGACTACACGTTGACAGACCCCGATATCCGTAGTTCGCCGCCGCCAAGCCGAACACACATCATTTATTTCAAAGAAGGTCTTCCAATCTACTCCAAACGCTTCGACCATTGGCAAGAGTCCGTCATCTGTGATGCCTACGACGTGAGCAAAATGGATTTTGTACAATTGCTCCAGGACTGTCGGGCGCGCTTACCTTTGGGCCCATGAGGGGCTGTTCTCCTTTTGTCTTGAACCTTATATCGAGCTACGCATGAAATTGGAAAATCGTAAACAGAAAGTGACTTCGCTGCCCCAGTTTTTATTGCGGCAAGTGCGCTATGGTCTATTTGCCTTCGCTTTGATTGCATTCTCGCTGTTGATCGGAACACTCGGCTACCACCATTTTGGTCAGTTGACCTGGTTGAACAGTTTTCACATGACCTGTATGATTCTCACGGGCATGGGGCCGGTAGCCGAAATCAAATCCACCTCTGGCATTGTGTTCTCCTCCATGTATGCCTTGTATAGTGGGGTCGCTTTTTTGAGTGTTACTGCTGTTTTCTTCGCTCCTTTGATCCATCGCCTCTTGCATATTTTGCACGTGGAAGACGAAGAAAAAGACCAAGGTTGATTGGGTTTTGCCCCGGTTCGTAAGGCATCGCAATGCGACAACGCGCTGGCATGGAAGCATGCCGCCGAGGTATGGTGAGGTGTGGTGAATGGTCTTGTAAATATGCCGTTGCCTTTCGGTGGACTTTCCTCGATCGAATGATGTTCGATCGTCAAGTTTTCGGAGACCTTTCCGCGCCGTGCACTCATAGCCATGAATGGGCGCTTTCAAACCCTATATTTCTAAGCACTCCATTCATTACAAGCAAATCATCGAAAGCCAATTGGCTCAATCAAAAAAACTTTTGCACGAATTCAAGAATTATTAGTCACAAGCATATCCTTGAACGAAATTGTTAGTAAAGGTTGGCGCAATGATTGAAAAAAAATGAATGGCCTTGGGTTTTAATGAATAATGTCTTTAGCAAACTAGTAGTTCATTTCGCCATCAACTTCAACCCGATGCGCTTGCGCACACGATCTACCTCGAGCACTTTGACCTGCACGTGCTGGCGCAATTGGACCACGTCCTGTGGATCGGCAACATACCGATCGGCCAATTGGGAAATGTGAATCATGCCATCTTGTTTGACTCCGATGTCTACGAAGCAACCAAACTTGGTGATGTTGGTCACAATGCCCGGCACAATCATACCTTCTTGCACATCATCTACGCTCGCGATATCGGCAAATTGAAACGTCTCCAATGGACCGCGTGGATCGCGTCCGGGTTTGGCCAATTCGCTCAATATGTCGTGGATGGTGGGTAAACCGGCCTCGGGGGTGATGTAACGCTCGGGGACAATTTGTTTGCGCAGTTTTTCGTCGCGCATCAGATCCGCAATGGTGCAGCGGAGATCTTCGGCCATGCGCTCAACGATCGGATAACTCTCGGGGTGCACTGCGCTGTTGTCCAACGGATGTGTGGCCTCTGGAATGCGCAAAAAGGCGGCACATTGCTCAAATGTTTTGTCGCCAAGTCGTGGAACTTTCTTAAGGGTTTGACGCGATGTAAATGCTCCATTCTTTGATCGAAAAACCACGATGTTTTGGGCTACACTGGCATTGAGGCCTGAGACATACGTGAGCAAACTTTTGCTGGCGGTGTTCACATTTACTCCGACTTTGTTCACGCAGTGTTCGACGACGGTATCCAACCCCGTTTGCAAAAGTTCCTGATCGACATCGTGCTGATACTGGCCTACACCAATGCTTTTGGGATCGATCTTGACCAATTCGGCCAGGGGATCGGCCAGTCGTCGGCCAATCGAAACCGCCCCGCGAACCGTAATATCGTGGTTCGGAAACTCTTCGCGAGCCACCTCGGAAGCACTGTAAATGGAGGCGCCATTCTCGTTGACCGCGTACAACTCGATACCGGCATCCAAACCCAATCGTTGAACGAACCGTTCGGTTTCGCGTCCCGCAGTTCCATCGCCTATAGCTATGGCCTCGATGGAGTAGGTGTGCACCAAGTGCTGTATGGTGCGACCGGCTTGTTCGGTTTGCAATTGAGGTTCGTGCGGATAAATGACCGTGTCGTGCAACAGATCGCCAGAGGCATCCAAACACACCACTTTGCATCCTGTTCTGAATCCGGGATCGATGGCCAGGATGCGCTTCATGCCCAATGGTGGAGCCAGCAGCAATTGTTGAGCATTGGAGGCAAACACGCGTATGGCTTCTTCATCGGCCTTGGCTTTGATCATGCGGCGGATTTCTGTTTCCATGGATGGCGCGAGCAATCGGTCGTAAGCGTCTTCTACCGCTTGTGCGACATGTTTGCTGGAAGGTGTTTTTTTGCGAACATATTGTTCCATCAATTGGCGTACAACGGGGTCGCTTTCGGGGGCAATACTTAATTTTAATATTCCTTCGTCTTCGCCACGCATGAGCGCCAATACACGGTGCGATGGACAGCGGTTGATCGGTTCGCTGAATTGAAAATAATCACTGTATTTGGCGCCATCTTCTTTTTTGGACTTCACCACTTTGCTGCTCACTACGGCATGGCGTTGAAAATGGCGGCGCACTGTATTGCGCGCGCGCGCATCTTCGCTTACGAGGTCGGCTATGATATCGCGCGCCCCGCTCAAGGCCTCTTCTGGGGTGCTGACATCTGCATGCACGTATCTGCGGGCTTCTTGCTCCGGGGCCAGTGCTTGTTCTTGCATCAACCACACCGCCAATGGTTCCAATCCTTTTTCGCGGGCCACTGTGGCCTTGGTGCGGCGCTTGGGTTTGTAGGGCAAATAGATATCTTCGATCGCGGCCGAATCCCAGCTGGTTTCAATTTGTTTGCGCAGCTCGGGCGTTAGTCGACCTTGACTTTCGATGGTCTCGAGGATCGTTTTTTTGCGTTTGTCCAATTCCACATAATGGATCAGTTTCTTGCGAATAGCCTCGATTTGCGTCTCATCCAAACCATGCGTTCGTTCCTTGCGATAACGCGCTATGAATGGGGTAGTGGCCCCTTCTTCGATGAGTTGAATGGTAGCGTAAACGGATGCTTCGGACCATCCGAGCTCCTTGGCGATGAGCGATGAAAATTGCACGTGGTATCAAGATTGGAGGTGCAAGATACAATGGGGCGAATGTTCTCAAAACCCCATGCACGATATTCTCGAGATTGCATGTGAGGCCGCATTCTCCGGTGACTGAGCGCAGACGAAGGCACCGTCAGAGCGCAGCCGAAGCACCATCATCTGGGTGACTGAGCGCAGACGAAGGCACCAAGTATAAACCGAAGTAAAATTCACCTTCCCAATCACGATCAAAAAAACGCCCCATCGAAGGACAATGCTCTTCGGTGACTGAGCGCAGACGA
>CANHSF010000266.1 GCA_947463065.1 Flavobacteriales bacterium | reverse complement strand
CAAAATTCAACTCGTCAAACTGCAAAATGGTCCACGAAAGGGTGTATCCAACCCATCCTGTGAATTTGCCAAATTTGCGTTGTACCATCAATTCACCGCCGTAGCTTTCACCCTCGCCAACGGTGACGCGGTCTTCATAGCTAAAGTCTTCGCTGCCTTCGCCCTCAATGGACAAAAACGAAGCGCCTTCGCGGTAATGAATGATGTCTCTCATTTTTTTGTAATACCCCTCCAAGGTGAGCGTGCACTTGTACCGCGGAATGTCGCGGGCAATGCCGAGCGCTACTTGTTGGCTTTGTTGCGGTCCGATGTTTTTGGTGGCCGGCACCCACAGGTCGGTGGGCAATCCGCTTCCTGTATTGCTCAGCAGATGGATGTATTGGTTCATCATCGCATAGCTGGCTTTGATGGAGGTGAGCTCATTGATCATGTAGCGCCCCGAAAAGCGCGGTTCAGGACGCAGGTAATGTTTTTGTTCGTGCACATAATGGCTCAACCGGAATCCGATGTTCACCTTTACAAAACGACCGATGCTCCAGTCGTCTTCAATGTAAACGGCTTGCTCTATGGCTCGTTCTACGGAGCGTTCCTCAATTGGGCGATCGACGTATTCGCCCTCCATCACCAAGGCTTTGGGTGTAAAAAGGTGCGCAGTCGAAACAGCACCAAAACGCAAATAATGCCGTGGAGCAGGGTGGTAGTCAAAATCTATTTTTGCCGACAGGTCGCGAATGCCGCTTTCGTAACGCATGGAGAACAAACGTTCGCCGTCGTCGCGTTCTTGTTGACCGATGCTCAGTTTGAAGTCGGTGAAAATCAGCGATGTGTTGGCAAACAATTTCTCATTGAAGAGATGATTCCAGCGCACAGTTGTGGTTGCGTTACCCCATTTTAAACTGATGTCGCTGCGCGCGCCAGGATCGGAAACATCGCGAAAATAAAATTTATCCTTCCCAAAATATCCCGATACAAACAAGCGGTTTTTATCGTTGATGATATGATGGTATTTTGCGTTGAAGTCGTAAAAGAAATAACCCGATTTGTTGTCGCGGGGCAGAAAGGGGTATATCAGGGCATCGATGTAGGTTCTTCTGCCACTGACCACAAACGAACTTTTTCCTTTTTGAACTGGACCTTCCAAGCTGATGCGCGACGAGATCAATCCGATGCCGACCTCGCCGGTGAGTTTTTCTTTGTTGCCGTCTTTCATTTGCATTTCCAATACCGATGAAAGTCGTCCGCCATAGCGCGCGGGAAAGCCACCTTTCACCAGCTCAATGCTTTTGATGGCATCGCCGTTGAACAGCGAAAAGAATCCAAAGAGGTGGTTGGCATTGTAAACGGTGGCATCGTCCAAGATGATCAAATTCTGATCTGGGCCGCCGCCTCGCACGTAGAATCCGCTGCTCCCTTCACTGCCCTTTTGCACACCCGGCATCAACTGAATCACTTTCAAAACGTCTTTTTCGCCGAACAATGCGGGTATGGCTTTGATCTGCTCCACGGGGATTTCGATGGTGCTCATGCGGCTATCCTCCGATATTTTTTCTTTGGCCTCAGCACTCACGACCACTTCGGAGGTGATGGCGGAATTGACCAAAAACACATCGCGGGTGACGGATTGCGCAAGGACTACTTTTTCGGTCTGTGAGGTGTATCCAACCAATTGATAAATGAGTTCGCACTCTCCTGCTGGCAGGGTCAGCGAATAAAATCCAAAATTGTTGGTCACGGTTCCCAATTGATGCGTAGTGCAATACACGACAGCACCGGGCAAGGATTCTTTGGTGGATGATTCATAAATGTATCCACTGATGGTGAAGTTGGATTGCGCATAGGATGTAAACGCAACCGCCGTGAATACGACAAAAGCAATACAACGGTGAATGAATGACATAACGCTCTTTTGGTAAATAGGGAGGCCTCAAAATTAGGGCAATGGCCGCTCAATAACTCAATGTTCTAGGATTTATTGTATTTATAATGCAGATGACTTGATGAATTTATATTTTGTCCGAATTGCATGTGTTGCCGCATGTTTCGACGGGTATTGCAATTAATACATGTGTCATTTTCCTAAGCAAAGAACGATGAAATTAAGATCAAAGGCGAGTGAGTTGATCGAATGTGGATCAAGGGATTTTACTGGGGGAGATCCTTAGCCATGTTGCGAATAATCACCGCATTCATCATCGAGCAGACCAAGCGCATTTCCCTTCCTGAACGCAGTGAAAGATCTATACCATTGAACCGTCAATTCCCGTCGACGGATCTCGCAAATGAACCGAAATCAATTCTCGCAGCGGAGTAAGCCGTTAATCCTTTAATCGAGTATGAATCCCGAGTGAGTCATGGGCACTATTGAAATTGCATTGCACAAGAACGCACACGAATCAACTTTTTGACTATCATTGTATTGAACAATACTTTTTATCCTTTAAGCCATGAAAATTATTAAATACGCCCTTATTGCCATTGGGTTATTCATTTTGGGTTACATCATTCTTTGTGCAGTTGGTCCCAAAAAATTGGTTGTAAACAAGTCGTTGCACATTTCGGCAAGTACCGATGCCATTTGGCCGGAATTGGCGGATTTCAAAAGATGGGAATCGTGGAGCCCTTGGCATCAAAGCGATCCGCAAATGATCAATACGTATTCGGGCTCACCGAACGCCGTGGGGCACAAGAATGTTTGGACAAGTGAGGCAATGGGCAATGGAAGCCAGGAGATCACAGCCGTTGAATCAGAGAAGCACATGCAGGTGGCTTTGCGTTTTTCGAATATGGATGAAAACGCCATTTCGTATGCGGATTATATTTTGGAACCCGAAGGCGACGGAACCAAAGCCACTTGGACCTTGGACGGAGCGCCCGTCCCTTTTATTTTCCGCGGCATTATGGTTATTACCGATACGCAAGCAAGACTTGATTTGGATTACGAAAATGGGCTAAAGGCACTCAAAGCCATTGCAGAATCGAAGCCCAAACAGTTGTACAAAGAGCTGGTGTTGGAAGAAATCACGATTCCGGACACTTATTATGTCGGCAAACGTTGGTCAAAAATTAACGAGTCGGAGGTCAATGCAGCATTGTTTGGCCAAACGTATGGCGAAATCAGCCAGTTCATAGGCGGTGCAGACAAGGCATTGGGGCCACCGATTTCTATTGCGCATTATTACGATCCTGCAACACGCAACATGGACCTCGAAATTGCGATGCAAGTGCCGCAAACCATTGGCGGTACTTCTGGCTTCACGACCGGCAAAATACCTGCGGGCAAAGCCATGAAGTACGTGTATTACGGGCCCTACGAAAAGACATCGGACGCGTGGATGGCATTTAACTTTCAAGTGGCCAAAACGCACAAGGTACGTTGGAGTTGTTACGAAGTGTATGTAGACGATCCCACGGGCAAGGACATGAAAGATGTGGCCACGTGGTTGATTATTCCGGTAGAAT
>CANHSF010000265.1 GCA_947463065.1 Flavobacteriales bacterium | reverse complement strand
GCGTCGGGTTTTATTGAAATGCTGCCCCAAGATATTCAAAAGCATCACGCATTTTGGCGCATCTGAATGCATTTAGGTCAATTTGAACATGACCGGAATAATGTATTCGTATCGCACGGGGTTGCCATTGTTTTTTGCTGGTTGTTCGAACTTGATCAAGCGAACCACACGCACTGCTTCTTTATCCAAAATTGGAGCCCCCGGTGCGCCTCGCACAACATGCACATTGGAAACGCTTCCATCTTTTTCAACGATCATTTTGACAAAGACTCTGCCTTGGAGATTGGCTTCCTTTGCTTCGGTGGGGTACACGAGTGATTTCATGATAAAACTTTGCATTGCCGCCTCTCCACCGGGATAAACGGGAAGTACTTCAGGGAAGGGAAATACAGTCTGTTCATCGGTAACTTCGACGGGAGGAGGTGGTGGCGGATTCAGCTCGGGTTGGCACCAAGTAGTTATGGACAAAAAAGCAAAGGTCAGAATGGTGAAAAGCGTTTTCATATAAAAGAGAAATGGTCCAGGCGAATATACTATGAAAAATTCCGCGGGCTTGCCTTGAAAAGGTTTAAAAAAAACGAAAGCTTACCGATCTATGCCCTTGGAAGTTTAGAAGAGGATAGACCAAATGGGTTCTTTTAGGCGGATTGCATTCCCTTGAAAGAGTCAATTTTCGTTAGGGTTGGAATATGAATTGTTGTATCTATGCATTCCTAAAAACCAAGAGGAAGAATGAAAAAATCTACAATTTATTTGGCCGCCTTAGCGCTGTGGGGTTGTTCACAGGCGGTGCCAACTCAGGCACAAACATGGACCGTTGGAAATACGGTACTTACAGAATCAGATTTGGTCACCGGATTGGATGTGCCATGGGAGATTCTTTGGGGCCCCGACGACTTTATTTGGGCCACTACCCGCAGCGGCGAGGTTTTGCGCATTGAGCCGAGCACCGGAAACTATACAAGTGTATTGGATTTGACTGATGTGGTGCCCGATGGCGGAAGCGGTGAGCCGGGCTTGTTGGGTATGGCAATGCATCCCGATTGGGCCAATTCACCCAAAGTGTTTTTGGTTTACAATTACATGGTTGGCAATTCCATTCGCGAACGTTTGGTGTCCTATGACTGGAACGGAACAGCTTTGGTGAATGAAGACATATTGCTCAATACCATTCCAGGTTTCTGGATTCACAATGGTTCGCGATTGGTAATTACACCGGATCAAAAGATTTTGATGTCCACCGGCGATACCGGCGATGGAGGCGATAGTTCACAGGATTTTGCAGCGTTGAACGGAAAGGTACTTCGCATAAACCTCGATGGAACGGTGCCTGCCGACAACCCCGTGCTCAATGACGGAGACGCGCCAGGGTACACATACAGTTGGGGTCATCGCAATATCCAAGGATTGTGTTTGGGTCCCGATGGAACCATTTACAGCAGCGAGCATGGTCAAAACAACAACGACGAATTCAACATCATTGAACCTGGACGCAATTATGGTTGGCCCAATGTAGAAGGTATGTGCAATACGGCCTCCGAACAGACCTTTTGTGCGGCCAACAATGTCAAGGAGCCAATCAGAACGTGGACGCCTTGCGTAGCGGTAAATGGCATTGAGTATTACAATCATCCCGCTATTCCCGAGTGGAACAACTGCATCATCATGGGAGTGATGGGTGGTTTGGCTGGTGCCAACGGCAACAACGATCGGGTATCGGTTTTGCACTTGAGTGCCGATGGATTGACCATCGATAGCGAAGACCAATACTTTACAAGCCTCAACCAACGTTTTCGCGATGTGTGCGTGAATCCATACACAGGCGCTTTGTATGTCGCCTTGAACGGAAGCTCTTATCCAGGCAATGGACCAAACAAAATCAAGGAGTTCAGAAACTTGGCCTACAATGCGGTGATCAATATAGCCGCAACCCAGGAAATGACAGTTTTCCCAAATCCTGCGACAGATATGGTACAAATTGAGTTGTCGGCTTCTATGGTTGGACAAAAATTGATCGTATTCGCAGCCAATGGCGATGTTGTGCGAGAGATTACCGTGCAATCGACCACTGAAAAATTGGACATTTCAGCCCTTCCTCAAGGTGCTTATTGGCTAAAGGCGACCTCATCATTAGGTACATTGACCAAAACGTTCATGAAACAATAATCCTGTTGTCTTTAACAACACACAAGAGCTTCCTTCGGGAGGCTTTTTGTTTTTACAGTATTTACATTTTTGCGATTCGTCGACAGATGGGTGAAGCTAGTATTTTGTTTTTGAGTGGTTTTCAAACCTTAAAGTTGAAAAAATCGAAAAGTCATAAAATCTTACAAAAAAAAATTTATATTTGAAACTCTTAACTAAACGATACTAAACATATGACTTCGAGAATTTTCTTTTCTTCGAAACAGAGGGTCTTGCGTCATGCTGGCGAAGTTTTGAACGACCTCAAAATTGGCCATTATAAATTGGACAGCGACCAGAATCGCATTGTGGCTAGCAAAAAATGGAGTTTGCTCAAGCGCAGCAAGGAAATCGAAATCCTACTCTACAGCGATGAAAATAGGGTAGAAGTAGCCGTAAATGTTGAGGCTTGGGCCAAGTTTTTTGATTTTGGTGCGGCAGAATACTTGGAAGAGGAGATCCTTTTGCGCCTCAAGGAAAAGCTCAATTAAAGCCCACATCCCCTCCAAGTTGAGAAGTTTTTTGCCTAAAGTTAGTCTTTAACAAGCACGCATCAATGGCTTGACATTAAACAATAAAGCCCAGATTGCGCTGCAGGGATTCGTTTAGTTTGGGGAGTTTATTGCGCTCCACCAAGAACCCGGACAATTCGGCAAATTCTCCAAAGATGTAATGCTTCATGGCCGCTTCGCGCAAGTAGCCCTTGCCCGAACTTCCACCGGTACCCACTCGCGTGCCAATAATGCGATGCACCATGTTCATGTGACGCCAACGCCAAGTGGCCAACAACTCGTCGATTTCCAAAAGGTGATTGATGAGTCGGAAAGGGTTCTGCAATATGGGGTAATCGCGGTATAGAGTAATAAACAAGGCAGCTCGACGAGCACGGTCGCTCAATTTGCGATTTTCTCGCGATTCGTCGGTCATGAACAATTCATCAAAAACCTGGGTGTTTTGTTCTTCACCAGGACGCAAGGATTCGGTGTAAACCGAACGATAGTTCGTCCAAAATTCGCTATCCCACAATGTGGCATTATCGAAGTAGGGCATGCGCTCGAGCCAATTATTGACCAACGTTAAAATGGAAGGCTCTTTTTCGCCGTCCACAATCTTGGCCACATCTTCCGTGCGCAACTGGCTTGTATAATATTCTTTGCCATGGCGATCTTCCATGGTCAGTCCCAGTTTGGCTTCCAATTGTTTGAACTGCATGCTCTGAAAGCCACTTGCAGGGCGCAGCATATCTCGAAAATCCAAGAAATCAAGTGGAGTCATGGTCTCCATAATG
>CANHSF010000264.1 GCA_947463065.1 Flavobacteriales bacterium | reverse complement strand
ATGGGCCAATCGTTTCATGCGCAACAATGGCGATGGTACGTTCACCGATATCATTGGCACAACCGGTATCGATGCCACCGACCTCGGTGCTTGGAACTGCGATGCAGCCGATTTCGACAACAATGGGTTCGTCGATATTTTTTCGGAAATGGACAACGAGATCTATTGGAACAATGGCGATGGCACGTTCACAGGTGCACAATTGGCCTTCAATAGCGGCGGTATTGGCGATATGAACAACGACGGTTTCCTCGATGTCATTGCGGGCAATTCGCTTTTCATCAACAGCGGCAACAACAACAATTGGGTCAAGTTTGAATTGGAAGGTATTTCGTCCAACAAAGACGGAATCGGCGCACGCATCGAGATTTACGGAGCGTGGGGTGTCCAAATTCGTGAGGTACGCGCGGGTGAAAGTTTTGATCCAGCGTCTTCGTTGATCGCACATTTCGGTCTTGGCGCTGCAGACGCTATCACACAGGTTGTGGTAAAGTGGCCAAGCGGTGTTGTGACGACCATCGAGAATCCAAGCATCAATACCCAGCACGAAATCGTTGAAGTGGGTTGCCTGTTGGATCCTGTTCAATTGACAGTTGACGGCGCCACCAGCTTGTGCGAAGGCGATCAAGTAACGCTTTCTGCTCCTCAGGGCGATGCGTACACTTGGAGCAATGGCGCGACTTCTCAGTCCATCACTGTGTCGGATGCAGGCAATTATAGCGCTGTGGTTTGGTCAGGCGATGATTGTGCCGCGCTCAGCAATAACGTAGTAGTGAACATGATTACGCAAGAGGAACCGGTCATCGAGGCGCAAGGCGATCTCACCTTCTGCCAAGGCGGCGAAGTGATTTTGACATCCACGCCTGCAATGACCTATTCGTGGTCCAATGGTGCAAATACGCCCTCTATCGTTGTGAGCGAGTCGGGCGATTACACTGTGAACGTAGAAGGTGCTTGCTCAGGTATTCAGTACGGCAGCAATACCATTCATGTTGAGGTATTGAACAATGTCGCCCCAGTTGCGTCGGATGTGACCATCGGCGAGGCTGGCAATACCACCTTGTATGCTACCGGTAGCAACCTCACTTGGTACAATGCCGAAGTAGGTGGCGATGCTTTGGGAACCGGCGAGTTTTTCAATACGCCGATGATTACCGAAAACACAACATTTTGGGTGTCTTCGCAAACGGTTTACGGCGGCGGTATAGAGGCTGGCGGTAAGTTGGATAACACCGGAAGTGGCGGTTTGCCTGCTACTGGCGGTCGACTTTTCTTTGAAATCACCGATGCTTGCACCTTGGTTCAAGTCAAAGCGTATGTGCCTGCAGAGGGTGTCGATGGCAACCGCACAGTGGAGCTTTACGACAACGGCGGAAACTTATTGAATAGCGCTGTAGTCTATTGTGCCATCGGCGAAAATATTCTCACATTGAATTTTGATTTGGTACCGGGCAATTACCAGATCGGTTGCGCTGAAAACAATCTTTTCCGCAATTCTTCTGGCGTGACGTATCCTTATGCCATCGGTGAGGTTGGCAACATCAACAACAGTACGTTCGGTGCTTCGTATTACTACTACTTCTACAATTGGCAAGTGCAAATGCCATCGGTGACGTGCGAGAGCGATCGTGTTCCCGTCAATGTGAACATCGTTAGCGTCGCGGAATTGACCAATCCTTTGCAAATCTCTGCTTACCCCAATCCAGCCAAGGATGTGTTGCAGGTGACCAGTGGCGCTCCAATAGCCAACGCCTCAATTCAAATCGTGGACATGTTGGGTAAAGTGGTTTACAGCAAACAAGTCAATGGCTTGGTTGCTGAACCCATTGATGTGAGCGTTTTCGCAGCAGGTGCTTATCAATTGATCATATCAGACGGCAATCAATCAAGCAAATTGGATCTTTTGATTCAGTAAACGGTTGCAATTGTCACCATACAAGAGGTCTTCGAAAGAGGGCCTCTTTTTTTTTTCAATTGCGCAGCAAAAGAACCGCCGATTGCGCAGGATGGGATAGATTATTTTGCGCATGCACATGCGCAACGGAGACCATCGCGCATGACGGTTTATTGGAAATTGTTAACGTGCTTGACCATGCCTATTTGTAAACAAACTCCCAGGTCTCGTAGCCGTCGTTTCCTTTTTCAATGCAGGTCCACCCAAAGTGCAGCATGAAGTAACGGGCTTCCAAGTTTTGTGCAGGCACTGAGGCGAGCGCTTTTTTCAAGCCGTATGCGGGCATCTGACTGATCATGATTGTCGCGACCTCCGACATATACCCCTTGCGCATGCATTCCGGTGCAATGCAACAATAGATAGAGGCTTCGTCTTTGTTGCTTCGCGCCCAATGCCACAAGCCAATCATCATTGCACTGGCCTTGTCCATCAATGCCCAACAAATGGCTTGCCCGCTGGCCAAATCCAAAATGCTTTGATCGATGTAATGCCCGGCACTTGCCAGATCCACAACGGGGACAGGATTGCGGAAGAGTTCTTTGTCGAGGCGCTCGAAAAGGTGCCACAAGGCTTGCTGATCGGCTTTTTCGAGAGGGCGGATAAGCACCCGGTTGGTTTCGAGTGAGTAGAGCATGCAGTGTGAATGTGTACCCAAAGGTAACCTATAATTGGATGCCCATCGCAGATGTTTTTTACAGGTGTTCCTGGGTCATAAACGCCTTGCAATCCCATAGCAGCAAGCCAATGCCAGCCGACTGGGTGCAAAACCAGCGGATGCGATGGTCATTGCGAATGCCCGACACCACGGGTATTGCAGATATGGAGGTTATTCTCCCGTTTTCTGGGTTAATTTCGCGGCCATGGCCAACAACATTACGCGACACGATTTTTTTGAGTGGATGGCATCCAATCGCTTGAAGTCCTGGTTTATTGCACCTGCGATGATCCTGGCTTTGGGTTTTTTTGTGTTGGAGCACATCAACGGGCGCAATGAGTTTGCCGATTTTAGGGTGTATTACGATGCGGCCACGGCACTGCAAAATGGCGATCAAGTCTACCACAAAGCCTTCGGTGTGAGCAGTGGGTTTTACAAATACTCACCAGTGGCCACGTTGCCCTTTTGGCTATTGACGCCATTGAGCTATCCGATAGCTGCCGGGATATATTATTTTGTTGTGGCGGCTGTATTGGTCATGTTTTTTCTTTTGGTCGTGTATGTACATGCCGATAAGCTTCCGTCCGAAGGCACTCACCGCGGGGTGCTCCTGACCTTGGTCATTGGATTGGTATATGGAGCCGACCACATCGAGCGCGAATTGCATTTGGGCAATGTCAATGTGATTTTAATGACGATGTCGCTTTTTGTTTTTGCGTATTGGCAAAAGCAACGCCCTGCGATATCCGGTATCGTGCTCGGCGCGATCATCTTGTTCAAACCGCATTTTGTTATTCTCTTGCCTTATGCTGTGCTCAAACGGCATTGGAAGTCGTTGTGGTATATGGTTGCCACGTGGGCAGT
>CANHSF010000263.1 GCA_947463065.1 Flavobacteriales bacterium | reverse complement strand
TTTCACGCAATTGATTGATGAAGATGCAGCAGCAGTTGGTTTTGCTGATCGTACCGGTCAATTTGCGCAAAGCTTTTGACATCAAGCGCGCTTGAATACCCACGCTGCTGTCGCCCATTTCGCCTTCGATCTCTGCGCGCGGCGTCAAAGCAGCTACGGAGTCCACTACGATCAAATCGATTGCGCCGGAGCGAATGAGGTTGTCGGCGATTTCGAGACCTTGTTCACCGTTATCGGGTTGAGAGATCAAAAGATTTTCGGTGTCCACGCCCAAGGATTCAGCGTAGAATTTGTCGAACGCGTGCTCTGCATCGATGATGGCGCAGATTCCGCCCTGTTTTTGACACTCCGCGATGGCATGAATGGCTAAAGTCGTTTTACCCGAAGATTCTGGACCATAAATTTCGACGATACGGCCTTTGGGATAACCGCTGATCCCGAGTGCCAAATCAATACCGATCGAACCGCTGGGGATGACCTCGATGGCCTCCGTAGCTGTATCGCCCAATTTCATTACCGCACCCTTGCCATAGGTTTTTTCCATTTTGTCCATGGCCAATTGGAGTGCCTTCAATTTTTCTTTGTTGATCTCTGACATGTGTTTAATGTTTTTTATTCCTGTTAAACGAATCGCAATGTGTGGGGAAATGGCATTGCGACGTGAATTGTGATGCAATGTAAAAGCATCTCATTGTAACCTATTTACAATGTGGACATCTTTTTTCAAAAATTTGATATCTACGAAAAATAGCCCCCTTTGATCGGAGCACAACGGTTATTGTGCCCCGAACCGATTGAGGTTGGTGGTAACCGATACGTGGTGCGCAGGGCCGGCCAAATGAAAAATGGAGCGGCCGTAGCTGACCTGAAACCGGCTGATTTTGACCCCGAAACCATAAGAGAAACCCGCCATACCGGGTTTGTCAGAGATGGACAATTCTTTGCGGCGTCGGTAATTGTATCCCATCCGGATGCTCAACTTGTCGCCAAACAAAAATTCGGTTCCAAACACCAAATGGCGCATGAGCCGATCGCCAAACACCCAACCGCCCTCTTCGACGATTTCGCCCGTAATGGGATCGCGCACCACCAAAGCCGTTGGATCCTTGTAGCTTACATCCCATTGTTGCATGTTGTCGTACATGACCGAAAACCGAAACGGTGCGTGGGCGGGTTTTTTACTGAAACCGATCTGCATTTCGAAAGGCAATTTTTCGCGGTCGCCGTTTTGGTAGGCAACGATTTGTGCACCCAGATTGCGCACCAAGAAGGTGGCAGTGAAATTCTTTTTGGGCTTGTGGTAAACCGCCGAAGCATCGAGCGCTATGGCCAATGAGGTAAATCCCGCCAAGGTGCTGTAAATTGTTTTTAGGTTGGCCCCAATGCTCCAAAGCGAGTCCACCTGGTAACCCGACCCGAGCGTCAAGGCGTAGTCACCGGCAGTGAACGAACCGATTTCATTGCCCAATGGATCGAGCTCGGTTTGTTGACCGTAGCCTGCAAATTGCATGGAAGCCAAGGCCGTCCATTGCGGCTTGATGCGTCGAGCGTATGCTGCATATCCAAGGTTGATGCCATCGAAATAATTGACGTAACTCAATCCCAAGGCCCCATCCAAGGTGCTATCGAGCAGCGCAGGATTGAATGCAGCAACATGCAAATCTCCGTCTTTGGCTGTGACAAAATTCCCTCCCAATGCCGCCATGCGCGCACTGCCGGGAATATTGAAAGCATTGAAAGAGGTGAGTCCACCCAATTGTGCGTGCATATGAGAGGTTGAGCACACCAAGTAGGCGAGGTAGCAGAGCGATATAACTTTGTACAGATTCTTCATCGAGACGCGCATCGAACGCAAATAAGCAAAATAAATTGTGTTGCTAAAGTAAGTAGATCAGGCCGCTACACCGCAATGATGTTAGAAGGATTTCCGAACAAGGGGTTGGGGGCTCAAGGGGAAACGAGGGATTCGGCTGGGCTCTGTGGGTTCGGTGCCTTCGTCTACGCTCAGTCGGGGAACAGTGTTACCTCGTTTTGGGGTTGAAGCGGGCGCTGAAGATGAGTGCGATAACAATGATGGCCATGCCCAACAAGGCAAATGCACCGATGGATTCGCCGAAAAAAATGTAGCCGTTGATGACTGCTAAAACAGCGCCGACATAATTCCAAGGCGCTACTTTGGCTGCTGTGCCGCTCTGTAGGGCCACTGTTGCGGAATACTGCGCTACTTGGGCGGTAAGTCCCATGAGCAAAATGAAAAGCCAATCCCATCCGTGTGGCATTTGAAATTCCCACATGCATGCGACCGCCATGATGGGCAAGCTCATGAGTGGAAAATAAATCATGACCACCACGGGATGATCGGTGTCTTTGCATTTGATGATCGCATTGTATGCGAGTCCAGCCACAGCAGCAGAGGCAATGCCCACCGCAAGTGCATATAAGGAAACACGGTCATCGAAACCTTTGATGCACCAAACTCCAGCAAAGGCCATTACGAAAAAAAACACCTGCAGGGGCTTTACCTTCTGATGGTTGATAAAGGTGGCGAACAAGACGGTAAAAATGGGCGACAAATATTGAATGGTGCTCGCAGTGGCCAAGGGCATCATGCGCAGCGATAGAAAAAACAAAAACAATGCTACTGTTCCAGACAGGCCCCTTACCCAGAGCCATTTGCGGTTGTTACCGGGCAACTTGAGCCCCAGTCGCTTGATGATGGCGTATGAAATGGAAAACGAAATGATGGAACGAAGCAGAATGAGTTCATGCGCTGGTAAATGCCCCAACATTTTGACACTGGCATTCATACCCGAAAAAAACACCACCGCGAGCAGCATATAGGCTACTCCCTTTTGGGCCTCGGGAATTCGAATGTTGAACGGAAGCATGGGGGTAAAAGTAGATCAATCTCCTACCCCATCCCACGACCTTTTCTGCTGAGTTGTGAAGGATTCGGTAAAATTCAATTTTTGCATTTCGCCATTCTCCTCAGATGGAAACCGATTTACGCTACTTTTGAAATGTTCGAAACCTTTGCACATATCTCTCCTGCTTTAGGTAAAAACACGAGTTCAGGAATGAGCAGAATACGAAATTGATCAACAACAACATCCAAACCAATCAAAACACTAGATGGGCGTCCTAGATCGATTGTTTGGAAAAAAAGCAAAGAAGACTGTGCAACACGAAGACCTTTTTGATGTAGAGGTAACCGATGTATACATAAAAGTCAGCCACCCCAATCGTCCCGCAGAACAGATCAAGTGGGAGGACATTGAGGAAATTAAAATTGCCACAACGGACGAAGGCCCATTCTTGCCGGATGTTTGGCTGCTCCTTATTGGCAAAGGCCATGGCTGCGCAATACCGCAAGGTTCAAAAGGTTGGGACATCGTATATGGCATCGTCTCCAAATACGATGGCTTCCATTTCGAAAATGCAATTCGCGCGGCAACGTGTACCGAAACGCATTGGT
>CANHSF010000262.1 GCA_947463065.1 Flavobacteriales bacterium | reverse complement strand
CTTGCAATTTGACAGGGGCCAATTTCGTCATCACCGACATTCCGATCGGAGACAAACACAACTCCCCTACCGTAATGATTAGCCACCCCATCGTGAATACATCCAACGACGTTACGCCATTTGCATCGGCGAACATGCGGTTATATGAAAAGATGTAAAAGCCACCGGCAAGAGCCAAAAAACCAAGGCCAAATTTGATCAGGGTATTGGGTTCGGCCTTTCTGCGGCTCGACCAAATCCATAATAGGCCAAGCGGCGCAGCCAATGCAATCACAAAAAGCGAATTCGCCGAATTATTGACGCCGTTGGGATCGAGTTTGAAAATGGAAACGTGATCGGTCAAATGTTCGGCTGCAAAAATGCTCAGCGAACCACCGCTCTGTTCAAAGAAAGCCCAAAAGAAAATGCTAAACACGATGAACACCATGGCGGCGATCAATCGTTTGTTGGCCACCGCATCGAGTTGTGTCATTTCGTAGATCAAATACAGCAATGTAGCCGGGCCAATGATGAACATAAAAAGATCGGTGTATTGCGGAACACTCACCAACGTCATGATGGCCGGAATGACCAACAAAGAGCCCAGGTAGGTAGCCAACTCAAGGGTTTTTCGTTTGCTGGGATCGAGGTGCATCAGTGGAGAAAGACCGATGGGCCCCATCTGGCGTTGGGTGAAAATAAATGTAATCAAGCTGATGATCATGACGATCGCCGCAAAACCAAAAGCAAAATTCCAACTGTACGCTTGCGGTATAAAGGACTCAAACAAATTGCCTTTGCCTACAGCGACACAAATGTAACCTCCCAACAAGGCACCCAAGTTGATCCCCGCATAAAAGAGTGAGAAGCCCGCATCGGTGCGCTCATCGCCTTCCTTGTATAGCGCACCCACCATGGTCGAAATATTGGGTTTGAAAAAGCCCGTGCCAATGATGGTGAATGAAATGCCAAAAAAGAAATACTCTTGCGGATCAATGGCCAAAATCAAACTGCCGAAAATCATGAGCAATCCGCCCCAAAACAGCGACTTGCGATAACCCAAAAGTTTATCGGCAAATAGGCCACCGATGAAGGTAAAGGCATACACAAAAGCTTGGGTGGCGCCGTATTGCAAATTGGCTTGGGCATCCTCCATGCTGAGTTTGTTGATCATGAAAAACACGAGCATGCCGCGCATTCCATAAAAGCAAAAACGCTCCCACATTTCGCTAAAAAACAACGCCCAAATTTGCTTGGGATATTTGCCTTTAAAATTGCGGATTGCCTCCAAACTGGTGTCGCTTGCAGTCGACGGTTGACTTTGGTTCATGGTTTAAAAAAAAGATTTGCGTGAAAATAGACGAAAAAGGCTTGCCGTTGGATTTTGGCAAGCCTTTTTTATGCAAATCAATTCACAACGCGCTTATCGAACGCCGTGCATCATTTTTTTCAATCTGGGTGAAATGGCCAACAGAACCAAAGAGGCCATGCCGCACAACACGACAAATACCATGAAGAACTCAAACAAGTTGTGGATTTCGAAGCCAGCAAACACAGGATTTGTAGCGCTGATTTGATTCTCTTCCAACAATTTGATTTGCTCCGCGGTCGGTGTCACCGTTTTGTTGAGGACACCCTGAAGATCAATGCCCAAGCTTTCGGCCTTTTGGAATTTATCGCCCGTTGCAGGCAATATGGACCCCAAGGTTCCTGACAACGCATAACCTGCTGCATTGGAGATGAAGAAAACACCATAAAGCAAAGAGGCGAAACGTTTGGGAGACAGTTTGCCCACCAAAGAAAGACCAATTGGAGAGAGGCACAACTCACCTACCGTTTGAATGAAGTACAACAAGATCAACCAACCGATGGCCAACAAGCCCGTGTTGCCAAGATCTTTTACGTTGTATGCAATGATGAAATAACTCAATGCAATCATCGCCAAACCAATGGCTTGTTTGACGGGAGATAAAGGCTCGCGGTTTTTCGAGCGAAGATTGTCCCACATCAAACTAAACGGGAAGGCCAAAATCACCACAAAAATACCATTAAAGATTTGCACCATTGAGGCGGGCATATCCCAACCAAAGAAATTGCGGTCGGTTTGATTGTCTGCAATAAAGGTCAAGGATGAACCAGCTTGTTCGAACGCTGCCCAAAAGAAAATGATAAAGAACGAAACAATATAAATCACCAAGATGCGATCTCGCTCCACTTTGGTCAAACTTTTATCGGAGATGATCAAACCAGCCAAAGTAATACCACTGGCATAGATCAATGGATAAATCACTGTTTTGATCGCATTCTTTCCATCGAGAAAGTAACGGAACATAAAGAACAAACCGATAAACGCCACGACCGACAAGATCAATGATTTCAAGGAAAACTCAGCCTTTTGCGCCTCACCTTCTTCGTAATCAGAAGCTAGGTTTTTGGAAGGCAAACCGCCGATCGGAGAACCATCTGGCGTTACAACGTATTTGTTTTTTAGCACCAGAAAAACCAATGTTCCGATGATCATAGCGATGGATGCCGCTAAGAATCCCCATTTGAATGCGAAAATATCGCGCACCCCATCCACTTTTACATCGCCCAAAATCGGACAGAAGAACTGGCCAAGGAAAGCTCCAATATTAATTCCCATATAAAAGATTGTAAAGGCCGTATCCAATTTTGATTTTTCTTGTTTGGGATACAGGCTTCCAACCATGCTGGAGATATTGGGCTTAAAGAAACCGTTGCCGAAAATGATAACGCCCAATGCCACCCACATCAACTGTTTGGCCAGAGGCAAATTGGTACTGAACACAGAAGCACTAAAGAAAAGCAACATTTGCCCAACCGCCATCATGGTTCCACCCAACAAAATGCAGTTGCGGTTGCCCAAGAATCGATCGGCGATAAAGCCGCCGAGCATGGGTGTGAGATAACACAAACCGAGAAAACCGCCATAAATCAAGGAAGCCTCTTCCTCCTTCATTACAAGTGAATTCACCATAAACAAGGTAAGAATCGCTCGCATTCCGTAAAAATTGAAGCGCTCCCACATTTCGGTGCCAAAAAGTACCCACAAACCCGCAGGATGTTTTGGGGCATGGTTCATCGATGATGTTGCTGTCGACATAAAAAATGGTTTAGTTTAGATTGCATTAAAAAAATGAAAAGCACCCGTTTAAAGGCACACAGGTCAAACCTAAGTGATTTTTTGTTCGCCACCAAAAAAACACAAAAGTAGCCGACCGCTACAATTGAAACTCAGGGACTAAGGATTGCGCCAATTGAAACAATCCTTCAGATGCGCCCTTGATAATGGGCTCAAATCGATGCAATCCACCAGTTTGTGGTATGTTGGGATCGACGATATAACATTTGGCCGCAAAAGGCACTTCATGAATCAATCCAGCAGCTGGATAAACTTGAAGCGATGTTCCGACCACCACAAACACATCGGCTTGCGCACACCAATCGGCGGCATGTTCAAGCATGGGTACCGCCTCTCCAAACCAAACAAT
>CANHSF010000261.1 GCA_947463065.1 Flavobacteriales bacterium | reverse complement strand
TCAAGGTCACGTGCGGGGTCACATCAAATACGGCGGTGATCGTAACGTCTTCATCCAAAATCATCGACATCAATTCTTCTGTCGAGACTTGTTCTCCATTGACTAGCCAATACATGAACGTGCTCCACTCATCGCTTGGAACAGCTGTAAAGCTGTAGCTGATTGCACCTTCCAAAACCTGTGACCAAGGCAATGGGCCATCGATCGGCAATCCATTGAACAATACATTTCCGCCTTCTTCTTCGCCCAAATCCAAGGTCACAGTAAAATGCGGTATGGCTTCGAATACCGCCGTAATGGTATCGGCCACGCAAGGGTTGAAGGTGATGGCGGTAGCACTGTTGTTGGGACTTATGACACTGTGCAAGCTTTCCCATTCGATGAACTCAAACCATTCGTTGCTGGTGACGCTCAAAGTGGTGAGGGCACCGGCTTCCACACTGCCGGTATAGGGCAGGGGAGTAGCGGCTGTTCCATTGAACAAGATACTTCCTGCACCTGCCAAATTCACATCGGTCATCACGGCAATGGCACCGCTTGCAGGAGCGCTGAAAATGGCCTTGATGGTTACGTCTGAAGAGATGGTCAAGGTCGTATTTGGACTATTGGGATCGGCAATGACTCCTGTGCCCGTTACAATTTGCCAGCC
Source organism: Flavobacteriales bacterium (assembly GCA_947463065.1). GTDB lineage: Bacteria > Bacteroidota > Bacteroidia > Flavobacteriales_D > Sanyastnellaceae > CANHSF01. The sequence continues at coordinate 2,895 of CANHSF010000261.1, read as the reverse complement.
GGTAAAGCTGCCGCATCCAGTGCCTTCTGTAATGGCTTCCAATTGAATGGGCAAATCGCCAAAATAGGTTCCGCTCCAAGGCACGATGGTGTTATCGAGGTCAACGGTCGAGAACACAATCTCTCCTATACCATCGATTTGAACCGTAACCGTAAACGCCTCCACATCATAGCAATCTTCTAAGCCACCGACGATCTCGTCGTTGCAGCGCTGTGCAATGAAGTCGCGGATATCTTGCACATTGTTGAGCCATGTGTTGATGTCACCGCCCCAGCGCTCGCATTGGCGTTGCATCTCGGGTTCAATGACGTTTATCATGCTATCCAAAACGTGATTCATGTATTCGCAACTGAAAACAGTATTGCTCAATGCCGCATAGCGCTGCAGATAATCGGCCAAAAAATTGGGATTGTCAAACATGGCGTTGAGAATGGGCACGTGACCTTGTCCGCCCACATCGCCCATTTCATCGATTTGGCATGGATCAGCATTGGGGTCGTTGCTCGGCACTCCGGTGTAGTTGGCTCCATGGCCAAAGGTATTGTCCATGTCCCACAGGGCATAGCGCCATCTTTTTGCGTCCCCATCGGGATGACGGCCTCTCCACCACGCTGTGTTCCAATTCAACCAGTCGGTGCAAACGACATAGCTGTTGAGCACAAAGTAATCGATCAAGCTCATGTGGTTGTACTGGCTCAATACGTAGTCGTAATTGGCTTGTACGCTGAGGTCGTTGGTGGTAGCAAAGTCGACAAGGTCGTTCCAATCGTTGGCCGAACCATAATCGGCCCAAGTACCGCCCCAAGTTTTGATGAAGTCGATAAATCCATCGGGTTGGTCATAGTAGTATTCGGTGAAGTCAACATCGTCTACTTTTTCACGGATTTCGTAAACGCCCCAGTATTCTCCATTGATGTACAGCACACACGACTCAACCTTGCGCTCATCGAGATGCAATCCGCCCACGTGCGACAGGTGTTGCACATAGGCATCTCGAATGTGCGCTCCGCCAGAAAATGGGTAATTGTCATTGGCCGCTGCTTTGAAAATCAAACGTTCGTATGCTGGCCGATCGGTTGAAGCAATCACGGGCGCTGCCACCACGTTGTCGTAACCCAAAGCGTCGCGTGTGATGTAGTCAAATCCACGTTGATCATAAGCATTGCTATCGTTGCCGTGCTCGTTGCTGTCGCCTTGGCTTTCTGCGATCAGGGTTCCAGCGGCTGTGAAAAATTCAATGGCCGTCATTTCGTCACCGCCCCAGCCCCATTCTCCGTCGCTCAAAGTTGCTCCGCTGATCGAAACAACCTTAATAGTGTGCTGGTCTGTTCCGAAGAAATAGGTATTGGTTTCAATCAAACTGGCGTATTTCGAGGCGTCTGCTGAATAGGCGATGGCGCGCAGCACCGTAGTTTCGGTGATGTTGATGATACCGGTATACAGGTTGTCGGTATTGTCGGGTTCCGAGCCGTCGAGGGTGTAATAAATGGTCGCACCCGGCTCTGAAGCGATGGTCACTCCGATAGGCCCAGCTTGGTATCCGGCATCAATACTGATCGTGGGGCGCTGGGCGTATGCGCTGTAAGTGGCACCGCCGTTGGCCGCTGATGGGCTAGGGTTGCTGTGGATGGCCCAAGTGGCTCCGCCGTCTGTGGTGCGGGCGTAACTGTGATTGGCTTGAAAGGCTCCAATGATGCTCAAATCAAACGACTCGAGCACGGTACCGCCAGCATTGGAGAATAAAATACTTTCGCCATTGGTTTGGGTCACGCGAAAGTCGGTATTTCGATATCCCAAGTAATTGGGGTCATAAGCGCCTGTTCCACTCAACAAAACCACAAGAAATCCGCCAGCGGGAACGGTAGAGCCTGCAGGAAACTCCCATTTTTGTGGATTGGCGGGATTGTCGCTGAGCCAATACCCCGACAGATTAGCTGCTGCTCCGCCCGGATTGTAAAACTCAATCCAATCTTCAAATTCTCCACCGTTGTCCCAATTGGAATAATTGGCTGTGCAGAATTCGTTGACCACCACTTGCGCAGTGATCTGCAGTGTACTGATGAGTGCGATGAGGACGACAATGAATGAACGAATCATAGGTATTTTCCTTTACAAATCTTGTTTGAATGAAAGCAACTTTGGCCCTTTTTGCGTTTGCAAGCCGCGTCGTACGTACAACTCAGTCAAACGCGAGGGTCCATCGCTTTTGGTGAGGTAACGTTCGGTGCAGGCCATGCTGTAAACGAATCGAGCAGAGTAAGTTCCTTTTGCAGGTTCCTTGGTTATAGGACTATACAAATATAACGGAGGTTGCACTACCAATGGACAATGAAATAATCCATTAGAGGACGGCTAACCATTGGTGATAATAAAAAAAGACCAACGAAAGTTGGTCTTTTGAGTGCACTTTATTCGAATTCTATTTATTGAAAGTCTTTCAAATCTGCCATCAAACGCTTGCGGGCATGGAAGATGCGGCTTTTCACGGTGCCCATCGGGATGCTCATCACATCGGCGATCTCGTCGTAATGGTAGCCGTCCAAAAACATTTGAAAGGGCGTTTTGTATTCGTAACTCAACTGGTCGATGGACTTATGAATGTCTTTGACATTGATGCTGCGGTTCACGGTGTCATCGCTCACACGACCAAAATTGAGGTAGTATTGATCGTTGGTCGAATCGGTAACCGTCTTGCGAAGTTTTTTGCGCTTGAAGTCGTTGATGAAAATATTGCGCATGATGGTAAACAACCATCCTTTGAAATTGGTGCCTTCCTGAAAATGGTCTTTGTAACGGAGGGCTTTCAACAAGGTGTCCTGCAACAAATCGTTGGCATCGTCCGTGTTGCGCGTAAAATTATAGGCAAATCCCTTGAGGAATTTGGAGTTGGTGGTC
>CANHSF010000260.1 GCA_947463065.1 Flavobacteriales bacterium | reverse complement strand
AGGAAACAGCATGCAGCGAGTGTAACAACTCTCATGGATTGATGTGATTATTGGTTTTTTATTGGATTTGATTTATGAAAACCTTGATTGGTTGAATTCGTGGGAGGTTGGATCAACGAGTCCACTACAACGATGGAACGAACTAGCGAATCCGCCTCAAATGCCCTTTGCAACTTGCGTTGGCCGCGATTGCGCTCCGTATACGTGAATTGCCAGCGGTTCTCGGACCGGCTTACCCTTTTGCAATCGCCCAAAGCAAAACGAACATATTGCGATGGCAAATATTCGCTTTGCACTTGAGGAGCCAAAAGCACTTCGTACTGTACTGTTTTGGACGAGTGTTGCCTCGTCGTGCAGGCGAATAACACCGAGGCACAGCACAATGAAAGCAACACATATCTCACCTTGTATGAAAAGATCACTTGGTTTGGTTTCATATCCTTACACCCAAAAGTATCGTTTACTTGGGTGCGCGTCCGAACCATATTTGCAACGAGTTTTGAAGGCTAAGCGATGCATACACTGAATCAATCGCTCTAAATGGATTGCTGTCCCAAACTGGATTGCATTTATGCCCCGGCTCTATTTCAGCGGCCCGCACAGAAGCTGAAACACCAACGCAACCGAAAAGCCCAAAACACGTATAACGCCACTCTCCAAATGCCAACGGATGTGCCTTGTCGCCCAAAACGAATCATTCGTCTAAAAGGCCCATTATTTTCTATGCGCGCATAACTTTCTGAATTAAACTTGCGTATGATCCCGTTGCCATGAAACCCGAAGAGACAATAGATTTCCATATCCGCTGGGCTTGGGCCAAGATGTCGAAAACGTACAATGCACAAGCTGCGCAAGTCAACGCAACGATGCCAATGGCATATGCCCTATTGAGCATCGATAAAGACGGAACACCAGCTACCAAACTCGGCCCCAAAATGGGCATGGAACCCACGGGCCTATCGCGCTTACTGAAAACCATGGAGGAACAAGGATACATCACCCGCAAGCGCGACGTTGGCGATGCCCGCAAAGTTTTCATTCACATCACACCCAAAGGCCAAGAGTACCGTGAAGTTGCCAAACAACATGTGATCGCATTCAATCGGCACATGCAAAACGTGATCCCCGCCGATCAATTGGCCACCTTCTTTGCAGTCATGCAAATCATCAATACAGAATTAGACAATAACAGAATATTCGGACAATAAGTCCAAACAAAATATGAAAAGAACGATAAAAAAAATTGCAGTGTTGGGCTCCGGAGTCATGGGATCGCGCATTGCTTGTCACTTTGCTAACATTGGTGTAGAAGTCCTGCTCTTGGATATTGCACCGAAAGAACTTTTGCCCGAAGAAGCAGCCAAAGGCCTCACATTGGAATCGCCGACAGTTCGTCAACGCATTGTTCAAGGCGCTCTGCAAACTGCCTTAAAAAGCAATCCATCGCCCATCTACCGCTCATCCTTTGCACGACGAATTGCAACGGGCACCTTTGATATGGACATGCCCAAGATCAAAGATTGCGATTGGGTGATTGAAGTTGTCGTAGAACGATTGGACATCAAGCGCAGCATATTTGATGAGGTGGAACGCTACCGCAAGCCGGGCTCCATTGTGAGCAGCAACACATCGGGCATTCCCATCGCGTTAATGGCGGAGGGCCGAAGCGAAGATTTTAGAAAACAATTTTGTGGAACCCACTTTTTCAATCCACCGCGCTATTTGAAATTGTTGGAGATCATACCCAATGCCGACACCAGCGCGGAGCTCATTGCATTTCTGCACGACTACGGACAACGCTTTTTGGGCAAGACCGTGGTATTGTGCAAAGACACACCTGCTTTCATTGCCAACCGGATTGGCGTATACAGCATCCAAGCCCTTTTCCACCTCGTCAACGAATTGGGCCTCACGGTTGAAGATGTGGACAAACTGACCGGTCCAGTGTTGGGGCGTCCAAAATCAGCAACATTTCGAACGTGCGATGTAGTGGGACTCGACACCTTGGTGCATGTCGCCAATGGTGTGCATGCGCACTGCCCCAACGACGAGGCACGCAGCGTATTTGAGATACCTGCCTATGTCGCAAAAATGACCGAAAACAAATGGTTGGGCGACAAGACCAAACAAGGTTTTTATAAAAAAACGAAAAGCGACAAAGGCGAAACCGTCATCCTCTCGCTCGACCTGAACACCTTAGAGTACAAAGAGCAAAAGAAATCCAAATTTGCCACCCTCGAGGCTACGAAATCGGTAGATCAACTTGCACAACGCATTCCCATGTTGTACAACGGAAAAGATGTTGCCGGTACATTCTATAAAAAATCCTTTGCCGGACTTTTTGCCTACGTCAGCCACCGCATACCCGAAATCAGCGATCACCTGTACAGTATCGACGACGCGATGAAAGCGGGATTTGGTTGGCAATTGGGTCCTTTTGAATCGTGGGATTTGATTGGCATTGCAAAAGGAATGGCGGACGCCGAAGCGAATGGTCATTCGGTTGCCACTTGGATAAAAGACATGTTGGCCGCTGGACACACTTCATTTTACAAAGTCGAAAACAGCAAAAAATATTACTATGATATCGCCAGCGCATCTTACCAACAAGTGCCTGCGCCCGAACACATGATTGTGCTTTCGCAATTGCCCACGTCGTCCGTTGTATGGTCCAACAGTGCCTGCACCGTGCGTGATTTGGGCGATGGCATTTTGTGTTGCAGTTGGTCCACCAAAATGAACACCATTGGTGGCGAGGTGATTCAAGGTTTGAACAAAGCAGTGGATTTGGCCGAAGCATCGTACAAGGGTCTTGTGCTATACAACGATGGCGAAAATTTCTCGGCAGGAGCCAACGTGGGCATGATATTCATGTTGGCCGCCGATCAAGACTATGAAGAATTGGACATGGCAGTGCGGGCCTTCCAAAACACCGTGATGCGTATGCGTTACTCATCCATACCCGTTGTTGGGGCTCCGCATAATTTGGCACTTGGTGGCGGTTGCGAAATCAATTTGCATGTGGACAAAGTGGTTGCACATGCGGAATTGTATATGGGCTTGGTGGAATTCGGTGTGGGTGTTATCCCCGGAGGTGCGGGCACCAAGGAATTCGCCCTTCGCTGCAGCGATGAGTTCCGCGAAGGCGACATTCGGTTGAACACCTTCCGCAATCGTTTCCTCACCATTGGGCAAGCGAAGGTCAGCACATCGGCTTACGAAGCATTTGATCTTGGTTACTTGCGCCCTGGAATTGATGAAGTCATTGTAAGTCGCGAGCTGCAACTCTCCCGCGCCAAGGAAGCATGTTTGGAATTGGCACAAGCCGGCTACACCCAACCGGTGATGCGCAAAGACATTACTGTATTGGGACAAGAGGCCTTGGGCATAGTGTATGTGGGAGCCAACAGCATGAAGAGCGGCAACTACATCAGCGAGCACGATCAATTGATTTCGGAAAAACTGGGCTTTGTGCTTGCAGGTGGCGATCTGAGCGGAGCGACGCAAGTCAGTGAAAAGTATCTAGTCGATTTAGAGCGGAAGACGTTTTTGGAATTGTGCATGCAAAGGAAGAGTTTGGAAAGGATGCAGAGTTTGGTT
>CANHSF010000259.1 GCA_947463065.1 Flavobacteriales bacterium | reverse complement strand
GACAGAAACAGGTGTGACCGTGTTTCAATTGCAACACGAGATCGATACTGGCCGCGTGTTTTTGCGGGAGACCATGACCATTGGCCCCGATGAAAATGCCAGTTCTGTGCACGATCGCATGATGCAAATGGGTGCATCCGTCTTGGCCCGGGCAGTGGATGCCATTGCCGAAAACCGATTGCAGAGCATCGAGCAGGCCGAATTATCGAATGACCCCCAACTTCCACATGCACCCAAAATTCTGAAGGACGATTTGGCGATACCTTTTCATCGAGGCGTAGCCGTTGTTCACAACCACGTTCGCGGATTATCGCTTTACCCTGCTGCTTTTACCCACCTGGAATCCAAACAGTTGAAAATCTACGAAGGCAGACCAGAACACACCGGCCAACAAGAGGAAGGGTACAAGAGCGATGGCAAAACCTATCTAAAATTTGGCTGTTCTGATGGATGGTACTATGCCTTCAATCTGCAACTGGAAGGAAAAAAGCGCATGTCTGTTGAAGAATTTCTTCGAGGACATCGCTTTGCGCTTTAGAACCTAGCACTTATAAATCGTCCAATTGGACCCACACTTTGCGCGGATTGGCCTGATATTCTAGCATTTTCTGAATCACGTCTTCCGCACTGGTAGCACACAACACCAGGTTGCGATCGGCAGGCGCAATAAATTCGGCCTGTTGGGCTTGCTGGATAAAGGCCATTAGCGGTGTATAGTATTCAGCGATATTGAAGAGCGCTATGGGCTTTTTGTGCATTCCCAATTGCGCCCACGTCAGCACTTCGAAGAATTCGTCCATGGTGCCGAAACCACCCGGCAATACGACAGCGCCATCTGCCATTTTGTACATCAACAACTTACGTTCGTGCATGGTTTTGACCACTATGGTTTGGGTCAAATGATCGTGAGCCACCTCTTTGGTCATGAAAAAATCGGGAATGATACCAATGGCCTTTCCCCCATTTTCAAGACAGCCATTGGCTACAGCCCCCATAACACCGATGCTGGCACCGCCATATATGAGTTGGATGCCACGGGCAGCCAACAGGGCGCCAAAAGCGTAGGCTTCATCTGTATAGGCGGAATCGTTGCCCGCTGAGGCGCCGCAAAAAACAACAAGAGCGTTCATTGGGCGGCAAGATATAACACAACCCGCCAAAGCCCCCTGAGAATGAGGGCTTAACAGAATATTTTGAAAAAAGGTAAAAAAAATGCAACCCCTGCGAAATGCTTGCGTAACAAGACCATCAAACGAATGATAGAACAAACCACTCGAAGAGTGAAAAAATATTGAACGATTAAATTGATGTGTTAAACTAAAGCTAAATCCTTCAGCATGTGAGATGTAAAATTGCGAAAAGTAGTGCCTTCGCCCATTTTGACTAAATCTCGTTCGGTTCAATGGTTTGATCTTTATTCCAAAGCCTTTAATTTGTGCTAACGCCGTCTTGCGTATAAGCAACCCTTGAGTTATTCTTGCAGTCCTATTGTTGCATTGGAATGTTCCATTGCCCTTAGCTTACTATCATAACTTGCTCCGGCGAGTTAAACAACTGCCTTAACTCATGAGAAAATCACTGCTCATATGGATTCTGTTTTGTGCTGTGCTCCAATTGCGCGCTCAAATCACAGGATTTACGTGTGCCGAATTGACCCAATACACCAACAACAATCCAAACGATAGCATCTACTTCTATCCTGTGCAGGAATTGGGAGCATTGCAAGCTACACCGCCATCGGGTACCGGTCCATTCACCTTTACTTGGAATTATTTCAATGTGCAAACAGGCGTATGGTCGTTCTTTCTATCCGAACTCACTCCCGATATCAGTATCATTGACAACCTAGCGCCAGGCGCCTACAACGTGGTCATCACCGAGGCAGGTGGAACTGTCGTGGGTTGCGACAATGCTTGGATCGTACAGTATCTGAATGGAGACAGCGGCGGTGGATTGAACGTAGACCTTTTCTCCATCGATCCGAGTTGCACGCAGATTGTCCTTGAAGGCATTATTGACATCACTCCGCCTTGGGGCAATGGCGGATTCACGAGCGGCTATTCCAATTTGCCACCGAATCCGATGTTCGTGGATGCCAATACCCAAATCAATGTATGTTTCAGCGGCACACATACGTGGGTGAGCGACTTGGCATTTTATCTCGTTGGCCCCGCCTCATGCGGAAGCCCATCGGTGGTATTGTCACCGAATCCGGGAGCCATCGGACAAGGCAGTGTTTGCAACAGTGGCAACAATATTTCAAGTTTATGCTTTAGCACAGAATCCACCAACAACCTGAACATTTGTGCGGCTACGACACCGCTTTCAGGAACCTTCGGAACATACGGACTCAACAGCACGGCGCCCAACTGGTCGGCATTCTACGGCTGCGAAACCACCAATGCGGGATGGGCTGTACAGATTTACGACTGCATTGGAGGAGATATTGGCGCATTGACCGATGCAACTTTGACCTTCACGGGGATGAGCGGATGCGGTGGAATGCAAACCATCACCTACTCCACACCTCCAGGATATAGCTCTGCTATAACCGATAACTCATGCTCGGCCACTACCGCAAGTATTTTCGCTGTTCCGCCGATTACAGTGATCTCGCCTATCCAATGCAACACCTATGCTGAGATTTCGTCGGATCCGTATCAATTCATTGCGGATTCGTTGGATCAAATCACAGCATTTCCATACAATTTCAGTATGACCTTGGATGTGACCACCTTGAATCCACCGTTGGTCAATCCTATGGAAACCATCGATTTCACATTGTCGGTGGTATCCGATTGTTCGCCCAATAGCGCCATTGATGCCACTTCGTGCACAGGTGAGAGTGGCCAAAACAATTTGAACGACACCGAGACCTTCACATTTTTGGGCTGGAATACATCCACCATTGCAGGACCCAACCAGATCTGTCAGTTCCAGGGCCCTGTAGCCTATGCAGCCAATTATCCCGGCACCTTCAGCGGACCATTTATTGCGCCAGATGGTACATTTGATCCATTGGCGGCTGGAATCGGCTCGTTCTCCATTGCATTTACCCCGTCCATACCCTGCACGTATTCCGCGACGTATGTCATCGAGGTAGTGCCGCAATACGTCCCCGCAATTGAACCCGTCAACAACCTTTGCATCGATGCAGCCCCGATCTTCCTATTTGCAGATATGCCAGGAACGTTCTTTGGCAATGGCGTCTTGGGCAACAACACATTTGATCCTCAAATTGCTGGTGTAGGGGTGCATACCATCTTTTTTGATGCTTCTGATCAATGCGGCGGCAGCAATATGATCGATATCGAAGTGTACGCTTTGCCAACCGTAACATGCAGCAACGATGCCGATGTATGCTACGGATTGCCATACGCCTTGAATGCATCTGGGGCAGCCACTTATACATGGACGCCGGCTACCTACCTAAATACAACAAACGGATCCGCGGTGAACTCAACGCCTTTGGCCAACGTCAACTATTCCGTGATTGGTATCGACATCAACGGTTGCACCGATGCGGATCAAGTGGCCCTAACCGTTTTGCCTTTTCCGACCGTAACTGCAGATCCTGTTATGATGTCCTGTCCTGGAGAAGGCGTTGTGCTTTCGGCCAGCG
>CANHSF010000258.1 GCA_947463065.1 Flavobacteriales bacterium | reverse complement strand
TTGGGTATAGGATTTCCTTTCTGATTCGATGTCCATCATGGGCTTTACTCCTGTGGAATGGATTTCCGCCCATCAAGCAAATAAAAGCCCGTCGGATATCGCCGTTGTATGCCCATCTTTTGTACTTTCACCGCACAAATACCCATCATGAAAGGACATCACACGATTGCACTTCTTGTTCTATTTCTAGCAGCCAGTTGCGGCGAAACGCCCGTTGCATCGGATAAGCCGGACAAACAGCAGCAAACATCAACAACAGTTGGACCGGAATTGTATTTCAAAGCTTCGGGCAATGAGCCGGGTTGGAATTTGCAAATGATGTCGACAGAGAAAGGCACCTTTCCAGTGGAATTGGTCTTGGATTATGGAGCAGATACCCTTCGAGGCACATTGAGCAAATTGCCGATCATGGAGCAAAAAGGAGAGGACAAAGGTCAGCCCACGGTGGGAACCAACGAAGTCAAGTACACCGGACAACTCGAAGGCGATGACGGGAGCGCGACCATGCAGGTGGCTATTGTGAGTGGCATTTGCACCGACGATGGGGACAAACAGCACGGCACCTCTGTCACCATTACCCTTCCCGATCAGGTATTGCGCGGTTGCGGTGATTATTTTGAGTAGTCCAATGGTCTGAAAGTCAATTGTCCATTACCCCAGCACCGATAGAATTTGATCAATTGAAAGTTTTGCAATAGGTTTGTGAAGTTGATCGGAAGAAATTTCAGCAAGTGAAAGCCGCTCGGCAGTATCTTATTCAAACAGCTTAATGATAGCAACACATGCGGGTATCGACATCCGCAAAACAAACGATAGCCGCATCCACGAGGTGGATTGGGCCAATTTGGGATTTGGCAAAACTTTTTCGGATCACATGGTGGTTATCGAATACAGCGATGGAGCTTGGAAACGTCCCTCCATTGCGCCATATGGACCCATACCTTTCAGTCCAGCCATTAGCGCCTTGCATTACGGCCAAGCCATTTTTGAGGGATTAAAGGCTTATAAGAACGAACGAAACGAGGTTTATGTCTTCCGTCCTGAAAAGAATGCAGAGCGATTGAATGTTTCGGCTACACGGATGTGCATGCCCAATTTGCCTGTTGAGACCTTTGTGGAATCCTTGCGCGCTTTGGTTCAATTGGATGCCGATTGGATTCCCCGCGGTGAAGGTGAGTCTTTGTACATCCGTCCACACATGTTCGCGGTGGATGAGTTTGTGGGAGTTCGCCCCAGTGAGACGTATATGTTTGTGATATTCAGTTGTCCCGTAGGGAAGTACTATACCAATGAGCTGCGGGTTCGCATCGAGGACAAGTACACTCGTGCAGTGAAAGGCGGCACGGGGCATGCAAAAGCAGCGGGCAATTATGGTGCGTCGTTGTTTCCGACGCAAATCGCCAAAGACGCAGGATTTGACCAGATTCTTTGGACGGATTCGCAAGAACATGCGTATTTCGAGGAAAGCGGAACCATGAATGTGGTCTTCCAATCGGGCAATACGATTCTCACGCCGATGTTGAGCGACAGCATATTGAATGGCGTTACGCGCGATTCGGTGTTGCAGATCGGTCGCGACATGGGCTATACGGTAGAGGAACGCAAGATATCGGTGGCCGAAATAGTGGCTTTGATGCGCGAAGGCAAGTTGGACACCGCTTTCGGAGTGGGCACGGCAGCGACCATTGCCCCGATACGCAGCATAACCTATGGTACCGAGGAGTTTACGCTCAAGTCCCAAACACCGGAAGATTTCCCGATGAAGGCCGCGGATCATTTGGATCTCTTGAAAAGAGGACTTTTGGATGATCCACACCATTGGAATCTGCGTATCCTCTGATCTTTCCAAAGAATTATTTCGTTATTCCAAGGCTTATTCGTAGGTTTGAGGCGTATATACCATCAAAATTATGTGGAAAGAGATCGACAACAAGCTCATCCGTGAGTTTCGATTCAAGGATTTTCAAGAGGCGTTTACCTTTATGACAAGGGTAGCGTTTATCGCTGAGAAGATGAATCATCACCCCGCTTGGTTCAATGTCTACAATTATGTGAAATTGGAATTGAGTACACATGACGCAGGCGACGTGATCACAGAAAAGGATCGCAGACTGGCGTTGGCAATCGATGAAATTTTACAGTAAATCCCATTTATCGGGATAATCCAACTACTTTTGCGCCCGCTATTTCGGCCGATAGCCGTTTTATATTTAATCAGCAAAGAAAATTTTTGATATGTCAGAATTGAAAAGCACACCTGCGGTCAATGCCACCGGAGGATCAATTACTGGTGCGATGTCGACCTTTGACCACGAACAAGTGGTTTTTTGCCAGGACAATGCCACCGGTCTGAAAGCTATCATCGCCATTCACAATACCACTTTGGGGCCCGCTGTTGGCGGAACACGCATGTGGGCATACGCCAGCGAATCCGATGCCATCACCGACGTATTGCGTTTGTCGCGCGGCATGACATACAAAAGTGCCTTGGCCGGTTTGAATATCGGAGGAGGCAAAGCGGTGATCATCGGCAACGCCCGCACCGACAAGAGCGAGGCGTTGGTCCGTCGATTTGGCAAATTTGTAAATAGCCTTGGTGGCAAATACATTACAGCAGAAGATGTGGGAATTTCGACCCGCGACATGGAATACGTCAAAATGGAAACCAATCACGTGGTTGGTCTTCCCGAGTACCGCGGAGGCAGTGGAGATCCAAGTCCAGTAACAGCGTATGGTGTGTACATGGGCATGAAGGCCAGTGTGAAACAGTTGACAGGAAACGACTCCTTGGCCGGCAAAAAGGTATTGGTTCAAGGTGTAGGCCATGTGGGCGAATATTTGGTGGAGCATTTGGTCAAAGAGAACGCCAAAGTGATGATCGCCGATATTTATGACGACCGTGTGAAACATGTGGTGGACACTTACGGCGTGACCGCAGTGAATGTGGACGAGGTGTACAAGCAGGACATGGATATATACAGTCCATGTGCTTTGGGAGCCACCATTAACGACGAAACTTTGGCCATGCTCAATTGTGGAATTGTTTGCGGAGCCGCCAACAATCAGTTGAAGGATGAAAAAGTACATGGCGTGAAAGTGCTTGAAAAAGGCATGTTGTATGCGCCAGATTATTTGGTGAATGCGGGTGGCATCATCAATTGTTATTGGGAAATCATTGGCTACAACCGCAATGCAGCGTTGGCACAGGCCGAACAGATTTACCAAACCACCTTGGATATTTATAAAAAATCAAGTGAGGATAAAATTCCGACATACCTTGCTGCCAATCAAATGGCAGAAGCTAGAATTGCAGCCGTTGGGGAGATGAAGAAAAAGATCTGACATTGAGCCAACAGCGCAACAAAATTAATGGGGGGGCGTTGTAGACCATTTTTAACGGTGGTAAAGACTACCGTACAAGTAATTATATCATGCTGAACAGAAGACATATCCGCATCAAAACGTTACAAGTTTTGTTTGCATTTTACAGCGAAGAAGGAGCTGACATCGTACGTTATGAGAAAATGCTCTTTGAGAGCTTTGATCGGTACCGTGATCTCTATCTCGCCCTGCTTGCCCTATTGCCCGAAATGCAACACAAGGCCATCGAAAAAATTGAGGCTGGAATGA
>CANHSF010000257.1 GCA_947463065.1 Flavobacteriales bacterium | reverse complement strand
CAAGTTGGATATTCAGTATGTCGACGTAATGGTAAAGCATGACACCAACTGCAGCGCCATGCATTACAACTTGCGCATTCCCCATGTGATAGGCGACAGCAAGCATGCCGAATTGTTGGCCATGGTCAACGACAGCATCGATGCCTTGGTGCGCGAAGCAGATGTTCCCACACCCGAGGAAGTGAAGCATTGGAACGGCTTGATTGGCTTATGCGACGACACAGGTCTTCCTTCCGACAACATCGGCATGACGTATGAAGAAGGCCGACTGGATGCACAGTATGTGAGTTTTGCGGTGATCACCTCCTATTTTGCAGGCAATGGTGGACGCGGAGGATTAATGGAGTGCCATACGTTCAATTTGGATGTCGAGGAGAATAAGGCATTGCAGTGGACAGATATTTTGACAGATAAAAATCGGCGCCGTTTGCATAAAAAGATGAAGCAGGAATTCCCTGAGCATCGAAATGGAGAGAGCGGAGATGACTTGGACGTGGACCAATTGAAAGGGTGGAGCACAACGAACACCGATTTTATTTTTTATTACGCTTGTATTGTACAACCTGGATTTGAGATTATCATTCCCGTTCGACTTCCCATTGCAGACGTTGGTTCGTATTTTACACCCCAATACCGACGACTGTTGCGGAGTTGAGATCAACGGCGATTATGCAGTCGGATTCGAATCAGAAAAGAAACATGAGCCCATCCTTGCGGTTATACGCAGGGAGATGAACAGAATAATAGAAAAGAAAACCGACGAACGAACAAACACAAGCTATGGTGCACGAAACAATAACCCAACAACGCACATTTTTTGCCACCGATGCCACGAAGGACATCGCCTTTCGCGTGGCCCAGTTGGAGCGGTTGCATCAGGTGGTGCGCGACCATGAAAAGCAATTGTGCGATGCCATTTACGCCGATTTTGGCAAGTCACCGCACGAGACGTATATGACTGAACTGGCCCTGTTTTACCATGAGGTAAAAACAGCGATTCGAAAGTTGCGCAAATGGAGTAAACCCCGACGCGTATTTACGGGGTTGGCCAATTTCCCTGCGCGCAGTTACATTCAGCCCGAACCTTACGGAACCGTATTGATTATCGGCGCATGGAATTATCCGTATCAATTGACCTTGGTGCCATTGGTGGCCGCATTGGCTGCAGGCAACACGGCAGTCATCAAACCCAGCGAACTGCCAGCGCGCACGGCCCAAGCCTTGGCCGAGGTCGTAGCAATGGTATTTCCGAGCGAGCAGGTTGCCGTTGTTCAGGGAGGCGTAGAAGTTACCACGACCTTGTTGGAAGAACGTTGGGACAAAATCTTTTTCACCGGAAGCACGGCGGTCGGCAAATTGGTGTATCACGCTGCTGCGCGGTATTTGACACCCATAACCTTGGAGTTGGGCGGAAAGAGTCCCGCCATTGTTCTGCGCGATTGCGATGTAGCGATGACCGCCAAACGCCTGGTTTGGGCCAAGTTGCTCAATGCGGGGCAGACCTGCGTAGCGCCCGATTATGTATTGATCGAGCGCCCTGTGTATGACCAAGTGGTAGCCGCCATCAAAAAAGAGATGGAGCAGTATCCCCAGCAGGCCAGTGCGATGGGAGAAAACTACTTGCGCATCATCAACGAGCGGCATACCGACCGATTGGCAGCGTTGATTCAAACGAGCCAAGTCACCTTTGGCGGAGCGGTGGATCGCGGACAGCGCTTTGTGGCCCCTACCTTAGTGGAGGAGGTGCGTTGGGAGGATCCCATCATGCAGGAAGAAATATTTGGACCCGTTTTGCCCGTCATGCCGTTTGACGATTTGGAGACGGAGATACAGCGCATCCGTGAAGGCGCCAAACCCCTTTCATTGTATGTGTATAGCAACGATCATCACCGGATTGGCCGCGTGATGAAGCGCATACCTTTTGGAGGAGGCTGCGTCAACGACAGCAACATGCATTTGAGCAATAGTCGATTGCCCTTTGGCGGCGTAGGAGAGAGCGGCATGGGCAGTTACCATGGCTACCATGGTTTTGTCAATTTTTCGCATATGAAAGGCATTTTGCACAAAGCCTTTTGGCTGGAAACCCCCATCAAATATGCCCCATACACCAGTTGGAAACGCAAGCTGATTGAGTGGTTGGTGGAGTGATGCGCAATTCGGTATTTGAACTTTATCATGGAGTGGCATCAGAAAAAGTCATTGCTTGGGGATTCCCGTTTGGACAGGATAGCGCGCCTTGCACATCGTTTCTTTGACCTCTGAAAATTGAACTTTTCCAAGGTTCATTAGTTTCTCGAACATGAAACACCTTTCCCTTTTACTGGTTTCATGGTTTTTGCTTTGTTTTTCGTGGTTTGGCGTGGCGCAATACAATGCGGCCAACGTGTGGCATTTTGGCAACAACTGTGTGTTGGACTTTAACTCCGATCCGCCTGCTGCGGTGGGTGGTTTGAGTTTCTCGTCGTTGGGCGCATCCGAAGGAACGTCGTCGATCTGTGATTCGAATGGGAATCTACTTTTTTACAGCAATGGATTGAACGCGTGGAATGCCAACGGTAGTTCTTTCCCCAATTTTCAGCTCTGGCCACCGGCTTCCATTGGTATTCCGCTGCTGGGCGGTGGTTTGTCGGCTACCAACGCGGCTTGTATTGTTCCCGATCCGGGCAATGCCGACCAGTATTATTTGTTTTTTGCCGCCGAGGAGGTTGGATTTAACGGGTATTCGCAACAATTGGGGCTCAGCGGTATTTCTTACGTCAAGGTGGATATGAGCCTCGACAATGGCTTAGGTGATCTAGTTTCGGACAACAATGTGCCGCTCAATACGCAAATGACCGAAAAAATCGCTGTGACCAGTGTTTGCGGCAGCGATCATGTATGGCTGGTTTGTCATGCCTACAATTCCAATGCGTTTTATGCCTACAAAATCACCGATCAAGGCATTGACCCTCCCGTGATTTCGAATGTTGGTTATGCGCATGATTGCCCCATTGGACAGATGAAAATTTCGCCCGATGGCACCCGTATCGCCTGCGTGACCTACGGTTTTTTTAGTTTGACAAACACCATGTCCTTCGAAGTGTTGGAGTTTGACAATACCACGGGACAGGTAGGTCCATCCGTGGTGTTCGACACCAATTTCGAATCCATCCCCGGTGTCAACGCCACAGGGTTGTATGGGTTGGCGTTTTCGATGGACGGTTCCAAGGTGTATGTCGGTTTGGTCGACGATATCAGCCAAAGTGGACCAAGCGAATTGTACCAATACGATCTCAATTTACCGCTCGATCAAGTGGTGAGCAACCGATTCACACTGGCGCAATTCGATGGGTTTTTAGGTCAAATGCAATTGGGGCCGGATTGCCGATTGTACATCGCCAACGGCACGCCAACGAGCTTGGCGGTGATCCATTCTCCTGATCTTCCCGGTGCGCTTTGTAACCTTGAGCCCGAAGGCGTGGTGTTTGCCCTCGAAGAGTTTTCCAATCCTTCACTCGGGCTTCCGGTGTTCAACGATTCCAAGTTTTATCCAGGCTGCATGCCATTGGAGCAGGATCAAGTTATCGCAGTAACTGATACGTGTGTCAACGCCAATACTCAATTTCAGTTGTCTCACACGACCAGTATTCAAGACGTGGTGTGGAAT
>CANHSF010000256.1 GCA_947463065.1 Flavobacteriales bacterium | reverse complement strand
GATAGGGTCGCCACTGGCCAATTTGATCTGTTCTTTTACCAGGTCATAATTGATTACTTCTTCTGTAATGGTGTGCTCTACTTGAATACGGGTATTCATTTCCATGAAGTAGAAATCACGATTTTTATCGACCAAAAATTCTACAGTTCCAACGCCTTCGTAGTTCACGGCTTCGGCCGCTTTGATGGCAGCTTGCCCCATTTTTTCGCGCAATTCGTCGGTCATGAATGGCGATGGTGTTTCTTCCACCAATTTTTGGTGGCGGCGTTGAATGGAACAATCGCGCTCACTCAAGTGGCAGGCTTTTCCAAACTGGTCACCTGCAATTTGAATCTCGATATGACGCGGTTCTTCCACGAATTTTTCCATGTACATGCCGTCGTTACCAAAGGCAGCCAAGGCTTCGCGACGGGTTTTTTCCCATGCGTCGCGCACATCGTCGTCGTTGCGGCAAATGCGCATGCCCTTACCACCACCACCAGCCGTAGCTTTCATCATGATGGGGTATTTGATTTTGTTGGCAATTTCCAAAGCATCTTCGAGACTGGCCAAAAGTCCGTCGCTTCCTGGGATGGTGGGAACACCAGCCTCTTTCATGGTTTGCTTGGCAGAGGATTTATCCCCCATGGCTTCGATCATTTCGGGTGAAGCGCCAATGAATTTGATCCCGTTTTCTTTGCACACCTTACTGAAGTAGGCGTTCTCAGATAAGAAACCATATCCAGGGTGGATTGCATCGGCGTTGGTGACTTCCGCTGCGGCGATGATGTTTGGAATTTTGAGGTAGGACTCCTTACTTGGAGGAGGTCCGATGCAAACCGCTTCGTCGGCAAAGCGCACATGGAGCGAGTCGCGATCTGCTGTGCTATAAACAGCCACAGTGGCAATACCCATTTCTTTGCATGTACGAATGACGCGCAAAGCAATTTCGCCTCTGTTGGCAATGAGAATTTTCTTGAACATAAGCTTGATGCGTTAGTAAATGGAGCCCTCGACAAGCAGGGGGTCCAGTTGAGGTACAGTGCTTGTGTTGGAGTCGGATTAGTTCGGCTCTACAAGGAAAAGCGGTTGATCGTATTCCACAGGAGTACTATCGTTCACCAAAACCTTTACGATTTTTCCAGACACATCGGCTTCGATTTCATTGAAGAGTTTCATGGCCTCGATGATGCACAAGGTGTCGCCATTTTTGATGGTTGTTCCTACTTCCACAAAAGCTGGTTTATCTGGACCTGCGGAGCGATAGAAGGTGCCGATCATGGGCGATTTGACTTCAATCAAGTTGCTTTTTGGCTCCTCTTTGGGTGCAGCAGGCGCGGCAGGAGCAGCAGGTGCGGGCGCTGGGGCTGCCACGGGCATTTGCATGGCCGGCATTTGCATGGTCGGCATGGCGATTTGGTGGATTTCTTGCCCTTTCTTGACCGGTTCGTGTGTTTTGATGGTGATTTTGAAATCCTTTTGTTCGATTTCAACCTCACTCACACCGGATTTAGAAACAAATTTGATGAGGTCCTGTATTTGTGTAATATTCATTTTGCTGAAAAATGAGTTAATAATCTTCTTTTTTGTATTGAATTGGGGTAAATGTATGTGAAAATCGTCAACATTAGCGATTTTTATTGACTGTCGTAGGCCCATTTCACATAAACGGCTCCCCAGGTGAATCCTCCCCCGAATGCAGCCAATACCAAATTGTCCCCTTTGCGCAATTGCTTTTCCCATTCCCATAGACAAAGCGGTATGGTGCCGGAAGTGGTATTGCCATAGCGTTGGATATTGATCATGACTTTGTCGTTGCCTACACCCATGCGGCGGGCGGTGGCATCGATGATGCGCAAATTGGCTTGATGGGGCACGAGCCACGCCACGTCATCGGAGCTCAGATGATTGCGCTCCATGATTTCGGCGGATACATCGGCCATTCCAACTACGGCCGCTTTGAATACCGGCTGACCATCTTGAAAAACAAAATGTTCTTTATTGTCTACCGTTTCGTGGCTTGCCGGCCGGACCGAACCACCTGCTTTTTGGTGCAAATACACCTTGCCATTGCCGTCGGTTTTTAGAATACTGTCCATCACTCCGACCCCTTCTGTGGTGGGTTCGAGCAATACGGCACCTGCACCGTCGCCGAAAATCACACACGTGGTGCGATCGGTATAGTCTACGATGCTCGACATTTTATCTGCACCGACGACCACTACCTTTTTGTATTTCCCGGTTTCGATAAACTGCGAACCGGTAACTAGGGCAAAAATGAAACCGCTGCAAGCTGCACCCAAGTCGTAGCTCCAAGCATTGACTGCACCTATTTTGGCGCTGATGATATTGGCGGTGGCCGGAAACACGTGGTCTGGGGTCACGGTGGCACAGATGAGCAAGTCGATTTCGGTGGCATCTATACCGCGTTTGGCCAATAGCAGCTTCACCGCTTCTGCCGCCATGTCGCTAGTGCCCAAACCCTCACCTTTGAGAATATGTCGTTTTTCGATACCTGTTCGCGATTTGATCCACTCGTCGGTGGTATCGACTATTTTTTCGAGGTCTTGGTTGGTCAGGGTGTCTTTTGGGACATAACCTTGTACCGCGGTAATTGCAGCTTTAATAGCACTCATGTTGATGACTACTTAGGGTTTGAACCCCCTTCAGTGAGCGGTTCATTTCCGCACGAAGGGGGCGCTAATGTATAGCGAAAAACGAAAGGTCAGTGCATTCTGCCCGAAACATGGCGGGATGTGCGACCAATCCAATAGACTGAGCAGGTGCAAACAAAAAAACCAGCACGGAACATTCCGGCTGGTCAATATACGTCTATGCCTATGCCTAACGGCTTATGCTTCGGTTTCTTCTTTGTTGATCACAACTTTACCTTTGTAGTAAAGCTTGCCTTCGAACCAGTGTGCACGGTGAAAAAGGTGCGGTTGTCCAGTTGTTGGACAAGTCGCAACATTAGGCGCTTCGATTTTGTAGTGCGTTCTGCGCTTGGCTTGTCTGGTCTGCGAAATGCGGTGTTTGGGATGTGCCATTTCTCTTTATTTTTAACGGTTTTTACTCTTCTTCTTCTGTAAACAATCGGTCTTCGGGGTCTTCGTAGTCAAGATCTTTGAGGGCAGCCCAAGTGGTGGCGGGTGCCTCGGTGATACTATATTTTTCCAATGCTGCGAGTGTTTCCTGGTTGCAGTCTTGCGTCAGGAGATGCACATTTTTGGCAGGCATCGAAAGTTGGGCGTATTCGAACAAATAGCGGCTCACATCAATTTGGAACTCAGAAGGCCCCAGTATCAGCATGTCGTCCATGCTGTCGTCGGTTTCTTCTCCAAATTTGACAATCAGTCGTTGTTTGGTGCGCAATTGCTGTGTCATGGGATCACCACAACGATCGCAAGCCGTGCCAATGGTACCATCTAGCGTAAAATCTAGAATGATCATGGTCGATTGCTTGTCGAGAAGCACATGCGCTCGAATATCGCTATCATCAATATCACTTGACTCGAATTCGTCAAAGAACGTTTTGTTGAGCACAAAGCTGTACTCGTGTTTTCCCGGCTTTAATCCCAAAAATGGAATTTGATATGCTTTGAGTCGGTTGGAGCTCATCGTATGAATCACCCGAAAAAACGGACGGCAAAAGTAATACTTTTTTTCACATCGGCAAG
>CANHSF010000255.1 GCA_947463065.1 Flavobacteriales bacterium | reverse complement strand
CGCTTACTTTTTCTAACCCTGGTGTTGTGTTTCGCCCTCAGCGGATGGGCCCAATCCGATCATTTGTATATTTCAGATATCAAAGAGTTGCAATTCGATCAAGCAGCAACCAGCTCTCCTTTTATGGATAGTGTTGGCCATCACAGTTCCAAACATTGGGTGCGCTTGTACAACGAGATTGTGCCCTTGGACGGCAACCGCATCGCGCGCTACCAAGCCACACATGAATTGGTGCAAGTCAATTCTGTCGCTGGTGTCGAAGCCAACAACAAACGGTATGTGGCCACAGGTGGAAGCACCTTTTTGGAGGCCCTCAAAATTCGCGTAATCAAAGATGGGAAAGAAGTTTTTCGCGCCGATGAAACCGATCAAATCGAAATGACACAGGACGATACCAAGTACAGAATGGTGGCGCTGGAAAATGTCTCCGTTGGTTGCTATATCGAAACCATTAT
Organism: Flavobacteriales bacterium; assembly: GCA_947463065.1. Lineage (GTDB taxonomy): Bacteria > Bacteroidota > Bacteroidia > Flavobacteriales_D > Sanyastnellaceae > CANHSF01. The sequence goes on along the minus strand of CANHSF010000255.1, from coordinate 3,208 downwards.
CATCGAAATGCGCGACATCAATCGCCCGGGCAGCTATTTTGTGCAAGGCAATGTTCCCATTCGCGAGTATTCGGCCGTGTGGAATACACCCAAAATGATCGCACTGGAATGTAGAGTCAGCAATATGCTGGAAGTGCCACGCGATACCATCATCGACAATACACGTTATAATTTGTTTACGGTCACAAACTTGCCCGCTACGCAAGAGGAAACTTACGCTTTTATTGAACGCAACCGCGTTAAACTGGATTACAAATACAAAAAGGTAGACAATGGCGTGTTCAGAGAAAAGCTATGGTCGGATATTGCGTTGAACATCTACAACAATTTTTTCGAGGAGTTTCCCAAGTACGAATCGGCCATGAAAAAATTCGTCAAGGAATTGAAATTAAATACGCTCGCTTCCGACCAGCAGCGCTTGTTTGTGATTGAGGATTACTTCAAACGCAAAATTGCCGTTGATCCAGCCTACGCCTCTGCCAAACCGACCGATACATTCAAAAGCAAAAGGGCCAACAATTTTACCCGCAACCAATTGTTCTACTGGACCCTGCGTGTGGCCGAAATTCCTTTCGAAATGGTTTTTACCTGCGAAAGGGAACGGAGCCGATTTGACAAAAACTTCCCCAGCGATTCCTACCTTACAATGGTGCTGGTCTATTATCCGCAGTTGGACATGTACATGGATTTGGAGAATGCAGCAGTACGTGCTCCTGTTTTTGATCATCAAACCCATGGCCAAGACGGATTGTTCATCAAATTTGTTGAGTTGGGCGGTGTGCTGAGTCCTGTAAGTTCGGTGAAAAAAATCAAGGTTTATCCGATCGAGAAAAGCACCATTGAAGAAAAGTATAAGGTTGAATTTGCAGCGGGCCTAGGGTCCACCGTTACACAATATCACAAATCGTACACGGGCAACGCCGATCAAAATCTCCGCTTTTTCGCTTTTATGGTGCCCGAGGAAGAGCGCACAAAACAATTCGAAGAGATGGTCAAAAGCGGTCAGCCTGAAGCGAAAATCACCGACCTTAATATTTCCAATTACAATTTCGATAGCGCAGAAGAGGTCAATGCTCCGTTCACCACCACCGCGTTGCTCACAGGCTCCGATCTTTTGGAGTTTGCAGGTGAAAAGGTGATCTTCAACGTAGGTAAAGTCATCGGTGTGCAAGCAGAGTTGTACAATGCCAAGCCACGACAGAACCCCATCAATATCGAGTTTTTGCACGCTTACAAACGCACCATAACCGTGATCATACCCGAAGGAAAAAAGATCACCGGCCTCGATCAACTCAACCGCAATGTGGTTTGCAAAAGCGGCGATCAGGTATTGGCTCATTTCATCTCGAGCTATACCCTCGAGAACGGACAATTGACCATCACCATCGACGAGAGTTACATGGCCCTCGACATGGATTTGGCGATGTACGAGCCCTTCCGTGCGGTCATCAATGCCGCTGCCGACTTCAATAAAATCGATTTGGTTTTGGAATAATCATTTCGGCACAACCTTTGAAAAGCGCTCGTCAAAACAACTTTACAGCTTAAACAATGAAAAAGATTTTCTTATTGACCACTTTTGCAGCGGCATTCCAGCTATTCGCAACTGCGGGAGTGGATTTGCGCATCACCTACAACAACCAAGCGGTATGCCGTTACGAAATCACCGTTAAGGCTGGCGGCGCAACCCTCGGCAAGGGGGTAACCAACGACAACGGTGAGGTCTCCATCAGCGCTCCAGATGGCATCAAGGATGTGGATGTTTTCGGTTACAAAAAGACCGCGAACGGCGAAAAAAAATTCGATATCCAGGGGTATGTCAAATTGGATGACAAAGGATTTGCGCACATTAAAATGGAACAATTGGTCAAAGAGATGTCGAGCGATTCCGGGTTTCCCGAAAGTCTAATGGCAAGCGCTTGGGGATTGACCGATTTGGATTGCGGAGTGAAGGCCAATACATCCAAAACCGAAAGCAAACCTACAGCAACCCAGGATGAGCCCAAAGAAAATGAAGAGTCAGATGAATTTGGCGGAAACGAACCTGGCCCAGAAAGTGAGTCGAATCAGGATCCTTTGCTTTTGCAAGAACAAGGTTTGAAGAATGAGATCGCCAATTTGGAGCGCAAAATCGAGAAGCAAAAGGCTGAGGTGAATAAGCTAAAAGCGGCTGCCGCAGACGAGCGTCAAATCAAAGTCAAAGAGCTGGAGATTGAGGAAATGAAATTGAAGAGCGAAAGAAAAGCAGTCGCATTGGAGCGCAATCAAAATAAACAAAAGGGTCCGTTGTCACCAGCAGATAACAAACTATATGACGAGCGTGAAAAAAGTCTTGAATCCCGCGAAGACGACATCAAGGCTTCACGCAAGGAAATAGAAGCTCAAGTCAAAAGCGATAAAAAGGCCGCAAAAGAAGAAGCACAGGTCAATGGCGGATCGCCAGACTCGGAACGAAGCGCCGAGGAGCGACGCGCTGAAGCCAAATTGAAAGTGGAGATCGCCGGACTCAAAACACAAATCAGCCTCAAGGAAAGCACATTGGAAAGAGCGCGCAAAAAGCCCGATACATCCAAGGAGGAAATCGCGGAAAAGGAAGCCGAATTAAAGGATTTGAAAGCACGATTGGCTGAATTGGAGGGTCAACTCAATGCGGAGTAAGAACCTTCTTAGGGGAATAGTCATTGGACTGGCGATACTCTCGCCAGTTCTTGTTTTAGCACAAATCCCAGCGCTATATGACCTTCTGCCTCGCATGGATCATCATCCCGAGGTCGAACTTCCCGCGAATACACGCTTGCGGGTTACATTGGATCGTCAATACTATGCACAAGGCAAATCGTTTACAACGGATACGCTACAAATTGAAGTGTTCGATTCTCAAGGTCGTCGCATCGAGTTTATTCATTTCGAGAAGAACAAACGGTCCAGCCATTATTTTACAGCGTATCACAATGACCTCCAGTCGTCGTCCTACTATTATTCCAAAGGGACAGGCAAGGGGCCTGTCAAAATTGTTACTCAGCGCGAATACAACGAGCGCCACCAGGAGGTCGAAGCCATCGATGGCATGGAAACAGACAGTTCTTTTGTGATCAATAATGCACATGTGTTTCGCTACGACGACCAAGGCCGAAGAGTCTACGAATGCCACATGTGTCAATCGGAAGACCGGATTGAGTATGCATATGTATTTTCGGATTCGCTATTG
>CANHSF010000254.1 GCA_947463065.1 Flavobacteriales bacterium | reverse complement strand
GATTTGCAACTCAATATCACCAGCCTTACTGGACAATATGGTCCAAACGTTAAGCGCATGTCGGAGAAATTGATCGATGCGGGACTCATCTCTTTTCTGGGTACCGATTGCCATCACATGGGCCATGTGCAATTGACCAACACAGCACGAACCAATGCGGCGCTCCACAAGTTGATCGGTTCTGGTAAATTGAAGAACCGCCATTTGTTCGAATCGCTCTAGTCGTGCCTTTGCTGCATTTTCTAGTGGCGATTCAAGGCGCGCAGATCAAAGTATTTTCTGGTTTCTTCCATTGTCAATTGGAGCACAATGGGCCCCAAGTAATAGGGCGCGATCTCATAATTGTTATATAGAATAGTAGCGCCCGTTGACGTTATCGCAATGTTTTTGGCGATCGGAAATCCTTCTGCGTATTCTTCATAAATGCCAATCTCCTGAAGGTTCTTGTCGGTGGCTTCGAATGCGATGCGCACTTTTTGGATGAGCAAATTGCGCAACTCCATAGTGTCGCGCAGATAATCAGCGGGATAGATTTCTTTGCCGCTGCGAAGGCTGTACAGATGAAAATTGGTCCATCGATAGGGATGAGCACCTCCGGTCATGCTTTCGACATTGCAAGAAAATTGAATCAAAGAATCCCAGGTACCTTCAAAGGTGCAATCGGCGTACAAATCCCAAGCCAACGGAAAACCTTCAGACACGGATCTTTTGTACGCTTCAATAAATCCATTTATCGCCGTTTTCACATCCATTGTGGGCTTTTTCTCTTCTTCCTCCAATGGTGAAGACGATTGCACGACAGAAATGATGGTGCGAAGCAACGAGTCGTTGATCGCGCGATACGATGGCCGCAGGGTGTCTTTCAATTGGCAGAACCGAACGTTCACTCGGGTCGTGTCGTCGTTGTACGGGCTGTAAGAGGCGTAGTGGTGATTTTCATTTGAAAATTCCAATTGAACAGGGACGTTTCTGTCTCCTACAAACAAAGTCGATGGACGGCTGCAACCCACTGCTCCAAAGAGAAACAGCGTTGTTACAATAGCAAGAGCGGATGGTTTATTGGCCAACTTCAGCCAGTTGCACGCGCAATCCATCCAAATCATTGGTAATGGGAATTTGACACCCCAAGCGGGAGTTGGGCTTTACAAAAAAGGCTTGGTCCAACATAGCTTCTTCATCGTCGTTGCGCTCCAAAATGGGATGCTCCGATACAACATACAAATGGCAACTGGCGCACATGGCCATACCTCCACATGTCCCCTCAACAGGCAATTCATAGCTCTTACAAAGCTCCATCATATTCATGTTCATGTCCGTGGGAGCTTCCAATTCATGCGGTGTACCCTGACGATCGATGACTGTGATTTTTACAATATTGTCCATGTTAGAATCCTGTTACGCCGTTTACTGTGGTGTATTTCAATACGTAATTTTTATCGGGATAAATGCGCTTGAACGCACTTTGTACCATCAATGTGGCTTCGTGAAAGCCGCAAAGGATCAATTTGAGCTTGCCCGGATATGTGTTGATGTCGCCGATGGCATACACGCCATCTACATTCGTACTGTAGTCAAAGGTGTTGACTTCAATGCTGTTTTTATCGATGTTGAGTCCCCACTCGGCCAACGGGCCCAACTTGGGCGACAAGCCAAACAAAGGCAACCAATGGTCTGTTGCAATGTTGGTGGTGGATGCATCGGTATGCTGCAGCGTAATGTCTTTCAAAACACCATTGCCGCCCACTCCCGTCACTTCAGCGTCGGTGTAGAGTTTGATCTTGCCTGCAGCGGCCATGTCCAATACTTTTTGTACGCTGTCGGGATGTCCTCTGAAGCTTTTGCTGCGGTGCACCAAACTCACTTCTGCTGCTACGCCGTTGGCCAAATAGTTGGTCCAATCCAAGGCACTGTCTCCTCCGCCACTGATCACCACGCGTTTGCCTTTATAAAAATTCGGATCACGCACGATGTACTCTATGCCTTTGTCTTCAAAGTCAGATATGTTGGCGATGGGCGGCTTGCGGGGCTCGAAACATCCCAACCCTCCGGCAATGGCTACCACAGGTGCTTTGTGCACGGTGCCGCGAGAGGTGGTGAGCAAAAATTTGCCATCTTCGGTTTTTTCCAGTTTTTCTGCGCGCTCGCCCAAGGTAAATCCCGGCTTGAAGGGCTCCGCCTGTTTCATCAAGTGCTCGATGAGATCGCCAGCCAATACTTCCGGAAATCCTGGAATGTCGTAAATGGGCTTTTTGGGATAAATCTCGGTCAATTGTCCACCGGGCTGTGGCAATGCGTCTACCAAATGGCAACGGAGTTTCAATAATCCGGCTTCAAATACGGTGAACAGTCCGCATGGACCTGCTCCGATAATAAGGATGTCTGTTTCGATCATTTGTTGTGGTTACTCAACCCCTTGCAGGGAAAAACGGGGCAAATTTAGGTAGATCTTTGGCTTTCAAAGTCAATATCCCAATTTATGTCTTAAACAAGCACGTGGCGGCTTTGTTCGATGCCCGAAATGCTCGCTGGTGTCTGTCCATCGCCGATGAACATCTTCTTCTCGCGGCTTTCTCTTGGGCTTTCCCTTGGGTTATCGGTTTTTGTGTATATTGGCCCATGATGAAAACGATATACTTTTTCTTTTTGACTCTCGCCGGGGCGCTGTCTTGCGCGGCACAATGTGAAGATGGACGCTACCGCGATCTCATTTTTCCGATGATTTCCACCACAACCGATGTGGAATATGGGGCCAACGTGGCTCACAATGGAACAGCGACGACGTTGTTGCTCGATGTATTCGAACCGCAAGGCGATCTCGAAGTGGCGCGCCCGCTGGTGATTATGGCCCACGGTGGCTTTTTTGTTTCTGGCAGCAAAGAGGGACCCGATATTGTTCCTTTTTGTCAAGATCTAGCCAGAATGGGGTATGTGGCGTCTTCCATCAATTACCGCTTGGGCTTTCCCGCGACATTGAACCTCCAAGGCCCAATGACCGAAGCTGTGATGCGCGGTGTGCAGGATATGCGCGCTGCTGTGCGCTTTTTTCGCAAAACCGTAGCCGAAGATGGCAATCCCTTTGGTATCGATCCGGACCAAATTTACATTGGTGGACTCAGCGCCGGTGGTTTTATCACCTTGCACTATGCATATCTCGATGACAGCGAAATCCCCGCCTTTGTCAATCAATCGGCCAGCGGTCTTGCCGGCGGATTGGAAGGTGAAAGCGGAAATCCTGGATACGATTCTTCTGTGCGCGGAATCATCAATATTGCCGGTGCTATAGGCGATACAGCATGGGTCGATGCCAATGGTCTGCCTGCGCTGCTGGCACACGGCACTGGAGACACTGTAGTTCCTTTTGATAGCGAAATGCTTGTGATCTCGGGTTTTCTTGAGGTAACTGAAGTGGATGGCAGCAACAGCATCGATCAGAAAATGACGCAAGTGGGAATCGAACATTGTTTTGAAATCTACGAAATGCAAGGGCATGTGCCGAGTGTCACCATACCGGCCTATTACGATACGACGCTCAGTGTGATTGCCAATTTTTTATCGCATTACGTTTGCCCCGATGTACCGCTGGATTGTGCCTACCGCGACCTCGTGGTGAGCTCCGACGAGTGGACGGTTTCAGAAGGGCCTAATGTTTTTCCGATTCCCGCCAAT
>CANHSF010000253.1 GCA_947463065.1 Flavobacteriales bacterium | reverse complement strand
TTCTCCGTGACCATCAGTATCCCTGGCGAGTTGCTCTCCAGCAGAGCTCGCTTCCGTTTGCCAATGGCGCGGCTATATTACCTTTGCAATCGTACATTTACAAACTGTCCTAAATAAGGGGAGGTTACAAGCGTTTTTGGAGAATAATGCGTTCGGACTGTTCGGTACATTCTGTGCAATGCGCGATATGGGTTGACTATTACATCTTAGTCACCCCATACTTATACGCCCACACATTTCCATCCATCCACATTTGGGTTTGACGCAGTTCTCCTTTACGTAAGAACAAAATGTGCATCTCGCCTTCGAATTGTTTGAGCAAGTGCTGGAAGTTTTTGTAGAGCGCAACACCGTTGATGGTGAGGATTTCGTCGCCCGTCCACAAACCTGCTGTATCGGCGGGTGAATGCTCAACGACAGCCGTTACAGTGGCTTTGCCCACCGCTTCGTCCACCGACAATCCATACGTGGCCTCGCTCCATTTGGAGGCAGGTTGGCGCTGCATGTCGTAGCCGAAAACCTTGAATGCGGCAGTAATGAAGGGCTCGTAGTCCTTGGTGTCAAACACAATGTCGTTGAACATGCCCGACAAATCGATGCCGGCCACTTCATTCACCAAAGCCATGTAGTCGTTGTCGGTGTAGCCGCGTTGTTGTTTGCCAAAGCGCTCGTACAACAAGCGCATCACATCGTCGAGGCTTTTGACGTGTTTGGTGTGAAACCGGATCATGGCATCGGTAATCAATGCCACCAATGCTCCTTCGTTGTAGATGGATACCTTGCGCCACGGAATGCCCGCTGAATATCCGTCGAGCCACGTATCTATGCTAGATCCCGCTACGCTCAGGTAATGGCGTCCATTGTTGTCAAAATGTTTTTGTAGCCAATCGGCCAATACCTCACACCAATCCGGGTCGCTGAATAATCCACAGCGATGCAAGAGCATGTCGCCGTAGTAGGTGGTTACTCCTTCGGCTACGTAGCCCAATGCCGAATAGTTTTCTCGGGAATAGTCATACGGCATCATTTCAGCCGGACGAATATTTTTGATGTTCCAGGTATGAAATAACTCATGGCAACTGATGCCCAATAAATCCTTGAACAAATGTTCTTGTTGGAAGTCGGCGGCTGGTCCCATGACAATCAAGGTACTGTTGGTATGCTCCACACCATGTCGCACGAAATAAGGCGTGAACTGAAAGAGGAAATGGTAATCGTCGCAAGGCAAATCGCCAAAAATGCGGAGTTGTTCTTCCGTAAATGTTTTGAAACTACTGAGCAAGCGCTGCTCATCGAGTTTAACGCGCCCTTGGATCCACACCTGATACGTGACGGCATTGACTTCATAAGCCAAGTGATGAATATCCGATGATGCGATGAGGGGAGCATCAGCCAATTCATCAAACGAACGGGCCACGAGGGTGTGTTTTTCGGGTTGCTCCAATCCACACGCCATATCGTAATCCGAGGGCAAATCAAATCGAATGGTATAACCCAAATCGGGTTGGTCTGGTCGATACAAAAAACAATTGACAGGATTGATTTGCAATTGATCCTCGTCGAGGTAGGTAGAGCCCGCGTTCAATTCATGCGCGTAATACGCATACCGAACGATGATTCGGTCAGCGCCTTGTGTTTGCACGACCCAAGTGTCTTTGGTGGTTTTGCGAAAGGGCAGGGGTTTGCCGTTTTCATCGATGCACCGCCAATTTTGAATGTTCTTCGCAAAATTGCCGAGCTCGTATCGCCCAGGTCGCCAAGCGGCTTGTTGTAAGGTAAGTGCCGCAGCACCGTTGGTTTCGAATGTTCCTTCGAAATGTACGAAGTGACGATGAGGCTGTGGGATACTGACGCTATACTGAATCATACGATGATCATGGGTTGCTGATGGCTTCTAAGATGGGTTTGCCAATGCTGGCGTTGGGGTAGTTGAAACGACAGATGGCACAAACGGTAGCTGCAATGTCGGTGATGGCATACGGCGCGTGGGTGCTGCCTTTACGAATGCCCCAGCCATAAAAAATAGCGGGCACGTGTGTGTCGTAGCGGTAAGGCGAACCGTGTGTGGTGCCCTGCATGCCGTATTCGATGTAGCCGGGTTCGAGAATATAAATGATGTCGCCCGAACGCTCGGGGTCAAAACCCAATTGAACCGCATCGGCCATGGGATGACGCAACATGCCGGTCATGAGATTGTGTTTGGTAAACGCGGTGGCAATGTTGGGCTGTGTCACCAACCATTCGGCCACGCGCAGTTGAACGTCTTTGGCAGCCATGTTTTTTTGGGCGAGTAAAGCCGCATTAAAAAAGACATTGCAATTGCTTTCATTCACTACCCAATCGCCTGCGCCATACCATTCGATCATTTTGTTTTCGATGGCCATTTCGATTTGATCGCTCTTCCAATATCCGCCGGCAGCTTTTTCGCTGGTCGTATAACTTGGTGTAGGGGCTCCACCGTGGTCGGCGCTCAAAAAAATCAAGTATTGGTCTTTGCCCAAACGATTGTCGAGGTAGTTGAGCAATTCGGCCAAATCACGATCGAGTCGGAGGTAGCAATCCTGTATTTCGCGCGAATGGATGCCAAATTGATGCCCCACATAATCGGTAGCAGAGAAGCTCAGACAAAGCAAGTCGCAGAATGCATCTTGTCCGAGTTGTTCGCCTTCGATAGCAGCGCGCGCAAACGATGCGGTAAGCGAATTGCCAAAGGGTGTAGCTTTGAGAATATCGTATTGGCCATTGGCTGCTGCCAACGCTTGCATGACGTAAGGAAAAACTGGTCGTGTGGTGCCTTTGAAGGGCAATTCATACGCGTTGTTGTCCGCCATACTTTCATCATACGCCGATTCGTCCAGCAACAAATTCCAGGATTGTTTCATGAAGGCGGAAGCTTCGCCATTGGCATTGTAGGCATTGACCCACGCCGGTAAGGCATCGCCGTACCAATTGGAAGTGGCCCATACACCTTCTGTTCCGCCGATGAACCAATATGCAGCATCGGCAGTTCGACCAGCGGGCAAAATAGCTCCGCGATCTTTGAGCGCAATGCCAATGACTTTTGATCGGTTGTTGGACAACAATTTCATTTCGTCGCCCATCGTAGAACTTTGTAAATAATGCGGTGACATTTTGCAGCCACTACTGGTGCTGCCCACGCCCGTAGCATTGCTATCGGAGGAACAATAAATGGTTTTTCCAGTAGCCGGCTCATACCAATCGTTTTGGATGATCCCGTGATAGGCCGGTGTGGTGCCCGTAAAAATGCTTGCATGGCCCGGCCCGGTGTAAGTAGGCATGTAGTTGTAATGCAGGTTGCGAGCAAAAAATCCGTCGTTTACCAGACGTTTAAAACCGCCGCTACCGAAGTCATTCCAATACTTCTGGATGTAATCATATCGCATTTGATCGACTGTAATCCCAATGATCAATTTGGGTTGGCTGTTGGTGTTGGGAGCGGCTGCGGGTTGACTTTGTGCTGTTTGCTGGGCGGGTTTGCATGCAGCGAGCACCAATAATCCTGTGGTCAGGACCATGCTCCATAATTGTGCTGAGCCGAATTTTTTCATGCGTCCAATGTACTTCGGAAAGGTTAATTTGAAAATCCAATAGTCAGGTTTTATTGCCAAATTCTCAACGGACTATTGAACTACTTTCGTGAGCAACAAATCCAAATTCAGTAT
>CANHSF010000252.1 GCA_947463065.1 Flavobacteriales bacterium | reverse complement strand
TGCCTGGCCTCGCGCTCCACCCAAAGGTTGGTGGATCATTACCCGCGAATGTTTAAGCCCTGTCCTTTTTCCTGCTTCACCAGCACACAATAAGACGGCACCCATAGAAGCAGCCATGCCCGTGCAAATGGTGGCCACATGTGGGTTGATGTATTGCATGGTGTCATAGATACCTAATCCTGCGTATACACTACCGCCTGGTGAGTTGATATAAATTTGAATGTCTTTTTGGGCATCAGCGCTTTCCAAAAACAAGAGTTGCGCTTGAATGATGTTGGCGATGTAATCGTCAATTTCTGTTCCCAAAAAGATGATACGGTCGGCCATAAGTCGGGAGAATACATCAACCTCACGGAAAGGCATGTTGCGTTCTTCGATAACGGTGCGAGTCATGTTTTCTGGACCATACATGTGGCTGATAACGTCATCGACCACAGTACCCGAAATGCCGCGATCGGACACGGCGTATTTGCGAAATTCTTTTCTATTCATCATGATTTTTGAACTTTAATCTTGGGCCAATGTATGGCAACGCGATCAGAAATAGTGTTGAAAAATGTGAAGATTTTCACAACAAGGGACCTTTGAATACTTCTTTCCAAAATGTGTCAATGTTTTCGATGAATCTTGCAGGTGTATGCACGGTTTCTGCCAAGTATCTGCTGTTTTTGAGCATGTTTTCACGTTGTTCGTTCGAAAGCGATAAAAATGCAATGAGTGACTCTCGCAAGCCTGGTTCGTCATCTGTCGGCGTCAGGAATCCGTTAAATTCATGTTGCACGAACAAGTGGGCTCTGCCGATATTGGTTGCTATTACTGCGCATCCCGAGGCCATGGCTTCATTGATCACTAAGTTGGGAAAATGGTCAACGCTTTGGGTACTTACATGCAACATTGTGGTGTTGATCAACTCATAGTAGTTTTGTTGTGCTCCTCTTATTTCGACTAAGTCTTTGAGCCCATGCGCGTCGATGTACTGACGCATCTCGCCTTCTTGTGCTCCTGTACCGATACAAATCACTTTCCAGTCTACTAACAAATGCGGTGATTGCATCCTTATGTTGGACAGCGACTCCAGAAACATGAGTGGTCGTTTGTACACAACAAATGCACCTGCCCAGACCATGATCTTCTCTTTTTGTGCTGAGGGGAAAAACTTTTTTACATCGCAAAAACGACTTGTTGGCGCACACACAATGGGAGGCGTTCTAAAAACGCCCGACGTATTTGCCCATTCCTCGACATCGGCAAACCAAGTGTAGATACCTTCAAAGTGAATAGTCTTGAACAATTGTTCATATTTTACATCGTCTTTATAATGTCCCGTGTAGCCGAGTTTGAAAGCGGTAGGTACGCCGTTGTATGTAAGGGCGAAAGTTTTTCTTAGTTTCCAAATGGGTTTTAAGAATTCGAGCAGTTTCAAGGTGTGTATGGGGTCGAACGTGGAGCTGTAGCCCACCACATGTAAAAGCTGAATACGATGCCGGATCAATAAAACAATAAAATCAAATGTTTCGTGCCAATTTTTGAACCGATGGTGTCTTTCTTTAATGAAGGAAATGTTAGTCATATCCAACTCCCCGGCAACATACTGTTTTTTTAGTTTTTCGATATTGTCGGTTTTGACAAAGAAATGGAGTTGGTGTGAGGCATTGTCTGCGTTGATGTATTCCTTATTGAAAAGAGGAAAGAACACGTGCGGCCCTCTCATTGGTCGTCCGGCTAAAAGTTGTTGGTATATCGCGATTCTTTTCATTAGTATGGAATTCTGGAGGTGCGTTTATAGATTTCTATGCTGCCAAACGGGTAGTTTTTTTTGCCATCCAATGATGCAGAAATTGCGCAAGATTGATGGTATCCATTTCAATTTGTTGTAGCGGCGTGCTTTGTTAAATGCGGTTAACAAAAGCTTGAAAACATCCAATGGTTTATTCTGGATACGATACTGATAAGCGATGACATAGATAGTTTTCATCAGACGATCAACATAGAAGTCATACGTGTCTTTATCGTTTATCAGCTCCAAATAATCTGCGATCACTTCAAAACTTTTGGCAGCTTTCTTATCTTTTTTTAGTTGTGATATAAGACTCCATGTTCCCGAGGAGTGCACGCGATAGCAGCTGGGTTCAATGTTTTCTAAGTAAGCGGCACCGCCATGGGCGCCGAGAAGCACGTAAAGAAAGGTGTCGCCATTCGGACAGTCTAGATAATTGTCTGGAAATTGGCGAATGGCATTGCGAAAACAAATGGTGAGTGACTTGAGGCTATTGATTTGTTTGAGTTCAAGAGGGGTATAGTCTTTTTTGCTTTGATCGGCTGCTCTTGGTTTTACGATTGCGCCATTTTCATCGATAATGTGGTAATTGTGCCAAGTGAGCGCAATGTTTGGGTTTTTTTCGAGGAATGTGACTTGTTTCGTGAGCTTGGAGGCATCCACCCAAAAATCGTCCCCTTCGAGGTAGGCGATGTATTTTCCTTTGGCTTGAAGAAGGAGGTCAACAAAGTTTGGTCCCGGTCCCAAATTTTTGGGTCTGTCCAACAAACGAATGAGCGCTGGATGCTTGGATTGGTAATCGCGGAGGATATCTGCGGTACCATCGGTTGATACGTCATCGGCAATGACAATTTCCCATTGACCAGCGAAATCTTGGGCTAGGATACTATCAAGAGCCTTACTCACGTAGTCGGCTTGATTGTAAGTGATGAGACAGACGGATACTACGGGATCAACCGACATGATTATTTGCCTTTTTCACACATCAAGAAAATACTCGAACAGAGATCTGGATACTGTTGTCCAAGTTGATAACATCCCTCGAGGTATTCTTTGGATATAATATCGGTATTGAGCAGGCGATCCCACTGAAAATTTGCGAGCGCTTTGAAGAAGATTCCAGAGCGGTGCACGACATTGAGCCCAGCAGCTTTGGCATCGCGCTCGAGGGTATCCAGGCTATACGTAATGAAGTGCCCGTGTTCCTTTTCGGCTGGTGTAACAGCGGCGTTATGGGAAATCAAACCCATTTTAACGGCAATTTGTCGCGAAGGTGCATTGGCATTTGGACAAACCAAAAAGAATCGACCATGATCACTCAACCATTCATCGTTGATGCGTTTCAGCACCGCCACCGGATCGCTGAGATGTTCAAGCACGTGCGTCAATACGATGTTGTCGTATTTTGTAGGCAGATTGACTTCTTCGAAAAGTGCATTGACAATTTTTACGCGATCGCCAAATTGTGCTTGCGCTTGTAGGGCTGCTTCATCGGAGGCTTCAACACATGTAATATCTGCAAAATGTTCTAGGAAGCGTTTGGTAAAGTCGCCCTTGAAGCTACCCAATTCAAGAAAGTTTCCAGACCTAAAGAATGGGATGAATGACTTGAGCATGTAATGGTGCATGACATCGAAGTCAAAGTTGTAAGCGTATTTGTGGTCCGGAGTATCAAGTAACTCCTTGTTATAGTCGCGTTTCATTGATTGGAAGTGTTAAGGTCAATTCTACAATATCATCTTCAATGGTATTGGATATTGAGAATCCAAATTTATGATATAGTTTCATTGCATGTGTATTTTTCGAGTTCACATGAAGGTTTATTTTTTTGAATTGTAAATCATGGGCATGTTGTATAGCCTGATTCATGAGTTTTTGGGCTACTCCTTGGCCTTGGATCGATTTTTCTACACTTACATTGGTA
>CANHSF010000251.1 GCA_947463065.1 Flavobacteriales bacterium | reverse complement strand
TATGGGCAAGACCTTTTGAATGCCCCGTAGCGATTTCATTTTCACTATGAAACTACTGGCGTTTGCCGGTGCGCGGATCGATGAAAGGCTTGTTGTCGCGCTGCACAAATTTGGTGATATCTACATTTTCCTGCAGCTCCCACTTGCCCTTTTTCAGAACGAGCATATCGTAGGTGCCATCGGGTCCGTAGTCGCTGTATACACCCGACATCATTGGGCTTTTTGGTGAGAGGTGATCCAGAAGAATGCACTTTTCGTTTTCGTAGTATTTCACAGATGCCGATACATCTTCGCTGTATTCGAGCAGCATTCGCTTGCGCACGTTTTCACCGGCTTTGAAGACATTTTCACCAAATCGCACCTTGTTGTTTTGAATGTGCAGGACATCAATGATTTTTCGTGTGGACAATTTGTCCTTTCCGTCCCACCCCAAGATCGTATAGGTGTCGCAATTTTTTTTGGTCATTGGGATGATTTCGTAGTACAAAGCACCCAACCAGCGGTCTTGCGGCAATAGCCGATTTTCAATTTTATCTTGGTCCTTGACTGCGTCTTTGAGTTCTACCCACCAATGCGGCTTATCTTTTTTTTCTTTGACCAAGACAAACCCAAAATACAAGTGGCTGCCATCTTCGTAGGGCAAGTTCCAATTGAAAATGCGCACACGATTGTCTTGGCTAATGATTTTGCAGAATTTGAAGGCCTCAAAAGGATACGTCAGCGCCTCGGGTTGCTCCAGCATTTTTCGGAAATACACCCGCATGGAGTCGCAGGCTGCCAGTCGGGCATCGTCTGCTTTGGCAGCGGCCAAATCGGAGTGAAAAGCCGCAATCCGCTCTTCATAAAACTGCACAGATTGCCCGGCCATAGCGGTGCAAAACAACAGAGTTATGAGCAATAAGGGTATACGCATCGTGGAGATACTATCGCGAAAAAGAGCCAAATATTGCCTTGGGACTCACGCCAGGTGCATGAACGCCTTTTTGGCGAGCAATTGATCGTTGCTTTCGCGGTGTTCGGGGTCATCTACGCAGCAATCGACTGGACATACGGCAGCGCATTGCGGTTCGTCGTGAAAGCCCACACATTCGGTGCATTTGGAGGTGACGATGTAGTACACATCCATGCTGACCGGATTTTGTGAGGCGTCGCTGTCAACCTCTCCCGACTCGTTCAACGGTGTGATGATTCCACGAAGGCCGGTGCCATCGCTGTACTTCCATTCTGCTCCGCCTTCGTATATTGCATTGTTGGGGCACTCCGGTTCGCAGGCGCCGCAATTGATGCATTCATCGGTAATCATGATAGCCATAAGACTCTCTCCTATTAATTTTGCGCGAAATTAGTGCCTTTGGGGCAGTCTCACAAGTGGATTGATCAACCCCCGTTTAATACTGCCCCGAGGCCCACAGCACATGACAAAACCCACGACACAACCATTTGTTCAACTCGGCCTGGTACTGGATGCCTTGGCCCACTCCCCGGTTTGGCCGGGGTACCACTGCGGATTGACAGAAGCAGAGTTTGCAGAGGCCCAGGACCAATTGCAGCGCATCCACCATCACAACGGATGGTTTACAGCCGATGCCTGCCGCCAAATGTGCCGGGAGTGGAGTAAATTGCTTCAAGAAGAACCGCTCCAAAGGTGGTTGTCTGCCTATGCGCCTGGCCAATCTGCAAAAACCGTGGGAATCATCTGTGCCGGCAATATCCCCGCCGTTGGGTTTCACGACGTGTTGAGCGTGTTGTTGTCGGGCCATCGCGCATTGATCAAGTTATCGAAAGACGATGCCATCCTCATCCCCATGCTTTTGCGTTGGCTGTGCAAGTTTGAACCGGCATTGGCCTCGCACTTTGAATTTGTGGAACGATTGCAGCAATTTGACGCGGTGATCGCGACGGGCAGCAACAATAGCGCCCGGTATTTCGAAGCCTATTTTGGCCATGTGCCGCATATCATTCGCAAAAGCAGAACCAGTGTGGCCGTGCTCTCGGGCGAAGAAAGCGAAGACGAATTGCATGCATTGGCCTTGGATGTATTTACCTATTTTGGGTTGGGATGCCGCAATGTGACCAAGGTATTTATGCCCCGAAGCATGGACATCAATCGCTTGTTTCATGCCTTTTTTGCCTTTCGCGACATTGGCATGCACGCCAAATACGCCAACAATTACGATTACAACAAAGCCGTTTGGCTCTTGAACCGCGAAGACCTATTGGACAACGGATTCTTGCTCATGAAACAAGATGAACGCCTCTCCTGCCCCACGGCATCGCTGTTTTACTCCTATTACGACGACGTGGCAGAAGTGGAAGTCCATTTGTCCGAACACCACACGGAGATCCAGTGCCGCGTTGGATTGGGCGGTTTACCGCTGGGCAGTGCACAGCAGCCTGGGTTGGTGGATTATGCAGATGGCGTAGACACAATGCAATTTTTGAGCGCTTTGGACCGGTAAAAAATGACAGCAAATACCAAGTATTTGAATCCCACCGAACGGTTGGAACCCCTAATTTGTTTACTTTTGATGCCCTTAGAGCAAAAGAATCGATGAAGAACTCCGTGTATTTTTATTTGGCCGTTGTAGCGTGCACCCTATTGGGCATGGGTTGCAATGAAGAAGTGGAACTCAATGCCCCATACAAAAGCACCACCATTGTTTTTGGATTGATTGATCCAGATCCCAACAGCGACGGCGTTTTCAATGCATTGGACACCCAATGGGTTCGCATCACCCGCACTTTTTTGGGCGATGGCAACAACAACAATTATGCGGCCATACGCGACAGCAGCGAATACAAGGAAAGCGACTTTGTCAGTAAAGTGGTTCAACAGATCAACGCCAATGGCGATGTCACCGCGACCTACGAGTTGACCGCCGTGACCGTGGCCAACAAATCGGTCAATGGCATATTTTACGGACCAGAGCAAACCCTGTATTACTTTACTGCCCCCAACGGGATCGACACCGAATCGCGATACCGCATAGCTCTTGACTTTGCACAGAAAGACGATGTAAGCGCGATTACCGAAGTGGTGCGCAACGAAGAAATCAACTTCCTAACGCCGCAAGTGGATGGCAGTGTGACATTGGCCCAAAGTTCGGGCGGAAACATCACCTACCCTACGACAAGCTCGATCAAGTGGAATCCGGCCGAAAACGTGACCTCGTACAGCGCAACTTTGCGTTTTTATTATACCGAGTTTGCCTACGAAACCGCCGAATGGACCGGCACACCGATCGTTACCCAACGCTACATTGATTTTCCATTGGGATCGATAAATCCAGAGGGAGTAGAAAGTTCGATCACCTTGCGTTTCAATGCGCGCTCTTTCTTCACTTTTTTGCAAGGAAAAATTGAAGCCAATCCCCTGATCAAGCGTGTAATTGGCGTGGCAGGAGAATCGACCACGCGGCCTTTTGATTTGATGTTGGCCATGGGCAGCGGTCAGCTCAGCACATACATTGAGGTAAACTCGCCAGTAAGCGGTGTGGTTCAAGAACGTCCCGTACACACCAACATCAACAACGGTTTGGGATTGTGGGCATCGCGTTCGATCAAGCGCTTGGACAATCTTCGTCTGACCACCACGGGAGCCGGCGGCGCACCATTGATTGGAAATTTGGTGGCGTTGGTGACCAGCGAGTACACGGTGGACTTGAACTTCTGCGACGAAAACTCCAGCAACACGGATTACACCTGCAATTGATGATCGGCCATCG
>CANHSF010000250.1 GCA_947463065.1 Flavobacteriales bacterium | reverse complement strand
GGCGCGGTCGATTCGGCCACTGAGCATATCGACATCGTTGGGTTCGCCGCTGAGGACATGAAACACCCTGAAGCGCCCCAAGTACTGGTCTTTGAGGTTCTCGAGGGTTTCTCTGAATATGATGGAATGAAAGAGGCGGTTGCCATAAATGAGCACCACTTCGCTCTGCGGTTCGGCCTGCAGCACCGTTTTGGCAATGCTCAGTACAGGCGTAATGCCACTTCCGGCGGCGATGAGTGCGTAGGATTTTTTATGCCCTGCATCGAGGGCACAGGTAAAATGCCCCATGGGCGTCATGACCTGCATTTCCATCCCTTTTTTCAATTCGGCATTGGCCCAGGTGCTGAAAACGCCACCGTCGACCCTTTTGATGGCGACGCTCAAGCGCCCCTCGTTGGCACCTGTGCAGATGCTGTAGGAACGGCGCAAATCCTCGCCGTTGATGGTGGCGCGCAAGGTGAGGTATTGCCCATGCTGAAACCGATACACCTCGCGGAGTTCTTCCGGCACGTGAAAGGTTACCACAACGCAGTCTTTGGTTTCGTGTTGAATGTCTTGAATGGTCAAGGCATGGAACTTAGGTCTCATAAGCAATGGATCGAATCGAGGGCAATTTACGCTGATATTGGAATTGCGAATACTGATTTTTGACAGATGAACATTTTTTTAGGCAATCTTGTTCCATATTTGTATCCATCAATAAGTTTGATTTGCTATGAACAATGACGCATTTGTGGCCTACGTGGCTGCCGAAAATAAAGTTGAAGCCAAGGACTGGATGCCGGACGGCTACCGCAAGACTTTGATTCGCCAGATTGCTCAACATGCCCACAGCGAGGTGGTTGGCATGCTGCCCGAGGGCAATTGGATCACCCGGGCTCCATCGCTACGCCGCAAAGCCATTTTGTTGTCGAAAGTTCAGGACGAGGCCGGTCACGGTTTGTACTTGTATTGCGCCGCCGAAACATTGGGCGTTGACCGCGATACTTTGATCAACGAATTGCACATCGGCAAGGCGAAATACTCCTCCATTTTCAACTATCCCACCATTTCTTGGGCCGACATTGGCGCTATCGGATGGTTGGTCGATGGTTCGGCCATTGTGAACCAGGTTTCGTTGCAGCGCACCAGTTATGGTCCTTACAGCAGAGCCATGGTCAAGATTTGCAAAGAAGAGAGTTTTCACCAGCGCCAAGGCTACGAAATCATGATTGCCCTTTGTAAACATGGCAATGCCGCGCAGAAAAAAATGGCGCAAGATGCTTTCAATCGTTGGTGGTGGCCATCGCTGATGATGTTTGGCCCCAGCGACGCGCACAGCCCCAACAGCGCCCAGAGCATGGAGTGGAGAATCAAACGCCACAGCAACGACGAATTGCGTCAAAAGATGGTGGACATGACCGTTCCACAAGCCGAATACTTGGGATTGACCATTCCAGATCCGCATTTGAAATGGAACGAAGAGCGCGGGCACTATGACTTTGGCGAAATCGATTGGACCGAGTTCAATGAGGTTGTGAAAGGCAACGGTCCGTGCAACAAAGAGCGATTGAACGCCCGCAAAAAAGCTTACGACGATGGCGCTTGGGTGCGTGAAGCCGCATCGGCTTATGCTGCCAAGAAGTTGAAGCGCGCGGTGGATGCGGCGTAAACCAGAAAGTTTGGCCCTTTACAATGGGGAATAACGATAATAAAAATGCCGATCATCGATCGGCATTTTTTATGAATTACATGAACGAGATGCTTACTGTTTGATCAAGTTGTGCATACTGTAGGTATTGTCATTGATGATTTTGACTTTGTACAAACCGCTTGGCCATGCTGCCATTGGTATGGTTATGTTGAGCGCGCCGCTCAATTTGCCATACGGCTGGGCTACCATCAATTTGCCGTCAGTACTATAGATTTCGATGGTCACATTGCTATTGTTTTTTAGCTGCAATGCGATTTGTGCGTCTTGTGCTGTAGGGTTGGGGAAAATTTGAACTGCAGCGTCTGGGGCTGCCAATTCGGAAACTCCAACTACATTGATACCAGCGACAAATCCATTGGCAATGGCTTCGGTTAAGCTAGCCGATGATGCATTGTCGATGGTGCCATCGGGTGCGATAACCATAGCTACGATGTGCATTTGGTCAACTTCCCATTCTGCTGGCAAGGTGAAGTTGAAGTTGTGGTTGGTCACGTCGCCGGCATTCATGCTAGCGAAGGCATTGGGCAAACCTGCAAAGCTTGGACTGATGGCACGAGCAACGTGGTCATACACCATTTGGTTTGCAGGCACAGGGCTAGGGAGGTCTTCGTATCCACCCATGGCACCGTTGCCCCCACCAGCGTAGGCGTTGGCTTGCGCGTATCCAGAACCAGTGCCTGTAACGCCGTCTTCGGTCAATACCAGCGCGATTTTATAATTTCCAGTTACACTGGATTGGAATGTGGTGGTGGTACTTACCGCGAGCGTGCGTTCAACGGGGTCCCAATTGGCTCCGCTTTCGATAAAAGCTTTGGGCGCGACTTGAATGCGCTCCAAAAATGGAATTTCGAATTGCGAAGGATCGTATTCAGGGCCACGATCGACCATGCCGCTGGGGTATCCTGAAATGTACGAACCCAAGCCCGCGTCGTATGCTTCGACAGCCATGGGATCTGCATTGTGAACTGCAATACCAATAAAGTAATCGCTATAGCGATCGGAGAGCAACTCCATGTAAACGGCGCCACGCACACACCAAGGACACCATGTTCCTGTTCCTTCTTCAGCTACAACCTTTTTGCCTGTTGCGGGAACAATGGGGTCAATGATGACGGTCTTGATATCGTCGGTGGCGTCATCATCGTTGCTATTGCCGTTGATGTTACTGATAGTAGCCACCGCATTGTTGGCGCCAGGAGCCAAAGTATAGCTGTCGGTGAAGGCCACATTGTAAAATGCCAAAGAAGCAATATTGACACCGGTAATTGATTGGTTGTAAGTGGTGCCATTGTAGCTGATCGCGAGGTCAAAGGAGTTGATTGCAGTTGAACCGAGATTACGGATTTCAACAGTAGGAAGGACAGTTTGTCCAGCCAAACCACTTCCCATGTTGAGGATGTTGGTCACCGCGCCATTGAGCGCAGGTACGGTGTATGCTACAAATTCATAGGATACATCGTCGATCCAAAATTGATTGCCTTGGAGCGGATAGATATCGATGCTTGCGATTTGCGTTTCACCATTGCTATAGGTTCCTACCACTGCATCGTCGATGCTTACGGTCCAAGTATTGGTGCTGAGGTTGTTTTCCATGCGCAATTTGAACCACGCATTTTGGGGGTAATTGGCCGAGAGCAACAAAGCGCCTGCAGAAGTGAATTGCGCAAAGCCTTCGGTAGTGAAGTAGATGTCGCCTGCCCATGTTGTTCCAATCACATCTTCCGATTGGAAGTTGAAATAAGCTCCAGCATCGGTGTTGATGAACATCCACATTTCAAAGTTGAACTGACCTGCCTGGAGTTCGCCGGGAAAAGGCAAAACAACATCCTGTGGACCACCGGAGGCCAAGTTGGAGGAGAAATAAACACTTTTGGTTCCGCTATGGGCATTGGTGGTCACCACATCGGCATCGTCGGCGCCACCATTGGGACCAGACCAGGTTTCCCACACATCGCTGGTAGCGGCTATGGGATCGCCATCGTTGTAGGACTCAAAATCGTCGACAAAGGTTTGTGCGGAAACGGTTAGCGCGGTGCACGCCAAAAGGTAAAAACATAG
>CANHSF010000249.1 GCA_947463065.1 Flavobacteriales bacterium | reverse complement strand
GGCAGATGTCTGTCACTGACTTTCCTGCCTCATACTCTTTGAGCGCAGATACTATCTGCGTCTCGGTAAACTTTGATTTTTTCATCTTTTTGGAGTTTAAATGTATTAAAAACTACTTTTAAACTGTCCAAATTTTTGGGGAGGTTACAAGTAAAGTTTTCATATCACCAAACTTTTTGTGAAGATATATTTAAGTAGGGGGTCTACAAATAGAAGTTGTCTAGTCTTTATTGTCTTTGGTTCTTAGGAAAAAGGGCTCTTTTGGCTTTGCAGAAGGGTCGGCTTATGCGCTGGGCAAAGCTAAATGTGCCATTTGTGCGGTGGCAATTCAAAATATTCTGTGTGGTTTGGAAAAAATTAAAACACGGAAGGGTCGGAAATGAGTGTCGACTTGCGACCTGTCCGTTTGTAATGTGGTCTGTATGTTGTTCACCTGTCAATATGGTTTGTCCTTGTTACTTATGTTTAATTTTTTGGTCGTCTTTGTGTGGTTGCAGTGTCGTTTTACACTTGCCAGGAACAGTTTTCGTGTAGGGGATGTTGCCTTGTGTTGCGCCTGCGGCAAGGCAATATTGCTTACACGCTGTTATGTGTAGTTAATGACACTTTATCTTTTCCACTCATTCTTAATAACACCCTTTTCATCAAACTCTTTGCAAAGAATCTCATTATTTGAAAATTCTCTTATTTCTTGAATTGAACCGTCTTCTCTAAATCGAATTAGCTTTTCTCTTTTAAAGGTTATCTCATTATAAAACTCTTCTTCCTTTAAGGCGCCATTTTCATAATATTCTCTTTGCCAACCAATATTTTCTGATAAACGATCAAAATTCTCCTCAATAAATTTATAATTATTTTCAGATTGTATATTTCCGTTATCGTACCAACTTTTTTGATGGCCATCCATGTGGTCATTTACATAGTTTTGTTCGAAGCTTAACTTTCCATTTTCATGCCACCCTTTTTGAATTCCATGTTTGCCTCCATCAACATAGTTCCATTCGTATTCGATTTGTCCATTTGAATACTTGATTATTTTTTTTCCGTTTGTATTTCGGTATTTCGCGATATCAGGCAGTTGAAGACACTTTCTCATTAATTCAAAGTCGCTTTCATTTATTGACAATTCATTTTTGTAATTATCCACATTAACTTCCCACCAAGCTTCTATTTCTTTTAATTGATTTCGCGCATTTTCTTGCATGTTCAGACTTGTCATAAAGGGATTCGTGGACAATATTTGAATAGCTTTTGCCGCTTTAATTAATTTTCTCTTAAACACTCTTTTTTTACTATTGAAAATGGAAAACATCTTTTTTCTTTTTAAATAATTACACATAACGTTCCAGGCTTGCCGTCAGGTCGACCCTTTGAAGTTCGATCAACCATGGGCAGCCATTTCTCAAATATAGCAGGATTTTTTCAACCGAAGTCGATTTGGTCGACTTGCGGCAATCCAATGTTATTGGGCGGGCCATTTAAGATCATTACAATCGATTTTGCGTTCCATCCAAGCCTTTGTCATTGGAACTGTTGTCCTTGCATTTTGGATAGCTTTATGATCTCCTAATCCGTAAAAACCATTGGGTTGACCTATCGGCTTTTTGAAAGGGTTCGATGTAAGGCGTGGTTATTGTTTTTCCAAACCGAGCACCCAGAATAGCTGTTGTTATCTACTAGCGAAAAAAGGAGCTTTCTTGAGTCTTTCAAGAGCATAGGGTAGAGGCGTGGCCTGCCCAATAACGGTTTATATACGCTGAATGTTAGCCCCTATCCCTACAAATATATAAGATATACGCGTATCTATTGCCTGATTGAAAAGACTTCCGCTCCTAGCACAAAGACCTCCCGGTCATCCGTCTATATCAATAAAACATACAGCAAATCTCTTCGTCTCAATCTTGAAACAAATTGTTCAGACAACCAATAAAAAATCGACTAATGCAATCCTACCACCCCTGCTGCGTCAGCCTTTCTGCCATGTAGTCAAAAAGGTTTTTGAGGGGACCTTGAACCACCATCTTCAAGAAGGGGTTGATGTCGGCTTCGCATTTCATGTAGCCGCTGGTGCCCGCGCCTTCTTCGTGGAGATACGAGGTCAGGGTGAACGAAAAGGGGGATCCATCGCCCGAGGCATAACGCACCTCGCTGTGGGGCGTGGCTGAGACAAAATTCAATACAATGGTGTACGCGCCCTGGATCTTGAACGAACACGATTGGGTGTCGCTCTTCCAGTCGCTGTATTTGCCCGCAGGCAAGAGTTTTTCGATATTGTTCATGTCGCTGAGAAACGCATAGACGGTTTCTCTCGGGGCGGACACGCTTACTTTTTTGCTTTCGATTTCGGTCATGGGTCGTGGGTGGGATTTAGGCGTTGGTGTCGGCGGCTACAAATTGCTCCGACCATTTTTGGGGATCGCTCTTCCAGCTCTGCAAGGTCACCAACTGCTGCTGGCTGATGGCATTGCCCTGTGAGGCGTACTTGAGCAAGGCATCGTAGTTGGACAAGGTCACCAACTTGCAGTCTGCGGTCTCAAAGGCCTCCGTGGCGCGCGGAAATCCGTAGGTGAATATGGCCACCATGCCCAACACCTGAGCTCCTGCGGCTTTCAAGGCCGATACGGCATTCAGACTGCTGCCGCCGGTGGATATCAAATCTTCGATGACCACTACTTTTTGGTCGCTTTCCAATACGCCTTCGACTTGATTGCCCAAGCCGTGTTTTTTGGCCTCTGAACGCACATAGATGAACGGCAAACCCATCTCCTGGGCTACCAATGCGCCAATGGCGATGCCGCCGGTGGCTACACCCGCAATCACATCGGGTTTGCCATAGGTCTCTTGAATGGCCTCTACAAACTGCTGGCGCAAAAACGTGCGCACTGCAGGATACGACAAGGTTTTGCGGTTGTCGCAGTAAATGGGTGACTTCAATCCACTGGCCCAAGTGAAGGGCGTTTCAGGCTTTAATTCAACTGCTTTGATTTGCAACAAAAATTCAGCTACTTTTAACGCGCGTTCTAAATTCATCATGCCACAAAAATACAAAGTATACTTCGCCCATAGGCCTGTGATTTTTGCACATCACTCCATCGCTGAAACCCTTGTCGATAAAGGGGGTGAATTAGTTATGAGCAAAGGCAAAATGGATACGATGCTCATCGAAACGGCCCTGCACCGCGGTGCCAAGTCGGTCGTGCTGTCCTGCGATGATGTGGCGGCCTCATGGACCTATTTCAGTGCCCAATTCGAATTTGTACAGGCCGCAGGAGGCGTAGTGCTCAACCCCAACAACCAAATTTTATTCATCTACCGCCTCGAAAAATGGGACCTGCCCAAGGGAAAGGTCGAAGACAACGAGTCGGTGCAAGAAGGCGCCCTGCGCGAGGTCGAGGAAGAATGTGGCATCCACGGCCTGCATTTGCAACAACACCTCTGCACCACATGGCATACGTATCTGCAAAACGGGCACCCCATGCTCAAGGCCACCACGTGGTACGTCATGCGCCACGATGGTAATGTGACACTCACGCCTCAAACTATTGAAGGTATCACTGAAGTAACGTGGCTGGGCTTGCATGAAACGCAAGAGGTACGCAAAAACACCTACCCTAGCGTGATTGAGGTCCTGCGCCACACCACAGATTATCTCGGTGGGCAACGCGACAACCACTCAGACATCGACGGCGGTTTTTAAGCCCCACATTTTTTATAACGCGGCCGTATCTCCATTTGGGTTTTAAGAACATCATTCACCGGCCGCGATCGCTTTTTCACCGCAACGCGTCGCGTACGGGGACGCCTCGC
>CANHSF010000248.1 GCA_947463065.1 Flavobacteriales bacterium | reverse complement strand
TTTTCATATCGCTAAATTATTTAGTGTATTCTACTTTTTTTTGTGAGGTTTTTTTACCCTCGTATTTGTCCCTTTTCTAGGATCGTGCCAAAAATACTATATTGTGGTCGACCCGCTGAAAATTATTTTTTTTCCTTAGAGAATCGCGTTGAGCACGCTATTCACAATTTCGCTATCAATTTTGTCTTTGGCCTTTTTGTATGCATCTGTGCCAGCGGCATCGCGATTGAGCTGCAGCCCTTTGATGGCGGGTACGGATTCGCTGTACACCACTTCATTTGTGGTGGTTTTTGTCACTGTTACAACAAGATCGAGATACGCAACCACAAATCCCTGTGCAGTGCCTCCTTCAGAGGTGTTCGCGTTGATGGTCACTTGGTAATTGCTTTCATTTTTTTTATCCGACAGTCGCATGCCTTGTGTGACCAAGTTATTGGAAAATGCCGCCTGCAAGTTCTTTTGTGTCGATGCCGCTCCAAATAGTTTTTCCTCGCTAGTAACATGAAAACTGGGCGTTACAAATTCAATAGGCACTTCTTTTTTGTCACCGCGCATGGTTTTCATCAGGCCATTGGCCAGTTTTTTATCAATGTCAGCAGGCATGAGGGCCTCCACGTCAATAGATAACTTAACCACATTGTTTTTAGATTTGGGATCAATGTCATTGACCGATACAAAAACAGTTCCTTCGGCATTGCTCAATTGCGTGCGAGGTTTGGTGTATTTCGGTTTATCAAAGTGCGAAATGATGCCAATGGCACGCACCGGTGCGCCGTTGTAGGTTGCCACTACGGTCAGGGTGCCATTGAATTGGTTCTCCGAAGAAAGCACGACTTTATTGGTCGTAGGCTGCAGGAGTATGCCATTGGCCACACGCTGCATCGAACGATACAATTCGCCGTCGAGGTAGATTTCAGAGCTATCTGTTCGGTATTTGTTCACGTCATTCCAATACTCCTGCAATTGAATCAGCCCTCTGGTGTACAGTTCAAATGCACCCACTACATTGTTTAACCGTTCGGCATCAAGACCTTTGATGTAATAGTCAAAAGCCGCAGACATGGCCATGTTTTTCTTGGCTTGTTTGGCTTGTTGGTATTGCGCCTTGTTGAGGCGGTAATACACAAAATAGGTTTGCTTGTCCTCCCAAACACCGGCCACTTCAAAGTCTTCGATTTTGGCATCTGTGCTGGTACTGATGGTCGACATGAACTCTTCCGAAAAGTTTTTGTTGACCTCCATGCTGTTGAGGAACGTTTCGCCCTGCACGCGCACGCTGATCTCTGTGGCCAAATCGTTGAGTGCATTTTTTTTGGCGATATTTTGATAATCCAAAGGCTGTGCAAGTTTGCTGCACGAACCGATGCCAATGTAGTATCCGCCATTTTGAGGGCGCTGTTGGACCCATTCAGGTGCAGCGGTTTCTTGAACGGCAGTTTCGCTCGAGCCTTTTCCTGCCTTGCATCCCGAAAACGAAATCGACATCAAAACCAAAGGCAGCGCCACAAGGGCATAGATCAATCGCAATGAAGATGGCTTGATGTACATGGTTGATTATTTAACTTGTTCCTTAACGACCGCTTTGACTTCTGAAGACATTTTAGCAGTCACTTGATCAAATAGGTCATTGCTTAATTCACTGAAATTTCGCATTTGCTGGTTGCCATTCATCAACGCATTGAGGGCTCTTTTGTCGTTGGCATTGAGATTTGGGCCATTGCTATGGGCGGGATACAAACTGGCAATTTCGCCGTCATACTTGCCATACAAAACTTCATCTTCAATGGTTTTTTGAATGATTTCTGTTTTGATGATTTCACCCGTTTGCAAGGAAATGAGTTTGTATTGAAAGCTCACCGTACAGGAGTTTTTGTTGTAATATTCGGTGTATTTCACAGGTTTGTATCGGCTCTGGAAATAGTATTTGCCATCTTCTTTATTCAATACCTTTTCTTTGTACTCCTGATAGCCGTCCCGTGTCTTGGTGCGCAAAGATCCTTTGTTCTCGGAGTAGCTCAACACGGTTCCGGTCAGTAAAGCATTGGCACCAACCAATTCGCCGACGGCCACAGCAGTGTTGTGATCCATCACACCGCTGAGTTGCAGTTTTTGCTCCTGCAATATGGCCGCCATGTGTTCGCGGTCCACTACGCGCAAAAACGGGTCGGTGATACTGATCAACGCTTCCAAGGTGTAGGCGCCTACTTTCGCATCCAAACCTGGAGTGCCGCTGGCGTTCTCGAAATTGTGTATCGCGATGGTGAAAAGACCTTTTTCTAGGCTCTGCTTTTTCAAGGCATCGGCGTCTTTGTAAGTGGCCTTGCGCTTGATCACCAAGTCAAAATTCTCATAGGCGCTCCTGTACATTCCCGTTTTGAGCTGCTCTACACCCTTGCTATACAAAGGCTCGAGATAGGCAACGTCAGCCAAATCCTTGGAGTCTTTGTAGTTGGGGTCGAGTTTGCGGATTTCCTTGAACTTGACTTCAGCAGCTTCAAACTTTTGCTCCTCCAAAAGTCCTGTGGCTTCCTCATACAATTCGGACAACAAGGCGGACTTCGAGTTTTGATAATCCGTTTGATAGAAGTCCGCAATCATCAATGTGACACCAGCATTTTTGATTTTTTCCTGATAGTCTTGCGCAGCATGAAATGCATCAACAGCATCGCGATTGCTACCAAAGTTTTTCTGTTTGGCAAACTCTCCAAGCATACCGTTCAACACCAACTGCCCCGTTTTTTTCATTCCGATTTGGGCATCCAAGTTGCTTCTGTTTTTGAGCAAAGCCGTGTAAAAACTGTTTGCTGCTTCTTCTGTAAGGCCAGCTGCCTCTTGTTTGATCGCCAATTTGGTGAAGTGCTTGCTGTTTTGGCAAGCACCTAGCACCATGCTAAATAGGACGATGCTGAGACAGAATAGTATGGTACGCATAAGGTTGCTTATTGATGAACCACCGGTTTCGGAAGTGGTGCTCCGATCGAATTACTTCGATGAAATAAATTGCTCCAATTCGTCAGAGCTGCTCGAAAAGTTGAATACATCGTTGACGATGTAGTAATTGGCTTTGTCGCTGCAATAGTCATAAGCATATTTCGCAAAGTCCAATTTGGAGTCTTCGAAGTTGAATGTGCCACAGATATCTTTGATTTGTTCGCTCGACAAGCAATTGGTCTTTGCAATGGTTTTGGCCGTGCTCAACTTTTGATCCTCGAAATTTTTACCGCCAATATTGTTTTTTGCTTTTGCGAAATCGGTTGAATTCATTGGAATGGTGCATCCAGCTACGCGGTCAACAATCACAACTTCTTCACGGGCAGGCGCAGGCGCTGGTGATGTGGGTTTAGCGGGCGCAGCGGGCTTGCTTGGTGTAACGGTTTTGGCAGGCGCTGGTGTACCGGTTGTTGTGGTGCGCGTGGTTGTCGTTGTTTGGGTCTCTTCCACATTCATGTCCATGTTCACATCGCCACCTGTTGTGGTCTCTTCTACTTTGAAGTTTACCCCCATGTTGACTCCCCCTACATTGATGCCCATGGACACATTCTCAGTGTTTGTGGTACCTGATTGGGTTGTCGTTGTTTTGGGTGCAGGCTTGGCAGTTGTGGTCGTGTTGGTTTTGGTGGTTGTTGTAGTGCCCACATTTGTTTTGACATTCACCGTTTCTGTTTGTGGCTCGGTCAAGCTGATTTGCAAATCAATATTTCCTCCTTCTGGATCAACGGGTTGAGCGATTTCCACCACCTCAATTGTTTCCTCCGCTTCCACCGCTTCTTCAGTGTGAACATCGGCTATGCGCTTGGCATCTTCATGAGCTGGAGTGGGATTGGCAGTTGCGGTAGAACCGCCCATTGCTGCTTCTCCATGGTAGCGCAGTAC
>CANHSF010000247.1 GCA_947463065.1 Flavobacteriales bacterium | reverse complement strand
GTTTCATAGTAAAAATGAAATCGCTACGGGGTATTCAAAAGGTCTTGCCCATAGGGAAGAAGAAGAATTCAAACGGCATTTATTTGTAAGTACGATCTTGGCGCTCAATCAACGCCAACAGGTGTTTTTCCATGGCAGCGCATTGCAATTCCACATCGGTCAATTGGCGCAATGTGCTTGGATCTGTGCGCGGTGGAAGCGGTGAAGCAATCAGTCGTGTGATGCATTCTGCAATCTCTTTTGCAACCACTCGGGTGCGGGGCACACCAGCATACAGATCGTCGTCATACGTTGCGGGCCCAAGAAGCAATGGCGTGTCCAGATACAATGTTTCCAATGCAGTAACGGCCATTGCATCGGTGTTGGGGATTTGTACACACAACGCTGCATGATGAATCCAGTTCCACAGTTGTATGGCATCCAGTCGCGGCAACCATTCCCATTGCACATCGCTCAGTTTCTCCATTTTTCGGCGCAATTGCTCGGTATAGGTGGTATATCGGCTATTGGCGTCCACAAAGACAAAGGCATGGCTGCGACGGATGTCATCGGGTAGCAGCGCTATGGCCTCTATGCATGCCTCGTGATTGTATATGGGATGCATGATGCGTGGGAAAATGATGTACGGTCCAGGCAATGGAGAAGCCCATTGCTGTTGTTTGAATCGTTCTAGTTCTGCCGTTTTCAAACCAATGCGCACCAGTTCCTTTTGAACATGCGGTGGAGTGATATGTGCCAGCGTTTCAAATTGTTTTCTGCTGCAGGCCAAAAACAAATGCACGCCTTGAAATGCACGTCGAAAGAGCATCCTGCGCAACGGGGCCAGCCATCCCATTTGGGTGATGCGGGGCAAGGTCACCAATGCGTCGGTTCCATAGGTGTGCAATGCGATTGGAATATTCCAGCGGCGTTGATAAAAGGCCCAGCCAACATGGGGTTCGCCATAGAGAATCAGCAACAGTTGTGCACCGGTTTGACCAATGCGCTCCTCGATCAATGAAGCACCTGTACGCCGCTGTTTGGTCTTTTTCCAAGAGAAGTAGGGCAGGTCAACGGGGTGAACCCACGGGCATTGTCCTTCGCGTTGAAGCATGCGCTGCATTTCGGTTTTTTCACAAAGTAGCTCCAAACTGTGACCGAGTTGACGCAAATAATCAATGCGCAAACGGGTGTGCAGATCGTTGGGATCGCCGATGACGAGGAACTGTGCCATTGGCGCTAATGTAAGGGAAATTTAAATCGCGATCGTCACAGGGTGGAGGCGGTCTTCGGTATCGAACTTTTGGCGGTCTTCCAGGCGTGGTATTCGTCCAGCAGGGCTTTTGCCAAGTATTCGCCCATTTTACGGGCGCCGATGGGTGTAAAGTGGGTGTAGTCGGGTCCTGCATAGGGCGGTTGATGATTGACCCAAGCAATCATGCTGTTTTTTCCGCCCATTACGGCGTACATGTCCCAAAATGCGCAGCCCAATTCAAAGGCTTTGGCTTTTATAGCATCGTTGTAGGCCGCTACATAAGGATAACTTTGGAGCTCACCATCCACCGAAGTGCTCATGTCGCTGGGCCCAACCACCAAGATGGCCGCATGCGGTGCAATGGCGCGCAACGCACGGATTTGATTGCCCAATTGATCGGCGCATTGCTGGGCATGTGTTGCCGATTTGATATACGGAATGGAGTTGCCGCCAAATTGCAAGATGATCAGGCGGGTGTTTTCATGGGCAAAGGTGCGGCCCATGGCAGGCAAGTGCGTTCGGGTAAACAGAAAACCATCGCTGCCCCGCAAAGCAATATTGCTCACGCTCACACCCGTGGGCTCCTCCAATTGTATTCCATGCACCTCTGGGCTTTGCATAGCGCGAAAAACCAATCGCAGTTTTTGTGGGGTTTGGGGAAGTGGAATTTCGGCCATGGACACATCAGCAGTTTGCGGCAGGTGTGCATGCCAAATGCTTGCTCCATCGCTCTCCACGCGCAGGCTGGCCAATCCATCGGGACAGCGGTAATACACGCGCGCAAGGCGATACGTTTTATTGCGCACATCTCCAAAACGGGTGGGCGACAATTCAATACTACCCTCGGTACTGTCGGCGGCGGAACAATCAAATCGACCAAAGCTGCACATGGCTCCGTACACGCTGTGCTTCACTTTGCTGTCTTGGTATCCGTAAGCTGTGCATCGCTTCCAGTTGGGGCTTTGCGATTGTACAATGTGGCTAGTGGCCACCAAGGGTACAGGTGAAATCATACCCGGTCCATATCCTCCAAACGTGCTTTGCAATTGCATGCGAAGGATTTGGGTCATGCGGTCGCACTCGATTTGCGAATCGCCAAAGTGAAACACATCGACGTTGCGAACATGCGCGCTATCGAGTGCTTCAAAAAAACCATGAAAAGGAAGTGACAGGCCGTCCTTGAATTGCAACGAGGCGATGGTGTTGGTGCGTTGAACATGCACGGTGTCGTGCAGCCTGCGCAACGAATCGATGCGGGCCAAGCTATCGAGTTGAGCCAAGTGAGCGCTCATGTCCAATGCTGCAGTGCTATCCACAGCATTCGGATTCCAGTTGTAAAATCGCAATTTCCAAGGATCGCTGCCCAAGCCATTTTCGGGCCACACCATACTCAGCCCAAGGCAAGAAATACCCAACACAAGCAATAGGATCAAGCTGTGAAATGGTGTTAGACTGCGCATGGAGGCGAATGATTGTTCGGTTATAAAAATGTAAACTCTGTGCGACGATTGCGGGCTCGTCCGGTTTCAGTGGCATTGTCGCCGATGGGCACGGTCTCGCCATAGCCTTTGTAGCTCAGGTTGGCCGCGGGTACACCGTGTGCCACCAAGTAATCCACGACGCTTTTGGCGCGGTTCTCCGAAAGTTTGAGGTTGTCGCCGTCGTTGCCCACGTTGTCGGTATGTCCACCAATCTCCACTTTTTTGTCTTTGTTGGCCACCAACAGGGCTGCTAGTTTGTCGAGCTCAACCCGGCTTTCAGGCAATAGGTCCCATTTGTTGGTTTCAAAAAACACATTGTTCAATACCACATTGGCATTGGGTCGAATTTTTTGAAGCTCAACGTTGAGTTGAAACGGTTTGTTGATGTCGTGGTTTTTTAAACTGAAGTTTTCGCTATGGAACAAGTAACCGTCTTTGCTCACCGAAAGGGCGTAGGATTTGCCGATCGGCAAGCACACCGCGTATTCTCCCGACCCACTGTTGCTGTATGCATCCACTACTTTTTTACCCGTTTCCAAATCCACCAGTTCGATGTGGGCTTGCAGTTTTTTGAAACTGAGTTTGTCGCTCACAATGCCTTGCACGTAGGTGACTGCTTTGGGCCGCGCAAACTGAGGCAATGCAAAAGCATAGATGTCCAATCCCCCCATTCCGCCATCGCGTTCGCTGCTGATCATGGCAATTTCGCCACGCGCCGAAACATGAATGGAGTTCTCGTCTTTTTCCGTGTTGATGGGATAGCCCAAGTTGATGGGCACGTCCCATTCGCCGTTGGGCAGCATGTGGCTTACGTAAAGATCCAGGCCACCCATTCCGCTGTGCCCATTGCTGCTAAAATAAAGGCTGTGTCCATCGGGATGCACCATCACTCCGGCTTCTTCAAACGATGTGTTGATGCGCCCCGGAACTTTTGCCGGCACACTCCACTGCCCATTGTCGCGGATGTAGCTGTAATAAATGTCTTGGTTTTTGGGTCCGTATGGCGTGTATTGGCCGCGAATGAAATAGAGTGTTTGTCCATTGGCAGAGAAGCTGGGTTGGCTTTCCCAAACACCGGAGTTGATGGCGTTGCCCAAGTTGCGCACTTGGGTCCAGTTGTCACCGACGCGGGTCGAATAAAACAAATCGCAACTTCCGGCTCCT
>CANHSF010000246.1 GCA_947463065.1 Flavobacteriales bacterium | reverse complement strand
TATGGGGTGTGGCTGTCGAGCCCATCGGGAGGCAATTGGATGGAGTTGCCCCAAGAAATTGTTCCTACTTTCCAAGCACGCGCTCAGTTCATTCACAATGTGCCGGATGCTGCTGCGGCAGTCGTTGATGTTTACATGAACGGTGAGTTGATTGCAGACGATTTGGCTTTCCGCGGGGCTTCCGCTTTTATCGATGTACCGGCTGAGGTGCAAGTGACTTTTGCCTTGGCACCTGATGATAGCGATGGACCAGAGGATGCGATTGCATTTTTGACGTCGCAATTTCAAGCGGACCAAATTCATTATGCCGTATTGAATGGTATGGTCAGCAACACTGGCTACAATCCAATTGTGCCTTTGAACTTGAGCGTATTTGCTGGAGCACGCGAAGAAGCGGCAAATGCGACGCAATGCGACATCATATTCTACCACGGTTCTACCGATACACCTGCTTTGGACATTGCAGAGTTGACTTTGCCCATTCCAGGCATGGTGGATCAGCTGATGTACGACGGTTGGGGCGGTTATTTGGCTTTCGATGCCACGGGCGATTACGGAGTAGCATTGACTTCTTTGGGCGGCATAGGTCTTGGTGAATTTGCCTTGCCAGTCAATTCGGCGCAATGGGCGGGTGAGTCGATTTTTGTTTTTGCTTCGGGATTTTTGAATCCTGCGAACAACAGTGCTGGAGAAGAGTTGGCCTTGTTTGCTGTCTTTCCCGATGGAACATCAATTCCCTTGAGTGCTTTTGTGAACATTTCGGAGCGCGATGTTGTTAGTCAAATGAATGTTTATCCCAATCCCGCATCGACTGTGTTGCATTGGAATGCTCAATTCAACGAAGCCCAGAATCTAGATGTTGAATTGATCGATATCAATGGAAAAGTGGTATTTTTGGAGCGTAATTTGTCATGCGGATTGTCGATTGCAAAATCCATTGATGTAAGCAATCTGCCCGAAGGATATTACTTCCTTCGCATTCAAAATAGGCAACTAGCCGAAACCATTGGTTTTGGCCTCATTAAATAGTTGTAGAGAGTTAGTAGTGATGAAGGAGCCTCCGGTCGAAAGATCGGAGGTTTCTTTTTTTATGAGCTATTGGCAAGAAGAGCTGAATGAATTAGAATCTCTCGAATCCACTTTGGATAGCGCGAGCCATGGATGAGTTCCAAGAGGCGAATGTTGACTGATGGGTGATGGAGCCGGGTTTGGAGGCCGAGCGATGCACACAACGACTAGCGAAGTGCATGCTGCGGTGTTGCTTAAGAAACATCGGCGATTCTAAAGCATTCCGCGTGGACAGAGCGTCAATTGAAGAACGAGATGCCGTTGAAATCCCTTACCTGAGGCAAAGGTATTGTCGCGCCATCTGGAAGAATGAGTGTTTCTGTGCCATTGAGATACTTCAACATCGGTTCACCGGTGAAGGTGATTTTTTGTTCGTGTTGATCGACAAGAGTGATCACATGGATGCGTTGCATGGTCTTGAATTTGATGGATCAAAGGTGAGTGGAAAAACCACAGACGATGTTAAGGAAGAGCGACCAAATCATTTTCGGATTGCTAAGTGTTTGGTTGTTCAGAAGGCGATTATAACGATAATGTTCACAAAGCCATTTTGTCTAGCTTATTTCGTTTTTACATTAGCCCTATGTTGATGGAAGCGTGCAATATTGAATGGGTTTCACCGGAGGAGTTGGATGAACTATTGTCGATGGGCTGGTTTAGGGGACGAGGCATCTTGTTCAAAGCCGGCATCATCTGCTTCGATGGAAACTTGCAAAGCACGATCAATGTCCGCATTCGGTTAGATGGCTTCGAGCCCAAAAAGCGCCATCGCAAATTGCTCCGCCGCAATCGTGAGCGTTATCGCATCCAATGGGGCAAGCCTCAATTTGACGATTCCCGCAATGCACTTTACCGCGAACATTCCAAAAGGTTTAAGGAATACACCTATGAGAGCATTGACGATGCCTATATGATGAATGGTCCCGAGCGACAATTTGACGAGTACGAATGTGCAGTGTATTTTCAGGATGAATTGGTCGCCTTGAGTTATGTGGATGCTGGAAACAAAGCCATGGCGTCGATCATGTGCTGCTTTAGCGAAGAACATGCTTCGCATTCGCTCGGTATTTATACAATGCTGGAAGAAGTGGAGTTTGCCCGATCATTGGGTTTGGACCATTACTATCCCGGGTATGTCATGGACCGTTCAAATGCATTTGAGTACAAATTGAGTTTGGGTCCAGTGGAGTGGTTGGTGGAAGATGGCACGTGGAAGGCTGGTGGCCGCGATACCGTTCAGCAGACACCATTGACCATTTTGCAGGAGCGCATGCAGACCTTGCATGAAATGCTTGCCCTGCATGGAATAGACGCTGAGTTGCGTTATTACCCGTTTTTTGCAACCGGTTTTCTCAATACTCCACAGCGCATGCTGGAGTTGCCGGCTTTTTTCCTATGGCGTCAGGGGAAGCGACAATTGGCCGCAGGCTATGATGTTGATGAGCAGCGGTATTTGTTTTTTGAACCTGTCGTGATGCACGATTGGGACGAATTCAGAATGACGGGATTTACAGAAGAGACCGATGCCAATCAACTGTATGTGCCCCATTTTATGCGGGCTGATTTCAGAGTCTATTTCGACAATTTTTCGTCGTTGTATGGAATCCTCGAGGAGATCGCGCTTTCCAATACCGAGGAGGAATAAATCCACCAAATAATTTAAAATAAAAAACCGCTCTGTCTCCAGAGCGGCTTCATTACCTCAATATGGAGGCGCTTGCGCGCAATTGGGTAAGGCACTGCGTCAAATTTAGATATAATTTCCATGGTGTTTTGTCATGTGGTGACAAAAAGTCCCCATTATTAGGTTCCTAATGATTTTGTATGACGTCAAAGGCCTGTCAAACAAGATAAAATGGGATTTTGTTTAAAGTTTGGTGTTGAGTATCAAACAAAGGGTGCCTCGGGCATTTGTTTTTATTACCTATTTGGTAATGAATGTTTTATTTTCAAAAAATCAACTGATTTAGAATGTTAATTTTTTGACCGGTCGCCGTCGTTGACTCCCATTGCCTCATTTGATTGTGAATTAGGTTGGTCTATTTTATGTGAGGTTATTGTGTGTTTGTGATGGGTTAATGCGTTGATAAACAGTTCGCTAATGCCGTATTGAATACCTATTGGATTTCTATTTGGTTGAACTGCATTTTGAAATGGCGTAGTTCTGCCCAATTGCAGCTTCGAATTGTGCTTTTCCAAGGATGGTTCTAGCCTTAAGTTCGCGTAACATTGCGCCATGATAACGCATTATCCTTTTCGCACAGGTGAAAAAGAATACTTTGAGCGCATCTTTGACCGGTCCCAGCGCATTGTCGTAACCACGCACAAGTCTCCCGACGGCGATGCCGTTGGAAGTTCGACCGCATTGGTGGGATTGCTCCGCGCATTGGGCAAGTCGGTTACATTGATTTTTCCCGATGCTTTGCCCGAATTTTTGACGTGGCTTCCGCAACTCGAGCACCACTTGCTCTACGATACCCATACAGCTCAGGCAGATGCTGCCATCGATGCCGCCGACCTGATCTTCTCCTTGGATTACAATCGACTCAATCGCGTTGGTCATGCGCTGGAGCATAAATTGCGTTCGAAGTCAACGGATTTTGTGCTGATCGATCATCACGAAGATCCCGAGGCCTTTGCGGTCGTGACATACAGCCACACCAAGGCCTGCAGCACTGCCGAATTGATATATGCTTGGGCCGAACAATTGGGTTGGATGGATCATTTGGACAGCAGTGTGGGCACTTCAATGTATTGTGGCATTATGACCGATAGCGGAAGTTTTCGTTTTCCATCGGTCACGGCCTCGGTGCACAG
>CANHSF010000245.1 GCA_947463065.1 Flavobacteriales bacterium | reverse complement strand
CGCTTCTGGTGCTGACGGATACAATGATTATTTTTATTCGGAACTGGGAGTTAATGTCAACAGTGTCGAAACCATCGTATGCAACAATGCCGCATCGGGCAGTGACGCATATATCCTGCAACGTATCGCCGAAGCGGAGTGCATCTTTTTTGCAGGTGGCGATCAATCCAATTATATCAATTTTTGGTTGGATACCCCTGTGGAGACTGCACTCAATGATTTTATCCACATCAAAAGGGGAGTGATGGGGGGAACAAGTGCGGGTATGGCCATCTTGGGGGGACATATTTTTACTGCTGAAGAGGGCACCATCACCTCGGCAAATGCGCTGAGCAATCCGTTTAGCTTTTCCATGACGCTCAGCCACGACGATTTTTTGACCCATCCTTATTTACTCGATGTGATCACCGATACGCATTATGATGATCCCGACCGAAGGGGCCGGCACGTGGCTTTTATGGCGCAAATGTCCAACTGGGGGGTAGCTCAACCGCTTGGTATAGCCTGCAACGAATATGTGGCAGTGGCGATCGACGAAAATGGCTTCGCACGCTGCTTTGGGGAATATCCTGAGTACGAGGAGTACGTCTATTTTGTGCGCCAAGGCTGTGCATCACCAGCGGGCCCTGAGGTCATCGATCCAATGTCGACCCTCACGTGGGACCACGATCAACAAGCTTTGTTTGTGTACAGAGCCAATGCACGCTTGGATGGCTCATCGACTTTTGACCTCAACAATTGGCTCGACAGCAACGGCGATGGACAATGGCAAAATTGGTATGTCGTCAATGGTGAAATTTCTTTTGTAGAAAATACGGATATGCCCGGTTGCATGATCACCGATGTCAAGGAGATCCAACCGACCTTGCCGCCTGCTGTAGTATATGCCTCAGGCCGTGAGGTGGTGATGCAAACATCTTGTGCCGGCGCATGGACTGTTGTGGATGTTATGGGTAGAACAATGGCGCATTGGCAAGTGCAGCGCGGTGAAACGCGCATGGATGCAGCTCAATGGTCAAGTGGGATGTATGTTTTTCAATTCATCGATGCTCATGGACATCCTCAATTGGGCCAACGTTTATGGCTGCCTTAATGCTTGTCCAATGCTGCAATCCCGAACGATGATTCGGTAGGCTGCAGCTGGTACAAGCGAAACCGATCATTCTCAAATAGCAAGCTTTGGGAAGGCAATTCCAAATCGCGTCCGAAACGATCTTTGCATATCAAAATGTATTGCAATCCTTGGTCTTGAAGGACCCTCAATTGGTTGTGATCCGCCAATTCTGCATTGGTGCACAACCAACCTTTGCGATGAGCAAAATACATCGTGCTGGGATTGGGAGCACAGTTGATTGCAACCAGGGCTTCTCGTGGTGTGAATTGATCCATCAAGGTTTCCAGATCCATGTAGGCATCATAACTTGGTTTCCAACGCAAGTCGTGGGTTTGATTCAGTAAACTTTCGAGGACAATGGCTGTGATGCAGAGCATGGCTATTCGCGATGGAAGTTGCTCCATGAAATAGGCGATGAGCAATGCCATGGTAGGTACAAAGGGGAGAATGTAATAGTCATGGGCATAAAAGGTTTCACCGCTTTTGCACATCAATGCGATCAAAGCAAAAGCAGTGCTGCCAAGCACACACAATAGGGTTTTTTCCTTGCGATAGAGGCTCCACACACACGCGGACAAAAATGCGACTCCACCAATGTATTTAAATGGTCCAATAAAAATGCGCTCTAAGCTAGAGCCCATGTGGTCTGCTATTTCTTGGCTACCCGTCGCCAAACTTTTGCCCATAAAAAAATGATGCATGCCGTAGGTCTCCGTCAAGTAGGGAGTCCATATCCAATACCAATGCACGACCGGTATCGCGCAAAGCAGGTATACTGAGGTCAATAGCATTTTTTTCGAAGCGTGCCCCCAACGCAGCAGGATGAAAGGAAGGAGGATCATGGGCAATGCTGCGGGCAATTTGCTCAACGCACCCAATGCAAACAAGAGTCCCGCACCAAATGCGCAGAGAAGGTGAGTTCGTTCGTGGCTCAGATAGAGCCATGCTAAATACATGGACATGATGACGAAGGAAACCGCCATGGTATCGGGCATGATCTTGCGACCAAAGATGAACCACAGCGAGCTGCCTAAAAGCAAGGTGCTAACAAATGCTCGGCGTGCGTTGAATATTCCAGCGATCAATTGATGAAAGTACCAGAGTCCGATACTCGTGATCACGAGATTGATCAGGCGCCCATACCAATGATCATATCCGAAGAGGAGAGAAAAGAGGTAGATCAAATAATTCAGTACTGGAAATTCCATTGCACTTATACCTGTGGTCGATCCCCCAAAATCCAGTTGCGGGGTATACGGATTGGCTTCGCCTTCGTAAAAGTTGCGCGCCACCATGGTCACTGTTGTTTGGCGCCAATTGTGATGCACTTCTATCGGCGCATACGAAATGCCAATGAGCCGAATGCAAAAAAGGATAAGGATCCAAAAGCGGATATCCTCCAAAAGGGACGCTATGTGTTGACTCGTGATGCGCACTATACCCCGAATTGTCGCAAGTGATGATCGAGGTGTTTGTAGTACATGTTGTTGTACTCCTGACTGGTGAGCGGACCAAAACTAGGGGATGGGCGGCCTTCAAACTCAGCGGGTCCCATTTGGGCTACCATGCGCAAATAGGTCATGAGTCGATTTTTTTCTACCTCGAACAGGCGTTCATCTGCAATGAGAAAAACCTGCGCTGTTCTGGAATTGGGCTTGTACGGCTTTTCGCTGACTATGATGGGTTTGATCAACAATCGCAGTAGGAATCGGACCAAAGCTCCAGGTCTTGGTGACCGCTGTTCGAGCGAAATCTCATAGGCCACATTGCAGTGGGCCAACATTTGTGCGGCATTCATTTTGCCCCATTGGGGTGGGGTATCTGCCGAAAGCTTCTGGATCCTAGCGATTACGCCTTCTACCACTTCGGGATTGTAAATATCGGGTAAGGCCATCCTTTTTTTATGGCGAATATACTTCACCTTAAGGATGATGCCTTTTCTCTCTGGGGCAGTCTACGTTAATTTTTTGTTTTGCACGTAGAAAACCCGATGAGGGCGTACAATGGACAAAA
Source organism: Flavobacteriales bacterium (assembly GCA_947463065.1). Classification (GTDB taxonomy): domain Bacteria; phylum Bacteroidota; class Bacteroidia; order Flavobacteriales_D; family Sanyastnellaceae; genus CANHSF01. The sequence continues at coordinate 761 of CANHSF010000245.1, read as the reverse complement.
TCCGATAAGACTTGTCAGCACAAAAACGGCGGCGGCTAGAATCAAAACAAGTCCAAGCCCACCGGTTAGGGTGCCGTTGAAATAGAGGGTGGCGATCACCAATGCAACGACCACGCGAATTGCTCTGTCGATATTGCCCATGTTTGTTTTCATAATGCATATGTATTTAGATGACAAGTGTATGGGGCTTCGTTGGATGTTGGGGTGACTTGCATCACACAAGCCCAATGACGTAAAGCGCTAAGAAGACTGACCAATGTCATTTCGAAGAAACGTTGATGTGAAATTTTTTTTTCGTTTTGGATTTTATCGTAATATTGCAATATAGAAATACAGCAATATGGGAATCACCAAATCTGAAGGGTTTAGCCCCGAACAACTTGAATGGGCCGCCATGGCAAAGGCGCTTGGACACCCTGCACGCATCGCAATCATGCAGTATTTGATGCGCGTCGAAACCTGTATTTGCGGCGATATCGTCAATGAACTTCCATTGGCGCAGCCAACCATATCTCAGCACCTCAAGGAATTGAAAAATGCCGGTCTGATCAAAGGAAACATCGAGGGAAATGCAATTTGTTATTGTGTCGATCAACAGCAAGTGTCGCGTTTTATCGATGCCATGAGCATTTTCAAATCCCGCAAAAAATTCAAGTCGCTGTGTTGTTAAGTCCAACCCAATACGTTTAACTATGTTACTTTCCGAATTCAAAACGCATCTCTCTACCATCGATCAATTGACTTTTGTATTGCCCGATGGT
>CANHSF010000244.1 GCA_947463065.1 Flavobacteriales bacterium | reverse complement strand
TGAGCCTGAGGTAAACATTCGCTCGATATACACCCAAGCCTCGGTCATGGACGAAGCCCTAAAAAAAATCCAGGCGAAAGTTACCATTCCGAACGTGCAAATCATTTGCACCCATTCACGCCATGATGGCAACAATCGATGAGCGGCGACGACTTCCAAATTTTGGCGATTTCGACCAGCCAGCAACAGCGGCAAGAAAAAACAAGCATGGATAAGGCCCCAAAAGACAAATGTCCAATTGGCCCCATGCCAAAACCCACTAAGCAAAAAAATCACGAAGGTATTTCGTATGCTCAACCATTTTCCCAAACGACTGCCACCAAGCGGGAAATAAACATAATCCCGAAACCATGATGAGAGTGAGATGTGCCAGCGGCGCCAGAACTCGGCGATATCCCTGGACAAATAAGGGAAAGCAAAATTCTTGAGCAAGCGAATACCAAACAGCTTGGCAGTTCCTATTGCCATATCGGAATACCCCGAGAAGTCGCCATAGATTTGAAATGCAAACATCACTGCACCAAAAGCAAGCGTCAGGCTATCGCCATCAGCAGCATGCTTAAATGCATGATTGGCAGCTATTGCGCACCCATCAGCAATGACGACTTTTTTGAACAAGCCCCACAAAATTTGCTGAAGACCATTGATGGCGAGGGCAAGATCAAAACTTCTCGACCGCTTGATTTGCGGTAAAAGATGTGTTGCCCTTTCAATGGGTCCGGCCACGAGCAGCGGAAAGAAGCTCACGAATACAGCATAATCAATAAAATTCCGCTCCGCATCAATTCTCCGGTTGTAGATATCAATCACATAAGACAGCCCGTGGAAGGTGTAAAAGGAGATGCCCACCGGCAAAATCAAATTCAGTGTCCAAGGGTCCCAGTCGATTCCCCAGGCGCTGAGCCCATTTGCGAAAGAAGAAACGAAGAAGTCATAATATTTGAATACGCCAAGAAAACCCAAATTGATGGAAACACTGATCCAAAACCACATTCTGCGTTTGCTTTCATCGGCTTGCTTTTGCATTTGAATCCCCGTGCAAAAGTCAAGCAACGTCGAAAAAACAAGTAGGAACAAGAAACGCCAATCCCAACACGCATAAAAGAAGTAACTCGCCACCATTAGCAAGATGTTTTGCCGTTGTAAATTTCTGTTCACGACAAACCAATACAACCCAAAAATGAGCGATAAAAAGAGAGCAAACTGGATGGTATTAAAAAGCATCAACGGCAAAGATTGATTGGAAAACCTGCGGATGCAAACTTTCCAGAGTCAAAGCAAAAAAAAAGCTCCCATTGGAGCTTTTGCATATACCAAAGAATTAGACCAACATCATTACAGGGTTCTCCAGGTACTGTTTGACCTGCTGCAAGAAAGCAGCCCCAGAGGCACCATCCACAACACGGTGGTCGCAGCTCAAGGTGACTTTCATAACGTTTCCTGGTACTACTGCCCCGTTTTTCACTACGGGAACTTGTTTGATGCCACCCACAGCCAAGATACAAGCGTCAGGCGGATTGATAATTGCAGTGAACTCGTCGATACCAAACATGCCCAAATTGGAGATGGTAAAGGTGTTGCCTTCCCAATCAGAGGGTTGCAATTTCTTCGATTTCGCACGTTCGGCAAAAGATTTGACTTCGGCATTGATCGCAGACAAGCCTTTGGTATTGGCGAATCGCACAACAGGAACCAACAAGCCCTCGTCCACAGCAACAGCCACACCCACATGCACATGTTGATTGTAGCGGATGGTATTTTCTCTCCAACTGGAGTTGATTTTGGGGTGTTTTGGAAGCGCCATTGCGCATGCCTTGATCACCATATCATTGAACGACACTTTCGATTCAGCATTGGCATTGATGGCTGTGCGCGCAGCAATGGCGTTGTCCATATCGATCTCCATGGTGAGATAAAAATGCGGTGCAGAAAACTTGCTTTCCGCCAATCGTCGCGCAATGGTTTTTCTCATTTGCGACACATTTTCTTCGGTGTATGATTCCTGACCAAAAGCAGCGGCAGAAGCCATAGCAGCAGGTTGGTAAGCATCCACATCGCGCTTCACAATGCGTCCACCATCGCCGGATCCTTGCAGATGATGCAGGCTGATCCCTTTGGACTCGGCCATTTTCTTGGCCAAAGGAGAAGCTTTCAACTGTCCGTTTCCGGCAAGCACCGGTGCTGAAGCAACAACAGGAGCCGCGGCAACAGGAGCAGAAGCGGCAACAGGAGCAGGAGCGGCAACGGGAGCAGGCGCAGGAGTAGAAGCCGCAGCGGGAGCAGAAGCAGGAGCTGTAGCACCAGCAATGAGCGCCGAAATATCCTCGCCTTCCTTACCAAAAATGGCAAGAAGACTATCTACTGGAGCGCTTTGCCCCTTTTGAATGCCGATATGCAATAGCACACCGTCCACAAAGGATTCGAACTCCATGGTGGCCTTGTCCGTTTCTATTTCGGCCAATAGCTCACCACTTTTCACCTTATCACCAACTTTTTTATGCCAAGCTGCAACGACACCTTCGGTCATCGTATCGCTCAATTTCGGCATTTTCACAATCTCTGCCATATCGGATGGATTTCTTTAGAAATAAATATTTTTTGACAAATTAGTCTTTTACGTATGGGTAGTCCTCTTGCATGTAAACGTCCTTGTAGAGCTCGTCAGCCGTTGGTAGCGGAGATTCTTCGGCAAATTTCACCGCCTCTTCTACCACACGTTTGACATCCGCTTCTACCGCCTCAATCTCGGATTCGGACATCCATTTGTTTTGGCGAATGACACGCAACACGTGCTCAATGGGATCCTGTTCTTGGTATTCCGCCACCTCTTCTTTGGTGCGGTATTTTTGAGGATCGGACATGCTGTGCCCTTTGTAGCGATAGGTTTGGATATCGAGCAAGGTTGGACCTTCACCGGCACGAGCTCTAGCAGCTGCGCGGGCTATCGCCTGAGCCACTGCTTCTGGGCGCATACCATCGACCGATTCGCTGGGCATTTCAAAAGACGCACCCAATTTGCTCAAGTCGGTGACGTTCGACGTTCTCTCCACCGAAGTACCCATAGCGTATTGGTTGTTTTCGATAATGAAGATGGCAGGTAACTTCCAGGTCATGGCCATATTGAACGTCTCGTACAATGCACCTTGGCGAGCGGCTCCGTCTCCAAAATAGGTCAAGGTCACACAATCGTTGCCCTTGTATTTATCGGCAAAAGCGATACCTGCGCCCATTGGAATTTGTGCACCAACGATACCATGACCACCAAAGAGATTGCGCTCCTTGTCGAACATGTGCATGGAGCCGCCTTTGCCCTTCGATGTACCAGTGGCTTTGCCGTACAATTCGGCCATTACCAATTTGGGATCCGTACCCATCACCAGCGGATGAGCGTGATCGCGGTATGCCGTGATGACCTTATCGTCGGGGCGAATTGCACTCATCATTCCAGACATCAGTGCCTCTTGACCAATGTACAGATGGCAAAAACCACCAAACTTTTGTTGGATGTATAGCTGACCGCATTTTTCTTCGAATTTGCGCATCAACAACATTTCCTTATACCACTTGATGTAAGTGGCTTGATCAAATACCAAACCCTCTGCGGCAGAGGCTTTGGCAGTTGTTTTCTTTTTTGTAGCTACTTCAGAGGCCATTTTGTTACTGAATTAAAGCCGCTTTTGGACGGCGGGTGACAAATATACATGCGTTTTACCTTCCACATAGCATGCAGGTTACACTTAGTGTAAATAATACACTTTACTAACGTCAAAGTTTAAATGCGGGACCTGAATTGCTCGAGAAATCGGACATCGTTTTCAAAGAACATGCGCAGGTCGTCGACTTGATACCGCAGCATCGCAATGCGCTCGATGCCCATTCCAAAAGCGAATCCCGAATATTTGTTGGGATCGATATTGGCCGCTTCCAGCACGGCAGGATCCACCATTCCGCAACCCAAAATCT
>CANHSF010000243.1 GCA_947463065.1 Flavobacteriales bacterium | reverse complement strand
TTTAATACCTATGGCAACAAATTCCTTCGGAGAAATACTCCGACTCACCACATTCGGCGAATCGCATGGCCCAGCAATTGGCGGCGTGCTCGACGGTTTTCCTGCGGGAATTGCCATTGATCTCGACTATGTGCAAACAGAAATGCGCAGGCGCAGACCAGGGCAAAGCGCATACACCACGAGCCGCGATGAAGAAGATATCGTGCAATTCCTCTCGGGTGTATTTAACGGTCGAAGCACAGGCGCTCCTATCGCTTTCGTGATTGCGAATAAAGACCAACGCAGCAGCGATTATGATGCCCTTCGGGATGTTTATCGCCCAGGGCATGCCGATCAAGTGTACGATCAAAAATATGGCGTGCGCGACCATCGTGGGGGCGGACGATCATCGGCCCGCGAAACGGCAGTGCGAGTTGCTGCTGGTGCATTATGTAAATTGCTGTTGCAAACGTTGTCCATTGATATTCTGGCCTACGTGCAATCGATAGGAACGGTAAGCACTTCGATCGATCCATTGAAGACTCAACGAACCGATGTCGAGTCCAATCCCGTGCGCTGTCCTGACCAAGACAAAGCCACGGCCATGATGGAAGCGATCGACCGCGTGCGTGAAGAAAAAGATAGTTTGGGTGGTTGCATCCAATGCGTGGTGCGCTCCATGGCCGCAGGATTGGGCGATCCCATGTATCAAAAACTCCATGCACGGTTGGCCTTCGCTATGCTATCGATCAACGCAGTTCAGGGCTTCGAGCTGCATCGCGGTTTTGAGCGCACAACTTGGAAAGGTTCGAAAAACAATTCCTTTCCGACGGGAATTTCTGCGGGCATCAGCACAGGTCATCCCATTGTTTTTTCGGTCGCTTTCAAACCCACATCCACCATTGGTCAAGCGCAAACCACGACCAATGCAGCCGGCGAAACCGTGCAACTCGAGGCAGCAGGACGTCATGATCCATGCGTATTGCCCCGAGCCGTAGCTGTTGTAGAAGCCATGACAGCTTTGGTCATCGCCGATGCTTGGTTGATGCAAAAAAGTCAAAGCTTATGAGAGTAGACAAATACTTGTGGTGTATTCGCGTTTACAAAACCCGCAGTATTGCTGCCGAACACTGTCGTTCGGAAAAAGTACAAGTCAACGATGAATTGGTCAAAGCATCGCGTGAAGTAAAAGTTGGTGATGTCATCACCGTTCGCAAAGGGCCGATCTATTTTCGATTTGAAGTATTGGCCTTTCCCGTCAGTCGAATTGGAGCCAAACTTGTTGCCACCTACACCAAAGACGTCACTACCGCCGAAGAGCTGCAAAAATTGGAACGCATTCGCTTGCAGCAAACCTATGATCGACCGAGAGGATTGGGCCGTCCCACTAAAAAAGAGCGTCGCGTATTGGATGACTTTATGGATGGCGATTTGGACGATTTGGAGGAATGGCCATGATGCAAGTCGAACGCATTTCCCCCGAAGACACACATGCCTTGCGCCACTTGGTTTTGTGGCCTCATTTGGATACGCCAGATGTATGCGTCATTGACATCGATCACCGCAGCGACGCCATGCATTTTGGTGTTCGGGTGCATCAAGAAATCGTAGCCATTGGTTCCTTTTTTCACATGACATCCCCAAAAATCGAAGCGACTCTACCCTATCGACTTCGCGCCATGGCCGTGCATCCTGCGCATCGTGGCAAAGACTATGGACAAGCTCTGATTCGGGAGGCGTGCCAGCAGCTGCGTCAGCTTGACGTCGATATTTTGTGGTGCGATGCGCGATTAAAAGCCGTACCTTTCTATCAGCGTTTGGGTTTCAATATGCTCCCCGAAGTGTATGACGTACCGCGCATCGGACCACACCAATTCATGTGGAAAATATTGACACCATGAAATTCATTGTCGCACTTTTATTCGGCTTAAGTTTTGCCCATGCTGCCCTATCACAAACCGATACTGTCTGGATTGCGCCATCTTTTTATTTGCGCGTTGATACTACCCAATGGGAAATGCTCTACGAGGCGCCAGAACCATTGATGGTGTATCACATGCCCGTGCCTCAACAAATCACACATCGAAAAACGGGCTTCGTTATACTCTTTCAAGCCGCCTATGCGGTGGAAGAGAAGGCTCTGGGATGGATTTCCAATCTGCAAAAACAAATGGAAATCGACAACGGTTCCTCGAAATTCCTCAGCATGAAGGACCCCAAACAACACCTGCGAAATAGCCTTTTCCACAAATTAGAACCGATGCCAAATTTTGACACGGCACACTTCGAAGCTTACCGCACGGGATCTGTTGAACAAACGATGTCCAATGCATATTTGTGGATCAATTCTCCTTATTATCTTTTGGTTTCAACACCGAAACACGTGGACTCCGAAAATCAAATGGTGCTCTTAGACATCTTATCGGATATTCAAATCACCTCGCCACAGCACATGGACGAAGCGATGCAGCGATTCCGAGAGCAATCAACCAATTCCTCCTCATGGACAAGTCATCGCGCTGCGTGGATTCGACGCCAAATCACAAAGAGCTACTTCGAACGATCAAAATCGAAAATTTACCAAGCTTCGGATGACGAATTAATCAGCCCTATTGACTCCGTTTTTACATTCACCGATTTGGATAAAAACCTACGCCAATTGTGCACTGACCCATTGGACTTGGATATGATTTTAAAGAAGGTTGGATCCAATGCTCGTCAATACACCAATCATTACCACGCGTATCATTTGAGCACCTATCGTTTACAACTGTGTTACGAAATGCTCGCACTTTATGGGGTTTGGAAGCAGTTTCCAAAAGACATCCAAAAATTTGATAAAATGCATCTGATGCGGAGCGATTCGCTGCTGTGCTTCGAGGCGGCCAGCGCTGCGAGCTATCACCTGCTTTCGATTTACACGGATAAAGAAACTGTCCGCATGCATCTGGATTCTTTTCCCTTGCATTTACTGGAATACCGAGAAAACAAAATACAGCCTAAAAAAATCACTGCTCGCACATCGTTAGCCTCATTGGTAGACAACACCATCCTGCCAGGTCAAGAAGCTGTCTGCCTGATCACCACAGCACATCATCTGCAACAAGGCGAGAAAATTGCCGCCATCTATGATGACTTCTACTTCTATGCACCACAGCGCTCACCTCATAGGCTTGTTTCATTTACCTCGCCCAAAAATCTGAAAGCATACGATGCCTTGATCCGCTACACCTTGGATGAAAATGACATCTACCTCATCGAAAAGCACTTTGCAGCGCGCGATACCGTCCGCTTTTATCACGATTGCGATTTGCGCGATGACTCCCCCGACATGCTGTATTACAAAGGCTTAAAAGAACAAGAGCTCAAAACCCCACCTGCCAAGCGGCTGTATGGAACCAACTTGATCACAACTGACATGAATAACAATGGCTCTGCGGAATATTGGCAATTGTACATCACCAATGGTAAAGTGGTACAGACCCATTTTTTTGCAGCAGACGCCGTTGATGACAGTCTCAACACCGCCAAATACCGCAAAGCGTTGATGCAACTGCCGCAGCTCAAAAAGCTCTTGGCGGTATCGCAATCTTCGGGTATCAACAATCATCAGTTGCTCTGTCGCTCTGATGATTCAGGTCTCTTGCAGGAAGAGGTATACGATATGGTTGTCGCTGAAGCCACATTCGAGGAAGATCTTAGAAAGCGGATCGAAAGGGATACCTCGGTGTATCAATATCCGCATCGGGAAGCTTTTTTTCAAAAAAACGATCACCATGGTGAGCGCTACTTAGCCGAACATTTGGGTACAAAAAAAAATCCTTCTCTTCCCGATATTGCGCGATACAAAGTCAGCTTTATCGTCGAAAAAGATGGCAGTCTTTCCAACATTCACATCCGTAGTCTCGGACCAAAACCGGTGTATGCGATCGAAACCCATTTGATGGAGTTGGTCATGCGCATGCCCAATTGGGAACCCGCTACAGTGG
>CANHSF010000242.1 GCA_947463065.1 Flavobacteriales bacterium | reverse complement strand
GGCGGTCCAAGAGAGGCCAGCAAGATCACCGGTATAGTTTCCGATCATTGGAGAAGGCCAAGTATTTGGTCCGTCGTACACATATAGATAGTCGGAGAATTCTTCAATAAATCCACTATCAAAAGAGACGGTTATGACCCCTTCACCGAGATTGTCGGGACAGAAGGTGTTGAAGTAGGATTCCCCTTCGTTGTAGCAGAAAGTAAAATCACCACAGTTGGAGCAAGCCACATCGGGAGAGCCAATAAGGCCGCCTTGTAACTCAACTGTGCCGCAACTGAACAGCGCATCGGGTCCTGCGGTCACTTGAGGAGCAGGATTTACGGTCAACGTGATTGTGGTATCGAATGTACACCCAAAGCTATTGATAACTACGTAAGTGTAATCAAAAGTACCCGCTTCTTCGGCGTTGATGGTAATGATATCTCCATCTGGAGTAATGTCGGTGATCCATTGCGCACCAGTAGTCACCCAGTAGCTGCTATCGGCACCTGCACCAATGGTTGGAGTGAAGGTTGTAACACCTGGATACAACAGCGGATTGAAAGCGATACCCCAAGCAAAGATGTAACCGTTGTCGATGGCCAAGTTATCGGTAATGGAGAAGGTCCAATCTCCGTTGAGTGGGCAACCCACAAGGTCACACATATCGCCATATGACTGATAAACACCGGCCGGTAAGCTACCTGCACCTGCATTCTCGCCCCAGGTTCCGTTTGTTGCATCGGGTTCCCAGTAGTAATCGTAACCTACACCGGGAGTTGTGCTTTCATCATCAACAGCCTCGCCCAAATACGTGCCACCACCGCCATTTGTTCCCCACAAGATAAGGTCGACCACGGTGCCGTTTGGACATGTGATATAAATCCCCAAGTCACCCATGAAGCTGTGTTCCATGTTGACAAAAACATTCAGCAAATCGTCGCACGACTCGAGTATCGCATCTGGCTCGAAGAAGTCAAAGGTTAAGCTAGTGGAGTATGAGTAACCAGCACCATCGGCTAGGTATGTTTCACCTGCCACCACTTGAGGAGGCAACGCGGTCCATGTTTCGCCTGTAACACCGCCGCCGATGGCATTGTCAGTGTCTATGTTTTCGTCGGAGCCTACTTCGGCGATACCCAGGATTTCTTGGCCCAAACAGGTTTCAAGATCTTCCATTCCGCTGAAGATGGGATAGGTGGATACCAATATTTGCAGAGGAATGATATTGAGACTTTGACACCCGTTGTTATCCTCAACAGTTAGCGTAACGACGTATTCTCCGGGTTCGGAGAAGCTATGCGAAACCGCAGCACCGTTGTTGGTGAGGGTTGTGCCATCATCAAAATTCCAGATGTAATTGGCCAACGTGAAGCCGGGAGCAGCCGCAGAACCCGCAGAGCTGAAAGAAATAGGCACGTCCAAACAAACACTGACGGACTGGATAGCAGGATCAATCGGAGTTGGGTTGGTGATGGCCGAATTGGATGTTGGCGGATCGCAAGGCGTTGTGGTATTGACCTGCGCCTCAAAACCAGGGGAAGCTGCATTTGGCTGGCCATTGGAGCTGAAAACCAAAGTCAAACAACCGGAAGTGTTGTTCACCGTGCCTGTAACGGATAGACCTTGAATCGAATTTCCTGTGTAATCGCCTAGAGAAGCAGCGCTGGTGTTGTCGCCATCAAAAATGGATAGGTAATCGCTATTTGCAGCATTGGGACTTGTTTGCAAGGCAAAAGCCGAGAAAACCAGTTCTACCACGTCGCCTGGGACATCGGGGCATAGCGTCAGGGTGTAATCGGTGTCTGTATATGGGCTGCCCCCTCCATCGTCAGAGACAGTCCATCCGTCGCCGACAACCAATTGCCCCGTGTGCATGCACGCCCAGTTTGGCGAGCCACATTGAGCAAAGGCATTTTGCAATACACCACTGAGAAATACTAAAAGTAGAATTTTTTTCATATGTAAAAAAAGAAATCCGAATTTGTCAAAATTAAGACTATAAAGCCTTAAAATAGTTGCATCAAATGCTTGTTTTTCACATTTCGTGTGTGTGTGTGTCAGACTAGCGGAGCAAAAATCTCGGCAATCATGCAGCGGGCGCTGCCCCCGCCGTATTTCTCGATCGTTTTCAAATCACTGATAACTAAGTCATTAAACTCTGACAGCTCCTCAATTTGTACTTTGGTGTACGCCAGGTAGGCCGAATTGCTCATGACCATCACGGAATTTGCGCTGGCATTCTTGAGCTCCAGCACGTTGCCAGCGAATGCAAACAATTGATTTAGATCTATTTCTATTATTTTCCGCGACGTGTTTAAAAGTTCTTGCATTACTCTCCTGCGGTCCAATTCGTGTACGATTTCAGGGCAAAATACGATGGCCTCCGACATGATCGAAAGCAAAACATTTGTGTGATAAATCGGGCTCTTTCCGGGGAGAGCGACCGTGTCAAAGGCAATCAGGCGGTAGCCTAAATCGTGGCAATGGCGTTCTGCTAAAAACGCATTCGAGCGCACGGATCGCGCCATGAAAGCCAAGCGATGAACATGATCATAGACCAAGCTGCCCGTTCCCTCCAAAAAACAATCGTTTGGAGCTGATTCCCGAAGATCGTGAGCGCCACGAATCAGGCAGCCCCAATCCACCAGCTTTTGGACAATATCGGGTCGTACCTCCTTCTGACGCGAAGGATGAGCCATTGGGAAGATGGTGAGGTTTCCTTGATGATCCACTGAAAACCAATTGTTTGGAAAAACGGCATCGGGTGTTTCCTGCGGATTGAGCGGGTCCAATACCAAACAATCGATACCGTTGTTGCGCAATTGATCAACGAGAACATCGAATTCCGAGCAAGCCCGTCTTTCGATTTCCATTAAATCTTCATCGTTTTGGTGCTGAAAGTCATTGTCGACCGCTGTTTCAGCGTTGGCATGGAAGCCTAGAGGTCGAATCATTACAACACGTTGAGCGGATTGAAAAGGCATAACTTATTAAATAACTTTTCGTGCGAATGTAACATAACAGAGATAAGTCAGTACAAAAGGAGCGAATTCATCTCAGCATTTAATAAAACGACCCACCTTGAAAACCCGTCTTCTAAATTGTATAGTGGTATTGTGCATCCTTACTAGCAATGGGTGTGGAATTGGCGAAAAACTCGAGAGCAAGAGTGAAGGCGTCATTGTCTATGATATTACTTTTCCCTTTGAGCAGCCCTCGGTATTGTTGGATCTGTATCCAAAAGAAATGCACGTTCATTTCAAGGGCAATAAAATGCACAGTGAGATCCGATCGAGTTACGACATTTTGAATTCTGACTTTATTATCGATCACGATGAGCGCAGTTTGATCCAGATGTTGAAAAACATGAGTCAACGCAACTACACGACCTTCGGTGAAAAGAGTTTGGGTCAGTGGTTGGAACAATTCGGGCGCTTTCGATTTGAGCCCACACAGGAGACCTTGACAATAGCCGGTTACATTTGTGAAAAGACCCTCGCCCATTTCGACGATCCCGCCATTGCGCCGATTGCCATATATCACACCAAAGGCATAGGTTTGTTCAATGACAATTGGTGGAATCAGTTCAAAGGCATCGAAGGATTTTTGTTTGGATATGAAATAGAACAATTTGGCAAGCGCATGCGGTTCTTGGCCCGAGAGGTGCGCTTTGAAGCGGTAGAAGACACCAAGTTCAACGTCCCCACCAATTACAAAAGCATTTCACCCGAAGAGATGAATGTTCAGCTCAAAAATGTGGTAGAAGAATTCATGTAGAGCTCAACACGCTTTCAAAAAATACCAACCCTGGAATTGGTGCATTGCCGACGCGATGCATTTTTTGTTGGTGGCAACAACTACAGTGCAACCAAACATTGGGTCACTGACGCAAGATTTCAACAATGCGATTCAGGCTCTGCTGCACGCGTTAAATTTACACGCATGGAAATCGTCTATTTGTGCTTTGGATTGTTTTGCGGGAGCTTGATCTCCTATC
>CANHSF010000241.1 GCA_947463065.1 Flavobacteriales bacterium | reverse complement strand
TGATATCAGGAATAAGATACGTAGCGTAAATATCGAGGATGCATCCGGTACGGTACCAACCCACCACCCTCTTGAACTGACCTAAATCATGTCCCCCCCTGACCGTCCTCACGCAGCGGCTGGTTTCTTCGGTGCACCTTTGCTTAAACACAAAGCACCATGAAAACAATCCTCGTTGGTACCGATTACACCCCCGCCGGAAACCGCGCCGTCAGATACGCGGCCGAACTCGCTTTCAACTACAAAGCCCGGCTCATTGTCGTGCACGCCACACAACTCATGTTGGTCACCGAATCGCCGTTGGATTTGCGCTACATCATGGAAGAAATGGAACAGGCCGACAACAAAAAAATGTCCACCCTCGCCCTCAACCTCCAAAAAAAATACGACAACCGCCTCAAATTGCTCACAGTGGTGGAGACCGGATTTGTCCGCGAAATCATGCGCAAGAAGATGCACGAGTACCACCCCGACCTCCTCGTCATGGGCATGCCTCAAGTCGACTTCTTCAGTAAAAAAATATTTGGCAGCACCAGCGTTCATGTGCTCGCAGTCACCAATGCACCGGTACTCATCATTCCCGAAAAAGCCCGATACAAGCCCGTGCGCAAAATGGTACTGGCAGCCGATGGCCAAACCATACAGTCCAAACAGGGCAAAGCCTTTCTCACCGAATGGCTCGAGAAAAGCAAAGCCCAACTTTCGTATTTGCACATCAAAGATGACCTCTACCCCGGAACCCTGAGCGCCTATTGGAGAAGCATGCACAAACAATTCGGCACTACACAAGAAGACGTACATGAATTGGGAGCCATCAGCGGACAAACCGCAGAGCAAATCCACAATTGGGCGAAAAAAGAAAAAGCCGATTGGATCATTGCCATTGCCCGCGAACGCAATTTGTTTTGGCGCATCATCCACGAAAGCATTTCCAAAAAGCTCGCGTACCTCAGCCAAATGCCTATTCTCATCATCCACGACAAATAAATTTACCATGCTCCTTCGCATCGATCACCATAGCACCATTGCAGATATTCAAAAGCAGTTCAACCAAAGCTTCCCCTATCTCAAATTGCAATTCACATCCCGACAAATCAGTCCAGGATCGCAACACGTCAAAAAAACCATTTTGTCCGAAGAAACGCCGCTGAGCCAGCTGACCGAACTCACCCTACCCAGTGAAATCCACATCGAGGGCGACATGACGGTCACCGACGTGGAAGACTACTTCGAGCAGCGCGCCGGATTGCATGCGCAGATATTCCGGTCATCGGGCAATCTCTGGTTGATCACGACGGCTACCGACCAATGGTCGCTCAACAAACAAAACCAAGAAGGCGAAGAGCTCTCCCTCAAAAGAACCATCGCCGAACCCCCACAAGATATTCACGAACAAGAATAACGTGACCCAAACTGCGCCGACACAACACATTTGTTTTCACTGCGGGGATCTCTGCACCTCAGCGGCCCATCGTTTTGACAACAAAGACTTTTGCTGCAACGGATGCAAAGGCGTTTACCAATTGCTCCAGCAGAATCAACTCTGCACCTACTACGACGACAACGACTTCGCCGGCAGCACCCCGCTGAGCGATGATCAACTGAGCAAATTCGCCTTTCTCGACGACCCCGAAGCCGCGCGCAGTCTCATCAAATTCCAGGATCACAACCATATTGTGGTAGAATGGCTGTTGCCCCAAATGCATTGCGCCTCGTGCGTGTGGCTCTTGGAGCATTTGCAAAAACTCGATCCCGGAATCGTTTCGACCCGCGTCAACTTTATAGCGCGCACCTTAACCGTTGATTTGGATCCCCGCACAACCAGCCTGCGCAATTTGGCAACGGTATTGAGCCGCATCGGATACGAGCCCCATTTGGAATCCACCACAACCACCACCCACGCACCCAGCACGACCCATCAGCGCAAACAATGGTTGGTATTGGGCGTCACCGGATTCTGCTTCGCCAACATCATGTTGCTCAGCCTGCCCGAGTACTTGGGACTTGAGGTAGCCATGCACGAATCCCTCGGGCGATTCTTTCGGTATTTGTCCCTGGCAATCAGTCTACCCGCACTTGGAGTGGGCGGACGACTTTTCTTTCGCAACGCTTGGCAATCCCTTCGCCAGCGCAAACTGCACATCGATTTGGGCATCGCACTTTCCATTGCCCTCACCTTCGGTCGTAGCGTTTACGAGATCCTGACCCAAACCGGATCTGGTTATCTCGACTCCATGACAGGAATTTTATTCTTCATGCACGTCGGACGACATTTTCAAAACAAAACCCACGACCGCATCCACTTCGACCTCAACTACACCCACTTTTTTCCACTGCATGTGCTCCGGCTCAATAGCAAAGGCATCGGAGAATCGATTCCCATTCGACAAATTGCTGTTGACGACTTGCTCGAAATCGCTTGTCACGACATCATCCCCGTCGATGCCGTTTGTCTGCAAGAAGAAGCAGAGATCGACTACAGCTTCGTGACTGGAGAAAGCAAAGCGGTGCGAGTGAGACGTTCGGAAATCATCTACGCAGGTGGCCGCAACCTGAGCCAAACGATTACCGTTCGCGCCATCAAAACCGTAGATCAGAGTTATCTCACCCAATTGTGGGACAAAGAACACCAAACTTCGGCCCCAACCGAACGATCATTCAGTGATGCCTTGGGCACCTATTTCACCGTATTCTTATTGATGATCTCCTGCACAGCGTTTGCCTTTTGGTATCCCACATCGCCAGCCCGTGCTTGGCATGCCCTGACAACCGTATTGGTAGTGGCCTGTCCATGTGCACTTTTACTGAGCACAACATTTACGCAAGGCATCGTGCTGCGCTTTTTGGCCACCTTCGACATCTTTGTCAAGAACGCACACGTATTGGAACGCTTGCGCACCATCGATTACATCGTATTGGACAAAACAGGAACGATTACAGGCCAGCACGAAAAATACCATTACAACGGAGAAGCGCTGACCCCTAGCGAAAGCCAAATGATTGCACAACTCGCTGCACAAAGCAATCACCCGTACAGCAGAGCATTGCGACAACTTCATCCCACGAGCACCCGACAATTTCACTTGACCCATTTCAAACAAGACATTGGACAAGGACTGAGTGCCGTGATCGATGGCGTAGCGATCAAAATGGGCAGTGCGGCCTATGTTGGTTGGACAGGACCTTCAGATCAAGCCGGAGCCACCGTGTACATTCGTATTGAAGACACCATCAAAGGCTATTTTCAATTCGAGCAGCATTACCGTCAAGGTCTAGAAGACACCATTGCCACATTGGGCAAAACCAAACCTATCGCATTGCTCAGTGGTGATCGAGCCCATGGACAAGTCGGACTTCAAGCCTTTGAAAAATATTTCCAGCACATGCACTTTGAGCAATCACCGCAGGGCAAAAAAGAAATCATCCATGCCCTGCAGCAACACCATCGCGTGATGATGGTTGGCGATGGCCTCAACGATGCGGGCGCCTTGGCCCAGAGCGACATTGGCGTAGCCGTTTCGGACAAAAGCAATCACTTTTCACCAGCGTGTGACATCCTCATCGCCGGCAGTGCATTTCAGTATTTGCCCCAATTGTTTCGCGTAGCACGAGGCAGTCAACACATCATTTACCTCAGCTTTTTCATTTCGCTGATGTACAACACGATCGGCTTGTACTATGCCACCCAAGGCCTGCTTTCGCCGATGATAGCAGCCATACTCATGCCTGTGAGCAGCATCTCCATTTTGCTCTTCACGCGATTCGCAGCGTGGCTGTTGTTCCACCGTCAATTCCAATAAAGCCGAATCCTCTCAGTACAGTCATGTGTGATCGCTGCGCTCAGAAAAAACCGCGGAGGCGCAGAGATTTCTATGTTAATTGTCAAGTGTTTTTTCTAATTTGTTAGAAACTCTTATCGAACGGTATAGGGTGATTGTCTATGGATTACAGCCCAGATGCGGTGTACGAGCTTGTTGCGCACCGCATTGATCACGGACATTT
>CANHSF010000240.1 GCA_947463065.1 Flavobacteriales bacterium | reverse complement strand
TTTCTGATCCACCAATTCGGAGTGTCGGCCTTCTTCCACAATTTCTCCTTGATGCAAGACATAGATGTAGTCGGCATCGCGTATGGTGCTGATGCGGTGTGCAAAAGTCAATACCGTGGCGGTTGCAAAATGCGTTCGCAATTGATTCAGTATCCAGTCCTCGGTGGCGGTATCGACTGCGCTTAAACAGTCGTCCAACACCAGCAGTTGTGGTTTTTTGATGAGGGCACGCGCTATGGAAATGCGCTGTTTTTGTCCGCCGCTGAGGTTGATGCCGCGTTCGCCCAAGACAGTCGCATAGCCTTTTTCAAACCGCATGATTTCGTCGTGAATGCCTGCCATACGGGCAGCCGCTTCGATTTCTTGCGCATTGACCTCGTCCATGCCGAAAGCGATGTTGTTGGCAATGGTATCGGAGAAAAGAAATACATCTTGGGGAACAATGCCCAATGCTTTGCGCCAAGCAAATGGATCCATTTCGCGGAGGTCGTACGCATCGTTGAGCACTCGTCCAGTGGTCGGATCATACATGCGCAACACGAGTTGAGCCAAGGTGGACTTGCCGCTGCCGGTGGTGCCAACTACCGCTATCTTCTGGCCTTTGCGAATGGAAAGTTGGATCCGATGCAAGGCCTGAATTCCGCTTTCGGGATACACGAAGTCCACACCGTCCAAAACAATGTCGCCGGGCGGAGCGATCACCGGTTGATCGGGACACTGAATGCGCGGTTCTTCTGCCAAAAACGCATTGATGCGCTCCTGTGCGGCTTCGGCTTTCTGCACCAAACTCGTTACCCATCCCACACTTGCAAAGGGCCACGTGAGTTGGTTGACGTAAAACACAAACTGCACAATAACGCCGATGGTGATTTCGTGTTGGATGACCTTTTGCGCTCCGATATAAATGGTAAGAATGGTGCTCAATCCCACCAGCAAAGTGATTACCGGCATGAACAGGGCATCTCCGGTCACCAAATGCAATTGCATGGATTTGTAATGGTCGCTTTCCTCTTTAAAAACATCGCTGTAATAGCGCTCTTTTCCAAACGCCTTGATGACCCGTATACCTGCCATGGTCTCTTGCACAGCGGTACTCAGTCGCGATTGTTGGCGCTGCACTTTTTCGGTGCGCCGGTTGATGACCGTGCTGACGTAAAAGATCAACACCATCATGAATGGCAAGGGCAATAAGGTGTACAGGGTCAGTTCGGCATCGATTTGCCACATCACCACTATGCACATGGCTACCAGAATCACCAAGTTGATCGTGTACATCACAGCGGGTCCCAAATACATGCGCACCCGATTGACATCTTCGCTGATGCGGTTCATCATATCGCCCGTGCGGTTGGCCTTGTAGAACCCCATGTCCAAATCTTGGTACTTGGTGTAAATTTCGTTTTTAAGGTCGTATTCGATGTGGCGACTCATGACAATGATGGTTTGCCTTTGCAAGAACAGGAACACCCCTTTGATGATGAACAGCACGAGGTAAATCAATCCCAAATACATGGCTATTTTAAGCGCAGCGGCCGCCGCTCCTTCAGGGGTGGTCTGAATGGTTGTTGCAGATGAACCCCAGAAGTTACCCAAGTGTTGCAAAACGGCGGGCAATGGAATGGAAATGGCGGTGTTTGACGATTGGTGCATGTGGAGAACTTCCACCAAAAAATCGATGCCTTGACCAACCACAATGGGGGCATAAACATTAAAAATATTCCCCACCAAGATAAAGAGGAAGCCCAAGGTCAATCGTCCGCGGTATTTCCAAAGATATTTGTTGAGGTAAGCGAGGTGCTTCATTTCTGCGCGCAAGGTAAATCCAAAATGGGATAACTGTTGCTTGCCGTCAATATACAAGGGTTGTGCATCGCTTTGGTGTGTGCAAATTCATCCAACAAGTGACGCAGGTGCGGCATTCTTTTTTGTGCCATATCGCCTTACATTAGCGCAAATATCCAGTGATGAAATTATATACCATCGAGACCGGTTTTTTCAAACTTGACGGCGGTGCCATGTTTGGTGTTGTGCCCAAGAGCATATGGCAAAAAACCAATCCGGCAGACGAAAACAATTTGTGCACATGGGCCATGCGGTGCTTGTTGATCGAAGACGGTGATCGGCTCATCCTTGTCGATACAGGTATCGGTACCAAACAAAGCGAGAAGTTCTTTTCGCACTATTACTTGCACGGTTCAGCTACTTTGGAGAATAGCCTGAAAAAACTTGGATTCGATCGCTCCGATATCACCGATGTTTTCCTCACGCATTTGCATTTTGATCATTGCGGCGGTGCAATCGTTGCGGATGGCAATGGCGGATTTCAACCGTATTTCCCCAATGCGCATTTTTGGAGCAACGAGCGCCATTGGCAATGGGCTACTGTTCCCAATGCGCGCGAGAAAGCTAGTTTTTTGACCGAAAATATTCAGCCAATCCAAGCCACAGGACAATTAAAAATGGTGCAGCGCAATGGCGATGAGCACAGAGGCCAAGCGCTTGGGTTCGATGTGTACTTTGTCGATGGACACACCGATAGCATGATGATTCCGATGGTCCGATACAAAGAAAAAACCATTTGTTTTATGGCGGATTTACTTCCTAGTGTGGGACATCTTCCGTTGCCCTATGTGATGGGCTACGATACACGACCGCTAATTACCTTGAGCGAAAAAGAACGTTTCTTGAACGAGGCCGTGGACCAGCATTACATACTCATGCTCGAGCACGATAGTGTGAACGAATGCTGCACGCTGGTGCGCACTGAAAAAGGCATTCGTGCTGATCAAACTTTTCCTTTAAGCGATATCTGAGCCATGCAGTTTCAATTGGACAGTCCCTTTCAGCCCAGCGGCGACCAACCCGAAGCCATTAAAGCTTTGGTGGACGGTGTTGCACGCGGCGATAAATTCCAAACGCTGTTGGGTGTAACAGGAAGCGGAAAGACGTTTAGCATTGCCAACGTACTGCAGCAAACCCAGCGTCCAGCTCTTATTTTGAGCCACAACAAAACGCTTGCGGCCCAGTTGTATTCGGAGTTCAAGGGTTTTTTTCCAAACAACATGGTCGAGTATTTCGTGAGTTATTACGATTACTACCAACCCGAAGCTTACCTGCCCACAACTGGCACATACATCGAAAAAGATTTGTCCATCAACGATGAGATCGAAAAACTGCGGTTGAGCGCCACCAGTGCGTTGCTCAGCGGTCGGCGCGATGTTATTGTTGTGGCCAGTATTTCGTGCATCTACGGTATCGGCAATCCCGTGGAATTTCATAAAAGCGTAATTCCACTTCGAAAAGGGGAGGCCATGAGCCGACAAGGCTTGTTGCATCGACTCGTTGAAAGCTTGTATAGCCGAGCCAATGCGGAGTTCAAACGTGGAACGTTTCGCGTCAATGGCGACAATGTAGACATTTATCTTGCTTATGCGGATTATGCGATTCGCGTAGGTTTTTTTGGCAATGAAATCGAAAGCATTGATAGCATTTATCCGGATACGGGCAAGCGCATCATGCCCTTCGAGACCATCACCATCTATCCAGCCAATTTGTTTGTGACGAGCAAAGCCACCATGAACGAGGCCATTTGGGAGATCCAACAGGAAATGGTGATCCAAACCAAGGCTTTCGAACAGCAGGGAAAGTTCATTGAAGCAAAGCGTTTGGAAGAACGGGTGAATTACGATATCGAAATGATGAAAGAGCTGGGTTATTGCTCGGGCATTGAAAATTACTCGCGGTATTTCGATCGACGCCAACCCGGGCAACGTCCGTTCTGTTTGTTGGATTATTTCCCCGACGACTACCTCACCATCATTGACGAGAGCCACGTTACAGTATCCCAAGTGGGTGCCATGTATGGTGGCGACCGATCGCGCAAAGTGAATTTGGTGGATTATGGATTCCGATTGGCGAGTGCCATGGACAACAGACCGCTCACGTTTGACGAATGGGAACAAATGCAAAGGCAGGTCATTTATGTGAGTGCCACTCCTGCCGATTAT
>CANHSF010000239.1 GCA_947463065.1 Flavobacteriales bacterium | reverse complement strand
TCTTGTGCTATGAAATTGCCCAATTTGGCAGGGTCGCCATCGGTATAATCCGTGCTGGTATTGGTGGCATCATAACCCAATGAATTCATCAGGTTATTGATGTAACCGGACATAAAATTGTTCCAGTTACCGGTTGGAGTGGTCGTTTGAAAACGATAAGTCAACCAACGGTACATCGCAAACGATATAGCTTCCTCTTGTGCTGCAGTCACATCATCCGGAATCGGAACTCCTGCAAAATAACTGGTGTATGGACCTACGGTATGCCCAATGAGATAGGGCTCCATAGCTCCATCATAAATGGCATAAGCATCGTACATGGCCCAAGAGGCATGCGCAATTGTACGTGCTTGGACGGTGGGACGCGCAAAATCTTTGCGAATGCAATTGAGCATCACTTCGCTCCATTGTCGCGCAACGCTCTGCTGCGCGAAGCCTTGCATAACTGTTGCGGCAAGAATGATTGAGAGTAAAACTTTTTTCATGTTTGAATAACGTTTGGTATACGGTAAGAGTCGAATGAGTGCGTTGAACGCACCGCATCAAAGTTAGTTACAATTTTATAATTAGGATTCCCTAACGAAAGGAATTTTTGTTTTTTTTTGGCATTGCCTTCCAACTTCAAAAGTGGTCGATGTGCCATACAACGATCAAATATACACGATCTATGTTCTGAGGTAACATTCGGATGGCAGAAAGCCCTTCCAAAATCCAGAGAGCCTCGAATTGCTCGATAGGGATTTTGTCTCAATGTCTTATTGCACAAGGCTTCTGTTCGGTGCTGAATAAATGAAGAAAAGTCTTCTGATCTTTATCATTTTTTGATTATACTTGCATAACCGTTCACTTGCGAACCTATATTATCTAAAGCATGAAGAAGTCTTTATTCACGGCATGCCTAATGGCATGCTCCTCTTTTTTGATGGCCAATGCGCCGCAACTCATCGTTCAACGTTTGGACAATCACGGCGTTGTTCAAGGTCAAACATTTCGTCTATACTGTGCGGTTGATCCCGGTCAATCGGTGCAAGTGGTATATGGCGATCAAACCAATCCGTTGCGTATTCAAACAGAAGGCGAACTCTACCAACACGAATACGGTGGCCATACCACAAGTTCCATCAATGCACAACTTATGGCGTCAGTACCTGCGCTGCAATACGATTCTTGGGTAACCTTGGGTTTTGAAAATGCGATGGACAATGATCTTTGGGAATTGGGAGTTGATTACACCGGTTTTGCAACCAACAGCGAAATGATAGTGGACAATGGCGGTTGGTTTCTTGTTCCGACCAGTGCAAAATGCCAGCCCAATGCCAATGGTCTAATTTTGATCGCACAATTCACAACCAACGGAACAGTTTCTGGGCAACTCAATCTTCACGGCCGCAACGCGGATAACCAATCGTGGAGTGCGACTGGCTTGAAATTTACCACCAACGATGCGCTGGTTTTTGGATGCAACGATAAGGCGGCGAGCAATTACCAACCCGATGCCACTTACCACGATGCGGCCACATGCCAATACCGCTCGGGATCGCAACCGGCTGAACAGGCTGTCATTGCCACACCAGTGGAACAGTGGTCGGTTTTTCCAAATCCATTGCGGGATCATTTGATCAATATCCAATGGAATGAGGCGGTGGTTTTTGGAAACACCAAACCAACCCTTCAGATTATCGAGGCCTCTGGTAAAGTTGTTTACAAAATGGATGTACAACCCGGCGATATCTCCAACAATCGAATGACCATCGATTTGGATCTTGCAGCCGGTTCGTACCAAATCATTTGGACCAACGGAAAGAGCAGCAGCAACAAGGCGCTTATCGTTCAGAAATAATCTTTTGAATCATTATCTCAAACCGCTCTCCAATGGGGGGCGGTTTTTTTTTGCCGAGTTTCCTCAAATGAAAGCTCTGGCAAGATCTGCAAGTTCGACTGATGCGTGCATTGGCTTCGTTCCGTTATTGCAATGTGGCATCCATTTGACCCAAGTTTGCAGGCAATGCGCGGCTTGTGCTAGAGGTGCAATGCTGAACTTGTTTCAAGTCCTTGTGTTTTCATTGACTCAAGTCGATGGTTCGACTTGCGAAATACCTAATTTTGCACACTTATGCACCACTTGGACCAACAATCCATTCGAGACCTAGAGTTTGACCAGATTCGCGAGCGTCTGATGGGCTATTGCATGCAAGACGATGCATTCCAGCGCTGTGCAACTCTGGTTCCGTTCAAACGAAAGGAAGATTGTATGGAAGCGTTGCAGCAGCTCCATGAATTGGTCACCATCCGAACTTCAGGCATTTCCTTTCCGGCCATTGACTTTGAACAGTTGGATCAAGAAATCGCCTATCTCCAGGTCAAAGACGCGGTGCTCAGCGAAGATTCCTTTCAACGGCTCTATAAAAGCAATGTCCTGATCAACGAAATGATCAAGGCGCTTTTTGGCGTTGAGGAGGTGTTTCCGAGATTGTGGGAGATGAAGGGGAATTTGGAGGTGGACGAGACCATTGTTCACGCCATCGTTCAGGTTTTTGACAACAAATGGCAAGTGAAAGACAGCGCGTCACCGGAACTTGCTGCCATTCGGCAATCGATAGCTCAAGTGCGCAGAAGTATTCAAAAGAATTTTACCAAAGTGCTGCGGGAATATGGGGCCAAAGGTTTTTTGGGCGACACCCAAGAGGCCTACCTCAACGAACGGAAAGTCCTTGCTGTGTATAGTACGCACAAACGCAAAATTCCAGGCCACGTAATTGGCAGCAGCAAAACCGGGAATCTTACCTACGTAGAACCTGAAGTCAATATTGAACTGAATTTTGAACTCGATGCTTTGTTTGACGATGAGCGCAAAGAGATTCGGAAGATTTTGGGAGCGTTGACCAATCAAATCCGCCACAAGTTGGATGATATTGTGCAATGGAATCAATGGTTGAAAGCCTTGGATTTTCTGCAAGCAAAGTCGCGGCTGGCAATGGAACTGGAAGCTGTCATGCCCGAAATGGATTTGGAAGAGAATGTAATTCAGTTGCGCAAGGCGTACCATCCGATATTGCTGATCAACAACCGCAAGGCCGGTAAGCCAACTTATCCGCAAGACATTCACATGGATAAGTTTTCGCGCATGCTGGTCATTACAGGTCCCAATGCGGGTGGTAAATCCATTACCATGAAGACTATCGGCCTTTTGCAAATCATGGTGCAGTCGGGTTTGATGGTGCCGGTGGCAGAAGGATCAAAGATGTCCTTTTTTCAGCATGTCCTCACGGATATTGGCGATAACCAAAGCATCGAGAATCAACTGAGTACATACAGTTACCGGCTGAAGCGCATGCGCCATTTTTTGCAAGAAGCCAATCGCAGAAGCCTTGTGCTTTTGGATGAGTTTGGAACCGGTAGCGACCCGGATTTGGGAGGGGCATTGGCTGAAGTGTTTTTTGAAGAGCTCTACAACAAAAAGACCTTTGGTGTGATCACCACGCATTATAGCAACATCAAGTTGAAAGCTTCGCAACTGCGCAATGCCGTCAATGCATGTATGTTGTTCGATACCGCAACATTGCAGCCTACTTATCAATTGAGTATCGGACAGCCGGGCTCTTCGTTTACATTTGAGGTAGCCGAGATCAATGGGATCGAAAAACGCATTATTGATGCGGCCAAGTCCAAGTTGAGCGAGCAAAAAGTCTTGATGGACCGCATGCTGGCCGATCTGCAAGAGGAGAAGTCAAAATACATAGGCATGGTCGAAAATGCCCAGCAAGCAGCGCAATTGGCGAGCCAGACGATATCCGAATTCGATAAGAAGAAAGAAAAATTGGAGGAAAAGCTGCAGCGCCAAAACGAGACAATTGAACGCAATAACAAATACTTGCACCATGGTCGCCGCATGTTTGCCTTCATTGAATCTTATAATCTCAAGGCCAAAAACAAGGAACTTTTAGATGAAATCAAAAAGTTTGTGGCCATGGAAAAAACCAAGATGGAGGAGGAGCGCCGTGAAAAAGCATTGC
>CANHSF010000238.1 GCA_947463065.1 Flavobacteriales bacterium | reverse complement strand
ATATGATCCAGTCGACTGATGCGGTCGAACAAGGTTTCAATGGCTCCAATTAATCCATGTTCGTTGAGCACTCGGGGCATGAGGTCATGGGATACCTGTCGGGTCTCTTCAATAGTGTCTCCGATCAGTTCATTGATTTGCTCAATGATCTCCATCGTGCGGGGGGATAAATTGGATGCTTCTCGTTTGAGGTTGCTGAGGTAAAGGGACATGGCCACCATATTTTGTGCAATACCATCGTGCAATTCCTTGGATAGTCGCTCTCGCTCTTTTTCTTCAGCCGCAACCGCCGAACGCAAGATCAAACTCTCTGTGTTTTTCGATGCCGTGATATCTTGGCACGAACCCGAGATCAAAATGGGTTGTCCATCTTCATTCCATGCTACGATTTTTCCGCGGTTCAACACCCATACGCTATGGCCTTCCTTGTGTCGCAAACGCATTTCGCAATGGTAATGGGGTACTTTGCCATCAATATGGCGCTGCAACAAATCCGACGCCATGCGCAAATCATCGGGATGCGTATAGTTTTTGAGCTGATTGAGCTTCATGGTGCCCAATTCCTCTGGGCTATAACCTATGATCTCGGCCCAGCGCGAATTGAAATGGACAATGTCAGATACCATGTCGTATTCCCAAGTGCCGATATTGGTTCCTTCAATGATATTGTTGAGGCGTCGTTTTTCGAGCTCTAGCTTTTGCTTGTTGATGTGTAGCTCATCTTCGGTGGCCTTGGCATCGGTCATATCGATCAATGTGCCGTTCCATACCGTGGAACCATCCTCGAGTTTTTGGGGTATTGCATTGCATCGGATCCATTTGTCGGAGCCGCTTTGATCTTTGATTTTGATATAGCACAACCAGGGTTTCAGTTGCTCGTGGGCTTCCACAAGACTTTCAATCATCATGTCCAAATATTCGGGGTCGACACGATTGAACCCGGGTTCAAGATCCTTGTAAAGTTCGCTGGTTTGCAGCCCCAACAAGACTTCGATACTATCGCTGATGTAGTTTAGCTTAATCTTCTTGGGAGGTTCAAATTGAAACTGATAAACAGCACCAGGAATAGACTGACTCACTTCGCGGATTTGGCGTTGCGACTCCAATACTGCGGCCTGCGATTCGACACGATCGGTAATGTCGCGAGAATTGACGATAATGGCACCAATGGAAGGATTGTTGAGCTGATTGGTCGCTTTGGCTTCGAGATGGACATAATGTCCTTCTTTGTGCCGGTATCGAAAGGAGGCCAATTGCGTAACATGGACGTGTGTAATAAGGTATTGAAAAAGGGCCATGGTGGCCTCCGCATCATCGGGATGCACCAATTCGAATGCGTTGCGCCCAATTAGTTCGCGCTCTTGGTAACCGCAGACGTTAAATATACTTGCGCTTTCAAAAAGTATAACACCGTTCTCGTCCATCAGGGTAATCACGTCCAGATTGTTGGCCACGATATTTTTTAGGCGCTCTTCGGTATCGGTTAGCGCAGTTTGCATTTTGTGCAAATTGGTGACGTCCAGGCATGCGCCATACATTTTGATAGGCCTTTGCTGGTCGTCACACATTACGGCTGCCCAAGATCGGAGATTTTTCAATTGTCCATTGGGCAGTTGAATGCGTTCTTCAAAGATGACTTCTTTATTGTCATTGAGTGCACTGTAAATGGAATTTTTCACATGATTGCGATCATCGGGATGCACCATGTCCAAATATGCTTCGAACGTTGGTTGGTATTTGCTTTTGTCTGTCTCGTAAATTTTAAAAAGTTCGTCCGACCATTCAACAATTCCGGTTGACATCGACCAGGTCCAGGTGCCCAAATGGGTCATTTGCTGAACTTTGCGCATGAGCAGCGAGAACTCCTTTTGGTGTTCCTCGGCCAGTTGGATCTGCTTGCGGTTGGCGCATTCTTGCAATTCACGCGCAACAACACTTCCCAGTCGAGTCATGTTGTCTTTCATGATGTAATCGTGCACCCCGAGCTTCATCATTTCTACAGCAGTCTCTTCTCCTACTGTTCCGCTGATGAGGATAAATGGGATGTCTAAGCCCATCGATTTAAAAGCCTCCAAGGCTTCTCTCGCTCCAAATCCGGGCACATTGTAATCGGCCAGAATGAGATCGAAGGACTGCTCGCTCATGGCCTTCTGCATATCTGCTAACGTGGTCACTTGGCGGGCAATGGCATGATAGCCGCCTAGCTCAATAGCACGAAGGGCCAAGGCTGCATCACTCTCGTGATCTTCAATTATTAAAACGTGAAGTTTCGGATTCAAAGTTCGGGTGTTCTGGGTTTAAATTGTGGAGGCATCTCGTTCATTACGAGCCAATACAGTCCAATGGCATTGAGCATTTCAGCAAACTCATTGAAGTCCACGGGCTTTCGAATGTAGCTGTTGGCACCTGAATCGTAACTGTCAGCAATGTCTTTCTCTTCGATGGAGGAAGTAAGCATTACAACCAACAAACGTTTGGTCACTGGATGCTCGCGTATACATCGCAACGTATCGATACCATCTTTTTTGGGCAGTTTGATGTCCAACAACACCAAGGCCGGCAGCTCTGTTGTGGAGCGATTGGCATGGACGCCTTCGCACAGCAAGTAATCCAAGGCCTCTTGACCGTCCTTCACAATCACCAAAGGATTGGGAAGTTTGGCCCGCTCATACGCTCTTCGTGTCAATTCTATGTCACTCTGATTATCTTCTACCAGTAAGATGGATTTTGTAATCATACTACTTGTTTATTGTAAAATAAAAACATGATCCCTCATTGGGTTTGGATTCGGCCCAAATAATGCCTTGGTGCAAATGCACTATGCGCTGCACAATAGCTAGCCCGACTCCACTGCCTGGGTATTTGGGTTCTGAATGCAGGCGTTGAAATACACCAAACAATTTGCTCGCACTGCCCATGTCAAAACCAACTCCTTTGTCCCTCAAGTAATAGGCATTGTGGTTGTCTTTGTTTTGAATGCCAAACTCAATGTATACTTCATTGTTTTCACAGCTAAATTTAATACTATTCGTGATTAAATTGGTTAGCATAATTTCCAACAAATTCGAGTCGCCCCATGTGGATAAGTCCGATTGGATATGTAGATCGAATTTTACCTCGGGATTTAGTGTGCGCTGCTGTTCGACTACTTTTTCAACCAATGCAGACAATTGAACTGGTGACCAAATCAATTCTTTTTGACCTATCCGCGACAATTTGAGCATCTCATCCAATAAGCGCCCCATGCGTTGGGTTTCGGTCCGGACGCGGGTCAAATACAACATGGCTGTGTCGTCCAGTTTTGGGCCGTAATCTTCCATCAAAGCGTAACTCCACCCGTCAATTCCTCTGAGCGGTGCGCGCAAATCGTGCGACACACTGTAACTGAAACTCTCCAAAGCTTGTCTGTTCTTTTTGAGCGAAGTCTCAATCTCTTTTTGTCGTGTAATGTCGATGTGACAGCCAACCATTCGCACAGCTTCGCCTTTCGGCCCCCATTCGATTACCGTGCCTTTGCAAAGTATCCATACGGTCGAGCCATTCTTGTGGCGGAATCGGGACTCAACCTCATAGGGATGCACTCCATGGCTATCAATGTGTTTCTGCAGTTGGGTCATTTTATAGGGAAGGTCCTCTTCAAAAACAATCCGCTGCCATGCCATGGGCTTGTTTTCCATTTCGTCTTCACCATACCCAAATAGGCTTTTCAGAGTCGGACTCATGTATTCGTAATCGTCCAAAAAGTGCCAATCAAAATAACCGGATAGACTTTGTTCGAGAACGGTCAAGAAGGTATTGCGCTGCTGCTCAATGCGCAATTCTATATTTTTGCGCTCGGTAATGTTGATGATTACTCCTGTAAGTTGAACCAACGTATTGTCGCTTGCAAACTGGGGTTGACCGGATAAGGCGATGTGACACAATTTGCCATGTGTATTGGTGAACTCCAAGTCAAACTCAAAGGACTGTTGATGCAATACGGCTTGTTGCACAACGTTCGAGGCTTGCTGCAATGTCTTTACATCAAACATATTGCGAATGACATCCTTGGGCGGCAAGGGT
>CANHSF010000237.1 GCA_947463065.1 Flavobacteriales bacterium | reverse complement strand
TTTGTTCGCCCCTCCCTGTTGGCCACAGTTCCGCCACAAACGCTCGATTCATTGCATGCACAATACCATCTTTCACAACCAACAGAGCCATCGTTCGACGAACCATTTGAATCCAACAGCTTCTCGAAAGAAAGGCAAAATAGCACTTACCAATCACAAGCACCTTTCCCAACCGACCATTATGCTTTTACCACATTCCCAAACAATGCTGCACCAAAATGGCCGACCAAATCGAGCCCCGCTGAATTGGACATCAATGCGGCAGACTCAGTCATGTGGTTGAGCGTTAGAGGCATTGGCCCCTATACCGCAAAAAAGATCATGGCATACAAGCAAAAATTGGGAGGCTTTCACACGGTGGATCAGCTGAAAGAAATTTATAAAATCGACCCGTTGGTTTTTGACACTAGCGGTACAACTTTCAATTGTGCACAGGGCTTTTTGCAAAAAATAAACATCAACACCTGCACCCAAGCACAGCTCGCACAGCACCCCTATTTGAACAAATCGCAAGCAAAATCGATTATTGCCTATAGAGAAATGCATGGGAGTTATCCATCTTTGCAAACGCTGGAGAAAGTAGTCCTGCTGGATGCTTCTACACGAGTGCGCATAACTCCATATTTAACCGTCGAATGACCGCATTAGAACAACGCATAAAAAACATCATCGTAGATGTACCCGATTACCCAAAGCCCGGGATCATGTTCAAGGATGTATCCACCATATTTGAAAATGCACAATTGAGCAATGATATTGTGAACGTGATGGCCGGCATGTACACGTCAGACAAGCCGGATGCGGTTGCGGGCTTAGAGAGTCGTGGATTCATATTGGGCATGCCCTTGGCGATGCGTTTGGGAATCCCGTTCATTTTGATCCGCAAAAAAAACAAATTGCCGAGAGATCGTTATAGCATTGACTATGAATTGGAGTACGGCAACGCGACGATCGAGGTGCACAAAACCGCTATACAAGCGGGCCAACGCATCCTCATCCATGATGATTTGTTGGCTACAGGAGGTACGGCTGAAGCGGCCGGTCGATTGGTCGAAATGGCCGGAGGACATGTCATGGGCTACAATTTTCTCTGTGAATTGGAATTTTTAAAAGGCAGGGAAAGACTTGATAAAATCAGTCCGCATATCTTTACCTTTGCCCACTTTTAAACAAGCGATAAAATACAAAGCAATGAACTTTGAATTCGGTGAAAACCACAAAATGATCGCGCAAATGGTGCGTGATTTTGCAGAAAAAGAAATCAGACCCCATGTGATGACTTGGGATGAGAGCCAGGAATTTCCGCGCGAAGTATTTCGTAAAATGGGAGAGCTCGGATTGATGGGCGTATTGGTACCACAAGAATACGGGGGATCTGGATTGAGTTATTTCGAATACATCGCCGTAATTGACGAAATTTCACAAGTATGCGGTTCGGTTGGACTCTCCACAGCAGCCCACAATTCCCTATGCACCAACCACATCCTGGAGTTTGGCAATGAAGAACAAAAGAAAAAATACCTACCGCGATTGGCTAGTGGCGAGTGGATTGGCGCTTGGGGCTTGACCGAAGCCAATACTGGCAGCGATGCGATGCGCATGAAATGCACTGCGGTTCAGGATGGCGATTATTGGGTGATCAATGGCACCAAAAACTGGATTACCCACGGCATCAGCGGCGAAGTTGCTGTTGTTTTGGTTCGCACGGGAGAGTTGCTGGATTCTCGGGGCATTACAGCCTTTGTGATTGAGCGCGGCACACCAGGTTTCAGTGGTGGAAAAAAAGAAAACAAATTGGGAATGCGCGCAAGCGAAACAGCCGAGTTGATTTTCGACAATTGTCGGGTGCACAAAGACCAAATATTGGGGCAAGTGGGCGACGGCTTTGTCCAAGCCATGAAGATATTGGATGGAGGACGTATCTCCATCGGAGCTTTGGCCCTTGGAATCGCTCGAGGTGCCATGAAAGCCAGTATTGCTTATAGTAAACAGCGCGAACAATTTGGCAAACCCATTTCGGCATTTCAGGCCATTGCTTTCAAATTGGCAGACATGGCCACAGAAATAGACGCTTCGGAAGTCTTGTTGTATCAGGCAGCAGACCTAAAAAACCGCAAACAGAAAGTGACCAAAGAGTCGGCGATGGCCAAGTATTACGCGAGCGAGGTCAGCGTGCGTGTGGCCACTGAGGCCGTACAGATTTTCGGCGGTTATGGATACACCAAAGACTTTCCAGTAGAGAAATTTTACCGCGACAGCAAACTTTGCACCATTGGAGAGGGCACTTCGGAAATTCAGAAATTGGTGATTTCCAGAGAAATTTTGAAATAGTATTTGTGCGTAAATAGAAAATCCATATATTTGCGCCCCTAAATAAGAAAAAACACAAAAGAATTAATACACATGTTGATCATTCCAGTTAAAGAAGGCGAAAACATCGATCGTTGTTTGAAGAAGTTCAAAAAGAAATTTGAAAAGACCGGTGTTATCCGTGAGTTGCGCTCAAGACAAGCGTTCGTGAAGCCGAGCGTGCGTCGTCGCGAAGAGATCAAGCATGCCATCTACGTGGCGAAGATGCACTCTACAGAGCAATAATTTAGGAGTTGGAACCTTTAGCGAATAAAGGTTAAAACATATCCCTGTTGAAAATATCAAGGGCAATTTGTCGTACCTACGATGAATTGCCCTTTTTTGTTGACATGATTCAAGCATTCCAAACCCATTTGGCCTCCGAGCGGCGATATTCGCCCCATACGGTATCCAATTACCTGAATGATTTGGAACAATTCAGTTCGTTTTTGCTGAAACATTATGAGGTGGAAATGGAACAAGCCCAATCGAGCATGTTGCGCACTTGGGTATCTGACATGATCGAAGCTCAATATGCGGCCACCAGTGTGCATCGCAAAATCAGCACCTTGCGCGCGTATTACGCCTTTTTGCAAAAACGGAATGTCCGCAGCGATAATCCCGCACGTAGCATACCTCGTCCCAAAAAAAAGCAACAACTTCCCACATTCGTGGAGGAAAGCGCGATGGATCGATTTCGCTTTGACACGGAAACCACTGATTTTGAAGAGATCACTGGACGGCTGGCGATTCGGTTGTTGTATGAGACGGGGATGCGGCAGGCCGAGCTCTTGGGATTGAGCGATACATCGGTGGACCCGCGCCTTGGGCAACTGAAGGTGTTGGGCAAACGCGAGAAAGTGCGTTATTTACCATTATCGCGAGCGCTGATTGCCGAAATTGGAGAATATGTAGATGAAAGGAAAAATCGATTCGGTGAAACAAATCCGGGTACACTTCTCGTAACGAGGGACAACAAAAAAATCACAAAAAGCTTTGTATATAAAATTGTTCGTTTGTACCTTTCGGAGGTGACCACTGCAAAAAAGCGCAGCCCACATGTCTTACGTCACACCTTTGCGACCCATATGTTAAACAATGGCGCGGACTTGAATGTGATCAAAGAATTGTTGGGGCACAGCAGTTTGGCGGCAACGCAGGTGTACACGCACAACAACATAGAAAAGCTCAAACAGGTGCATGCTCAGCTGCACCCGCGCAACAGATCATAAAGTATAACCCTTAAAAAAACAAGCATTATGCAAATTCAAGTTCAGAGCATTCATTTTGATGCAGATGTTAAATTGATCCGTTTTATTGAAGAGAAACTCAGCAAATTGACCACATTTCACGACCGCATTATCAGTGGACAGGTATTTTTGCGATTGGACAAGAGCGATGTTAATGAGAATAAAATAGCCGAAATTAAGTTGTCGGTACCGGGCAAAGAGTTGTTTGCCAGCAAGCAATGCCGGACCTTTGAAGAGGCGACGGACACTGCGGTAGAGGCCCTTAGACGGCAGATAGGCAAGCACAAAGAAAAATAATTGAATTTTTTTTCAAAGAAACTTGCGACAAGAAAAAAATTAAGTACATTTGCGCCCCCGTTAGAAAACAGTGGGGCGCTTTTTTTTGCGTTAGTTCTTTGAAATACCTGATTGTAACTGCCGGTGTAGCTCAGCTGGCCAGAGCAGCTGATTTGTAATCAGCTGGTCGGGGGTTCGAATCCCTCCACCGGCTC
>CANHSF010000236.1 GCA_947463065.1 Flavobacteriales bacterium | reverse complement strand
TGGTGCACCGTTGCCACAAAAGGATCATGTGGATCGGGCCTGTGAAGCGGCTTTGAGCATGCGTGCAGGATTGAAGTTGCTCAATCAAAAATTGCAACTCATTGGTGATCGAGCTTTTGAAATGGGCATAGGCTTGAATACAGGCCCCATGACCGTGGGCAACATTGGCTCTAAAAGAAAGTTTGATTATACGGTGATTGGCGATAGCGTCAATTTGGGTTCACGTCTTGAGAGTTTGACCAAGTACTTGAGCGTTGATATACTGGTGAGTCAATCTACGGTTGAAATAGCATCGGGTGGACGTTTTGTGTTCAGGGAATTGTTGCCTGTGCAGGTGAAGGGAAAGGAGCGTCCAGTGGTGGTGTACCACTTGGTGGGCAAGGCTGCGGAATGGACACATCTGACAGAACCCTTGAACCGGTGGAACGAAGCCAAACGTGCTTACAGCGAGCGTCGACCACAAGATTGCGTACGCATTTTGAATGAGATCGATAAGACGTGGCCCAACGATGCCACCCTAGCTATTTTGCGGCATTGGTGCCAAGTAGCAATGGAGAGCGAAGTTTACCAGGAGGTATGGGTGCCTGAACAAAAGTAAAGGTGGACATCAATTTGTTTGTTGGGTTTTGATGTGACAATGGCAGTGTTAATTCATGTGCGTGTCGATCAACTCCTGCAACGTTCGTATTTGCCCGCCCCATTCGACCACCGTAAATCCCGAACGAACCGGCTTTGGTGCACTGAGTTGTTGCTTTGGGTAATCGATCGGTGCATCGAGAGGCACAACGGTCATCATCACACGAATAACTTGGTCGGGTTGCGGTGTGATGCGCAGAGGTATTTCACGATTGTAGTCGACCGTGGAAAAATGAATGAGGCTGTAAGGGTACTGTTCTAGAATGGGCAGCCAATACATGATGAACTCGTTGGCTTCGCGTTGTGTGAGTCCCAACGTTTCGAGAGATGTTTCTATGAACGAAATACTTTGATCAGCCCGGATCACTTGTCCAGATTGAGGCATTTCGCCATAGTGTTGTTTTCCTTCCCAATACAGCGCGTAATACGACCGTCCGTTTTGATCGATCAATGTGCCATTGGGATAGCAGGTCATGTTCCAGCCATCGCTTCCATATTTAGGATATGTGTGAATGAGATCGCCTTCATAATCGATCTGCACGTTGATGCCGATGGTGTCGGTCGGGTAGAAGTAAATGATGGGTTTCAGCAGGATGATTTCGATTTCCGGCATTTCGATCATTTCAAAATTGACCTCATAAGCTCCATCCAATTTCAGTGGCCCGTAGACTTGTGTTTCATACCCCACGTAGCTCACCGTGATGACGTACTCGCCATGGGGAATGCGATCGATGCGAAAGTAGCCATCCATATCGGTAACCGCGCCCAGGGTGGCTCCTGATTTGGGTTTCAGTGCCACAGTAGCACCAACCATCAATTCGTGATTCTGATCGTAAATACGCCCAGATACAATGGATGCACCCGAGGGAGAGGCCGTTTTCGTGTGTTTTGGAAGGCTCCGTGGTTTTGATTTTTCTTCTTCCTCAGTAGGAGCAGGGGTAGAAGTCTGAGGATTGGGATCATCGGTTTTGATCGGTTGACGATGCGATCGACAAGCGAACAAGAGCATACAGCAAACAGCTATAATAATGGAAGAATAACGCATGGTTCAAAACTAGCACGGAATGTCGAGCAATCGCTGTGTGTCTCACCTAATTTTGCCAAATGTCACTTTTCCAACGCAACCAAAACCTTTGCGAGCTCTGCAATACTCATGCTGCTGCGCACGAATACACCGTAAGTCCTAAAAGCGATGACTCCATCGATCATCAAGTCGCATTGTGCGATGACTGTCTCACTAAAATGGATGAAGAGGGTCAAAGCCATTACTGGCGGTTGTTGGAAGGCAGTATTTGGAGCATGGAGCCCGCCGTGCAGGCCTTGAGTTTTCGGTTGTTGCAAAAATTCAAAGAAGAAGATTGGGCCAACAATTTGATCAATAGCATTGACTTGGATGAAACGATCGTCACATGGGCCATGAGCGCGTATGATGTGGCAGATGTGCACAAAGATGCATTTGGCAATCTTTTGGAAAACGGGGACAACGTAGTCTTGACGCAGGCACTGAATGTCAAAGGCACCAATTTCACAGCATCCAAAGGCACTGTGGTGAAGCGCATCAAATTGATTCACGACAATCCCGAACAGATCGAAGGCAAAATCAATGAGCAGTCGATCGTGATACTGACCAAATACACCAAAAAGTCATAGTTGTGAAAGATTCCGATTGGAAGCAGCTTTAGGCTCGGCCTCTGATCTTGGCCCACCACCAGCGTGTACCAACAAGCAAGAAGCGCCAATCCTTGAAAAACTCGGGTGCCTTGCCTTCGAAAGCATGACCAATGAATTGCAAAACCCACCCTGCGATAAACATTCCCAATGCCCACGGCCAAATCCCTTGAACGAAAGGTGAAGCGAGCAACAGAGGAAGCGAAAGCAAAATGATGGGAATACCAAGGGTGTGGGTGAGCCGATTCATCGGATGGCGATGACCATCTGCGTATTCTTTGATCCAGGATTCCCAGGTGCGGTTGCCGAGCATATCTTTTTCTTTGGTACCGAAGATACAAACAATGACCAATATCATCGACGCCTTCACCGGTGTTTCCATTCCTTTCGTCATTACCTTTACCTTGATGATGAGAGCAATTCGACACTGGAGTGTACTGACCCTACTATGGGCAATCTGCGGCCTTGGCATGTTTGCGCAAAGTCGCATTGACGGAACCTACGATCCCAAGTACAAGGCATTTATTCCCCATGTCAATTTGTTGAACAACGGCATGGACCCGCGCTACCGCGTAGATAAACTCGTGCATGGTTATGGTGCTATCGAAGACAAAAATGCCAAGTTGATAGGGGTGATCGACTCCACGGGTAAGGTGTGTGTGCCTTTGGAATATGTGTCATTGGAATCGTGCAGTTCCCAACCCGGTTACTTTATTTTTCACCGCGAAGGCAAAACCGGGTTAGTGAATATGTCGGGCGTTGAAATGTGCACCATAGCTAGCGGCGGAAAAAGAGATGATCGCAATCGATTGGTGCAGTCCAAGTTGAGCGACCTTTTTTTTGTTTTTGTAAATGATAAGGTGGGTTTGTTCGACGCGCGACGCAACAAGGTCATTGTTCCTGCCATTTATGATCGTACCAATTTTCTGAACGATCGCATGGAGCTTGCGCGACGCAAACATGCTTGGATTTTTATGAATGACAGTATTGCCATTGTCAAAAAAGCAGACACGCTGTTCATTCACCATTTGCAAAACCTTCAGCGCAGTGCGCCCTATCGGGACATTGTACTGTTGAGCAATGGACAATTTTTTCTACAATCGTTCAATGGCTTTGCAGCAGTGAGCGCTGATTATATGAATCCGGTGAACACCTTGGATTTTCGAGTGCTCGATACATACAACGATTGTGTGTTGGGACGTAAATCGACGGGCTACGGTGTTACAACAGCCGACGGAAAAGAGGTGATTCCTTTTGTGTATGAGGATATTTATTTCGTGAGTAAAAATGCATTGTGGCTCAAGAAGGACGGCCTCTGGGCGCTAGCAGGGTATCAGCACAATCTGTTTACGCCCTTTGAGTTCGATTCCATCGAAACAACCAACGATTGGTTTGTGCATCAATTGTTGGAGGTCACCCATTTGGATACCACGGGCGGAAACCTGATGATTGAGCGCGATTACCCCGGTATCAACGATGCGCCCACGGATTTAAAGACATTGATATATCAAGTAGAGCAATTGCAGTCCACAAAGCGCATGTACAGCACTGTATTGGAATATTTGGGTGGAGCCAATCGCGCCGTGGCTCACAAGGCCGACGGTTGGCATTTTTTGTATCCCCCTTTGGGCACGGTCGAACCCGAGGCATGGGAAGAAGTTCGGTATGTACCTAACTGCCTCGATCCATACGGCATGATGGCCTATCGCTCAAAGGGCAAATGGGGAGTGGATGTCAAGGACATTAGCTATGAAGCGGTGGTGTATGATTCCATGGAGCTTACGATCAACTGCTCGTGCGAGTGCATTGTCAAAAGGGGATATATTTACTCTTACGCCACCAATTATAGTGGCTCCAGCAATCAAACGTGTATGTG
>CANHSF010000235.1 GCA_947463065.1 Flavobacteriales bacterium | reverse complement strand
CGCACTGGCCAACTGCAATTTTCGTGTTCGGATGTTGTAATCAAAAATGCTAATGTCCATGCCGTCGCTTACAGCTGTGGAGCCTTCACGGGTCAACATTTCGCGCAATCGATGATCAAGTTTGATCAATGCTTGTCCTGAATTTTGTACGGTTTTGTCGTTGCTTACCTCTTTTAAAATGGTACTGCCGATCAATGACATGAAAGCTCCAGGAACACCGTGGCCTGTGCAATCGGCACACGAAACCACCACCACGTCTTCAAATTTGGCAATGGTATAAAAGTCACCGCTTACAATGTCGCGAGGTTTAAAGTAGATGAAGGCATCCGGGAAGTGTTGTGCCAAGAGACTGTGGCTGGGCAGCATGGCTTGCTGAATGTTTTTGGCATAACGTATACTGTCGGTGATGTCTTTGTTGGAAATTTCCAGCAACTCTTTTTGTTGCACAACTTCACGGGTACGGTCATCCAAAGCATGTTGAAGTTTGATTTGGTCCTTGCGCAATGCACGCTCCCGATAGCGGATGATCAACAAGATTATGGATACTGTTGCTGCAAGGCATCCAACAATGAACCACCAGGTTTTCCAAAATGGAATAGCAATATGTATGGAGAAATTGATTTCTTTCGATCCTCCGAATCCATTGGCATTGAAGCAGCGCACGCGCAACTTGTAATGGCCGTCGGTGATTTTGCTGTAAATCATTTGCCGGTCGTGGGTAGGTGCACTCCATTCGCTGTCGTAGCCTTCTAAGAGATATTGATACTGCACTCCTTGTGGATCGGCAAGCGAGATGCCTATAACTTGCAGTTCGATGTGATACGTGCCGTGGTTAAGATGAATATCGGTGGAGGTATAGATGCTGTCGTTGATGATCAAATGGCCCAGATTGAGAATGGGTTCGATCTCCATGTTGTTGTCCCTGTTGAGGTCGTATTCGATCAATCCTTTGTCGCTTCCGAAATAGACATGCCCCGACCCTGTTGTTTCTACGGCGTTGTATGCAAACAAAACGTCTACATCATTGGTGGGTTCGATCACTTGGATTTTTCTTTTGTTGAGATCAATGCGCGAAATAGCTCCCCGATGGGTCACCCAAAGTCGGTTGTATTGGTCCACCGTCATCCCATAGCAGTGGTCGCTGTGCAGTCCTTCGGCTTTGGTGAATACGGGTTGTTCGTGCGATGTAAGCATAAACACCCCGTTGCCATCTGTTCCTGCCCAGATTTGACCTTGTTGGTCTTCAGCAAAGCAAGTGATTTCAACCAAGGCGCCTTGGAAAGGCGTTGGCACGTTTTGTATAATGCCATCGGCAATGTAGGTCACTTCATTGTGTGTCGATGCCAACCAAATGCGGCCCTGTCCATCGCGGTGCATGCTGCGAACCGCATTGTGTGCCAATCCGGATTGCATGGAAATTACATTTTGCAACAACTGGTGGTCGTGAATGTGAAAGATGCCATACTCCGTTGCAACATAGAGGTGATTTTCAAATCCAGTGAGATCATTGATTTGGTTGTTCAGGATGTCATCGGTGAGTTTGAATTTTTTCAGCGCGCCTTTGCTCAAGTCGTATTGCCATAACCCATCGAGTTGCGTCCCAATCCACAGTGTGCCTTGTTGGTCGGCATGCAATGCGGTAATGTGGTTTTCTGAATTGTTGCCTACGCGAATTTCGTTCAAGACTTTTTCTGGCGCCTTGTCGCAAATTTTAACGGTGTTGCGTGAGGCAATAAAGAGTTGGTCAGCGCGGCTATGAACAGCTTGAAAGTCATTGTTTTCTTGCAAGCCTGCTGACTGATGGATGCATAAGGCTTGGTCCTGTATCAGCATTAATCCTTGTCCGAATGTGCCGAGCCAAATGTTGTTTTCTCGATCGACAAAAACCGTTCTCAAGCTGCGCATGTTGATGTCGTTTTCATGTCCGTACGATTGATGACTGAATTGCCCTGTGGTCGTGTCGAGATGAAGTCCAATCAATCCAGCGTTGTTAGTGGCCAAATGCCAATTGGTGTTGTTTGCGATATGGATCGCATTGATTTGGTATCTGCTGAGATCCGATTGGTCAGCTATGATGCTTTGGATCTGTCCGTCGGCCAATGTGTAGGTGTAAAGTCCTTGGTCTTCTGTTCCGATGATGAGTCCAAATGGACTTTGAGCCATGGTTGATACTTTGGTCTCTATGATGGTTTCGTTCCAGTCATATGTGCTGGCGCCATCCGTTTTTAAATGCGCATGGATCAACCCCATGTCGGTGCCCAGTAGCAGTTCGTATTCGGTCAAAGGATACAAACTATACAATACGAATTCTTCTAGGCCTGCACGGTAGTGTTTTTTGATACCTGCTGCATTCACACAATAAAGTCCTTGATCTTGGGTAAGGACCATGAGCGTTCCCGATTGGGACAATACGATTTGATTGATTTTGCTGGGTTGGATTGCGCCATAATCAAATGGTGAACATGTCTGTCCTTCAATCTTCATCAAACGCCCATCGTTTAGGCCAAACCAAAGGACTCCGTTGGTTTGGCGAAGGCTTGCAGTGATGGACGCCTGTTCCTCATTTGGCGCGGCATTGATGAATTCAAAACCGTCAAAGCGGTATATGCCATTGCCTGTTCCTACCCATAGATAGCCTTGTGCATCTTGTTCAATTGCGGATACAAAACGATTCGGCAATCCTTGTTTCTCAAGGTACTTTTTTACCTTGAAGGTTTGCCCAATTAACGAGAAATGCAGCAGCCCAATAAGTAGGGTGAGGAAGGGTTTCATTATTGTCCTACGGGTGTAACTTTGGTTTGTGGTTGGTACTTGGGTTTTCCTCCAATAGGTACCACGTAGAAAGGCAGCAATTCACCGTATTGATTGCGCACACTGAATACAACATTGTTGTTATTGACGGTCGTGTTTTTGTCTTTGGTAAATTGGATATCTAGCGATTTTCCTCGTTCGGCTTTTTTGATTTCATAGATGCTCGAACTCCACGTGTTTTCGTTGCTGATGTTGACCGATTCGCCAAGGGTGGCAACTGAACAGATCTTGATGTAGCCGTCGTTGTCCCAATCAAAATTGCGTTGTTCGATGGATATCACTTTGTCATCCACAAAGGGGTAAATGTGCGAAGTTTGATAGGGGTCTTTATGCAGTCGAAAGGTGTATTCGAAAGTGAAGGCATTGCCACCTTCGACCGGTAAATTCTTTTCGGGATGCGTGGTCAAAAAGTATTGATACAAGTTGCCGTCGTCGCCTTTAATGCCTTCGCAGATGATTTTGAAAATGTATCCGCCATATTTTGTGCTCAATTCTCCATCGCTGGGATTGAAAGGTCCGAAGGTGTACCAGCCGTTGTCATAGTCGCTTTTTTGTCCAAAGGTTTTGGTGCCCAGCAGGGTGCCGCTTTTGAATTCGCCAACGGGATCTGTGCCCGTCGCATCTTTGTTGCTGATGCACCCCAAACCACCGTACACCGAATACTTGGTCATGGTGTTGAAGTCGGCATTTTTTTCGTCGTGTTGACCCGAACAGTCTGGATCAAACACGCGGATATAAATCGGTTGCTTGAAGTCTTGTTTGATCTTGAAGAAAAAGGTTTGACAATAGTCATCGTCTCCCCATTTGGTGCCGGCATCTTTTCCGAAGGTCACCAAGAACGGTATGTTTTCGTCTTTGGCTGGAACGGGCTGTGCGAGCATTTGGCTCGAAAGGGCGGTCATCAATACGATAATGTACTTATTCATGTTCGGCGGCTGTGTAGGGGTATTGCAAAATCATTTTAACTTCATGTTGAGGAACTACGTTCTCATTGAGTCGGGTAGCAATGGCAATGGCGTCGGGTTCTACGTTGAATTGTATCAAAAGTTCTTTCATCTTTAACGCTTTGTCTTGTGCTGCCTGTGCTTTCTCTTTTTCTGGGTATTCGCATACGATTTGAAGATCCATTTGGCGCTCGATGTTCATCACCGCTGCGACATATTTGACCTTGCGCATATAGTCCTTATCCAAGTCGATGTAAGTTGTTGTTTGCGATGGTAACGCTGGATTTGTTTTCAAACTGTCGGTTGCGTAAAGTGTGTTGGGTGAGGTATTCTCGCTTTTCAATGCGCTGTTGGTTCCAGTGCAATTCATTACTCGAACAGGCAAGTATATGTTTTTGGTATTGAGGCATTGTACGATTTCAACGGAATGGCCCGCCTCTCGATATT
>CANHSF010000234.1 GCA_947463065.1 Flavobacteriales bacterium | reverse complement strand
TGCTCATGGGGGTCATGGAAGCTTGGGATGCCGACAGCAAAAATCAGTGGCAGTTAAACCGCAACCTGCACTTCCGCAATCAAGTGGTTGAAGGCAGTTTGCAGTTCGAGTTGAATTTTATCGATTATCAACTCGGCAACCCGTCCTACCCTTGGAGTCCTTACCTTTTTGCTGGGGTAGGTTATTTTCAAATGAAGCCCATGGCCAACCACAAAGGCACGTGGTATGAATTGCAGCCGCTGGGCACCGAAGGCCAGGGCACACCTTACGGCAAGGAAAAATACAAAACCGGCTTGCTCAGCGTGCCTTTTGGAGTTGGATTTAAAACAAACTTGTGGGCCATTTTTGGATTTTCATTGGAATGGGGTGTTCGGAAAACTTGGACCGACTATTTCGACGACGTGTCCACGGTGTATGTCAATCCCGAATTATTGGAAGATGAATCTGGAGCTTTATCGGCTTTCCTCAGCGACCCTAGCCTCGAGCAGAGTATCCAAGACCCTGATGGCGCTCACAATGGCGGCATGCAACGCGGCGATCCTGGGCGCAAAGACTATTATTTCTTTGTGACAGGCTCACTCAATATCCGCATCGACAAAAAAGCGAATACGTGCTGGGGGAAGGACTAAATTTCTCCGCCTTTGCCTCGCACCCGTCCCATTTTCCTAAAAAATAGCTAACTTCGCGCCTGCTCAAAATGTTTTGGGCCGTTTGGCGTTGGTCCATTTTGCACCTCCCAGGCGATCATTAGAAACGATTTAACCATCCTACCATAGCAATGTCCTTATTGGACCAAATAGATAAAAACAGAATTCCCAGTCATGTGGCCGTAATCATGGACGGCAATGGGCGTTGGGCCAAGAGTCAAGGCAAAGAGCGCATTTTTGGTCACGCCAATGGTGTGGAATCGGTGCGCAGTTGCCTAAAAGCAGCCACGAAAGCGGGTGTGCAATACCTCACCCTTTATGCCTTTTCCACCGAAAACTGGAACCGACCGAAGGAAGAGGTGGATGCGTTGATGAACCTATTGGTGGATACCATCATTGGCGAACTCGACGAACTCAACAAAAACGAAGTTCGATTGCACGCCATTGGTGACATTCAAAGCTTGCCCGATCATTGCCAAACCGAATTGGCACGTGGAATGATGGCCACGTCGCAAAACAACACCATCAACCTCATTTTGGCGCTGAGTTACAGTGCTCGCTGGGAGATCCTTAATGCGGTCAAAAGCATTGTCGCGTCGGGACTTTCGGCAGATGGCATAACCGCCGATACCATTTCACAGCACCTCACTACCAAGTCTTTTCCAGACCCGGAATTGTTAATTCGCACAAGTGGAGAACACCGCATAAGTAACTTTTTGCTCTGGCAAATCGCTTATGCAGAGTTGTACTTTACAGACACCTTATGGCCCGATTTCCGCGAAGAGGATTTCTACGCCGCATTGTTGAATTATCAATCAAGAGAAAGACGCTTTGGAAAAACATCCGATCAAATTCAAAACATCCCCGTGGAAGGCGATTCCAACCAGCCCTTGCGCCTCGTTTAAGACTATGACCATTGCACATTCTATTGTTCCTCGCCTCCTTGCTTCGCTGACCTTGCTCATGCTGGTGCTTCTGGCGCCTCGTGCTCATGCTCAAGTCATGATTGGAAACGGAGTGGATTATGCTAACCCCAAACCTTATCGCATCGCTGGTATTTCAGTTGTTGGAGCCACTTTTAGCGATGTACAAGCCATCAAATTGTTCAGCGGCCTCCAAGAAGGTCAAGAAATCATCATTCCAGGCGACAAAATCACTGACGCCATACGCAAACTTTGGAAACAGCGCCTATTTACCGACATATCCCTGTCTGTTGCTGAGTACAGGGGAAACGATGTGTTTTTGGTCATCAGCGTCAAGGAGGCCCCGCGCTTGGCAAAGTTCGAGCTGCCGGGCATCAAAAAATCAGAAGCCGATAACCTCAGAGAGAAATTGGACCTGCGTCAGGGCACAGTAGTGACACAAAACGCCATCAACAACGCCGTGTCCACTATCAAGGAATATTATCTGGAAAAGGGCTTTTACAATGCATCCATTAAGGTCAACCAAACCCCAGACGTATTGATGGTCAATGGCGTTATTCTCGCTTTCAACGTAGAACGCGGTCCGCGGATCAAGATTGAAGAAATTCGATTGCATGGAGTCGGCGCATTGACCGAACAAAAAAGAACTTGGCCATTGGGTATCAAAAAAACCAAGCCCGTTGTCAGCGAGCGAAAGGTGCGCCGCGCCATGAAAGGAACAAAGGAGAAAAGATGGTACGGTGTGTTCAAAAGCAGCAAATACATCGAAGAAGACTACATCGAAGACAAACAGAATATCCTTGCCAAATACAACAAAGAGGGATTCCGAAATGCAAAAATCCTGAACGACTCGATCTATTTGACCACGGTAGAAGGCAAACAGCGGTTGATCATCGACCTGTTCATTGAAGAGGATCGCCGATTCTATTTCCGCAACATCAGTTATGTGGGTAACACGAAATACAGCAGTTCGGCCATTGACAGTGTGCTGAACATCCGAAAAGGATCCATTTACAACGCTGAATTGTTGAGCACCCGACTGAATTTCAACCCACAAGGGCGCGACGTCTCCTCCCTGTACACCGATGATGGCTATTTGGGTTTCCGCGTTGAGCCGATTGAAACTTTGGTTGAGCCCGACAGCATCGACATCGAGGTGCGGATGTACGAAGGAAGTCAATTTCGCATTGGAAAAATCACTGTGGTAGGCAATACCAAAACCAACGACCATGTGATCTACAGGGAGATTCGCACAAGGCCAGGAGAACTGTTCAACCGTTCGGACATCATTCGCACCCAACGCGAATTGGCCGCGTTGGGCTATTTCAACCCCGAAGCTTTCGACGTTCGCACCATGCCCAACGAAGCCAATGGCACAGTGGATTTGGAATATGTCTTGGAGGAAAAGCCGAACGACCAAATCCAACTCAGTGGTGGCTGGGGAGGCAATCGCGTTGTAGGTTCGTTG
This sequence comes from Flavobacteriales bacterium, assembly GCA_947463065.1. Lineage (GTDB taxonomy): Bacteria > Bacteroidota > Bacteroidia > Flavobacteriales_D > Sanyastnellaceae > CANHSF01. The sequence goes on along the minus strand of CANHSF010000234.1, from coordinate 1,230 downwards.
GCATTGAGTTTCACCAATTTCTCCATGCGCAATTTCTTTAAGAAAGGAGCGTGGAGCCCATTGCCCACTGGCGACGGCCAACGCTTCTCCATACAAGCACAAAGCAATGGCGTATTCTTCCAAAGCTACAACTTGAGCTTCACCGAGCCTTGGTTGGGTGGGAAAAAGCCGAACTCATTGAGCTTCTCGGCCTTCCGAAGTGTGCAGTCCAATGGTATTTCCCGCAAACAAGCCGAGGGAGACTCTGGATTAAAAAGACGATCGCTATCGATTACTGGTGGGTCGGTCAATTTTGGTCAGCGTCTGAAACGACCCGACGACTTCTTCCAAATGTTTATGGGAATCACCTATCAATATTTTGATTTGGATAGTTTGGGTTCGTTCTTCTCTTTCCAAAAGGGTTATTCCAACAACCTTTCGGCCAACTTCAATTTGGAGCGCAACTCCTTGTCTGATCTCATTTATCCCACTTGGGGCTCCAAAGTAACCTTCAGCGCTAAGCTGACATTGCCTTACAAGGCCATTGGTGAGACGTTCTTCAACGAAACCTATGATTACGACAACATGTCGGACCAAGAGCGCTTCAAATGGGTGGAATACCACAAATGGAAGCTCACCGCCCAATGGGTTACAGCGCTCAACAAACACAAAGAGCGCAAATTTGTGTTGTCCACCAATGCCGGCTTCGGATTGCTCAGCTCTTGGAATCGCAATTTGGGACAACCTCCCTTTGAGCGTTTTTACCTGGGTGGTGTATTCCTCAGTGGATTCCTTTTGGATGGTCGCGAGATCGTAAACCTGCGCGGTTATGACGACTTATCGCTCACCGCCAGCAACCAAACCGGTGTACAGGGCGAAAATGTGGGTGCATTGGGTATCGCGAAGTACGGAGCAGAATTGCGCTATCCGCTGAGCACCAATCCGAGTGCAACGATATATGCGCTCACCTTCTTGGAGGCGGCAAATACCTACAATAGCGCACGCAATTTCAATCCGTTCAATCTTTATCGTTCGGGCGGTATGGGTGTGCGAATATTTTTACCTATGTTTGGCTTATTGGGCTTTGATTATGGTTGGCGATTGGATGAAGTACCGGGCAGAACGATGAGCAAAGGCCAATTCCATTTCTCCATCGGGATGAACCTGGGCGAATTGTAACGCAATAAAAAACACAAATAACCATTGATAGATCGCTCCTTCCGGAGCCAGCAACCAACAGATACTACCATG
>CANHSF010000233.1 GCA_947463065.1 Flavobacteriales bacterium | reverse complement strand
CGAGCATCGCTATCCACGAATTGGAAGAAAAACAAATTTATTTCCGCTACCCAGACGAGCAATAACTCCTCTCGGTCAGTCTAAAAATCAATATTAAAGATGGCTTCGGCCATCTTTCGCTATTTTTGAGGGTATGATGTTGGAAAAGAAAAAAATCCTAGTGGCCGTTACCGGAAGCATCGCAGCGTACAAAGCAGCCTACCTCGTGAGGTTACTTGTGCAGTGCGGCGCCGAGGTCAAAGTCATGCTCTCACCCGGTGCATTGCAATTCGTAACCCCCCTTACCTTTTCTACGCTCTCCAAAAACCCTGTATTTTCTGATTTCACCGAAAACAAAGACAGTGGCGTTTGGAATCACCACGTCGAATTGGCCTTGTGGGCCGATCTTATGGTTGTAGCTCCTGCATCGGCCAATACTTTGAGTAAAATGGCGCATGGACAATCCGACAATTTTTTGTTGGCCACCTACATGAGTGCACGTTGCCCGGTGATGATCGCACCTGCCATGGATCACGACATGTTTATGCACGGCGGTACACGCGACAATTTGCGCAAACTCCGCGATTTCGGCCATCACATTCTCGCTCCAGGCGAAGGCGAATTGGCCAGTGGATTGCTAGGCCAAGGCCGCATGGCTGAGCCCCAAGAAATCATCGACGCCATCATCGCCCATTTTCATCCTGCACTTCCGCTCAAAGGCCAACAGGTCTTGGTTACTGCAGGGCCAACGTATGAAAAGCTCGACCCCGTGCGGTTTATTGGCAACTATAGCTCGGGAAAAATGGGGCTTGCATTGGCCACCGCACTCGCACAAAAAGGTGCGCATGTCCACCTGGTCATCGGACCCAACCATTTGAAAATTCAGCATCCACAGATAGAGGTCCATGCTGTGGAAAGCGCCAACGAGATGCTCGGGGCTTGTTTGGCCGTATTCGATCAATGCCAACTCACCGTATTGAGCGCTGCAGTAGCCGACTACCGTCCCGCGCAGCAGGCCACCGAAAAAATCAAAAAACAAGGGGATCACCTCGTTTTAGAGTTGGTCAAAAACCCTGATATCGCCGCCACCTTGGGCCAGCGCAAAAAAAAGCATCAAAAATTGGTGGGATTTGCCCTCGAAACTACCAACGAAAAAGAACATGCGGCCGACAAATTGCACCGCAAAAACTTGGACTTGATCGTGTTGAATTCGCTGCGCAATGAAGGTGCAGGCTTCGGCACGGAGACCAATCAAATTTCACTAATTTGGCCGGACAATATTTCACAAGACTTTGGGTTAATGAGCAAGCAAAAAGTAGCCGAAATCATTGTGGATGCCGCCATCGACTTATTGAAGACATCATGAAAAAAATATTCTGGATCACCGCAATCCTCTTCGTTCAAACATTCGCCGTGCGGGCGCAAGAATTGAACTGCACGGTCAATGTGTTGTTGCCGCAGCAAGTCAATTCGCCGCCCTCCTTGTTCGAGACCATGGAGAAAACCATTGCCGACTTTATGAATTCGCGCAAATGGACCAAGGACAATTACACTACCGAAGAGCGCATCGATTGTTCGCTGCAAATCACCATCGAACAGCAGCTGGATGCGCGCACCTTTAAAGCTGCTCTTCAAGTGAGCAGCAGTCGTCCGGTGTACAACAGCGATTACAAAACCCCCGTGCTCAATCTCAATGACCGCGATTTTCAATTCACCTTTCAAGAAAACACCTTGATCCAGTGGGGTTTGGATCAACACCGTGACAACCTCAGCAGCACATTGGCATATTATGCCCATCTCATCATCGGATTGGACAACGACACCTTCGAGATGGAAGGAGGAACTGAACAACTGTTGATTTGTCAGACCATCGTAACCAATGCCCAAACTGCTCCCGAAACAGGTTGGCAAAGCACCCAGAAAGGACAGCAAAACCGCTACCATCTGATCGAGAATTTGCTCACACAAACTTTCAAGCCCATTCGCGAATGCCTGTACAACTATCATCGCCACGGAATGGACAAATTGTATCTGGATGCGGCAGGTGCCCGCAACACCATGACCAATGCCCTGCTTGGCCTCAAAAACATTCACAAAATCAAGCCTTCGTCGTATAACATGCAGGTGTTTTTCTACGCCAAATCCGATGAAATCGTAAACATCTACAAACCCACATCGCCCGAAGAGCGCCAAGTGGTGGTGGACCTTTGCAAGTTGATCGATCCGGGCAATATCACCAAATACGACAAATTGGCCCAAGGCGGCTAGCTGTCTCAAAAAATATACACATTCGATAAAGAACTGCCGAGGCTTTGCCGCAGCGGCGTAACTTCGCTCAAGTTCGCGTAGAAGAGATGCTCTCTCATCTTCCGAAATAGAATCACCTTTGGCTTGCAATGCATGTCCGGGTCAACACTACAGTGCGGCCCCGTCCGCATACGTTGCATCGTGCCAAAGAGCGGATTCGACAAGAAGAAAACCCGTTGAAGTTGTTATGTTAAAGTCGATAGAAATTACCAACTACGCACTCATCCAACATGTTCGGTTGGATTTGCACGCCGGTCTGACTGCGATTACAGGAGAGACAGGAAGTGGTAAATCCATCATCATGGGGGCCCTTGGTTTGCTTTTGGGCGAAAGAGCCGATAGCAAGTCGATGCTCAACGCGTCCATGAAATGTGTGATCGAAGCCACCTTTGATATCCACAAAAAAGACCTTCGTGCATTCTTTGTGGCTCACGACCTCGATCACGACGATCAAACCACTATCCGCAGAGAGATCGCGCCTGGTGGCAAGAGTCGAGCATTCATCAACGATACGCCAGTGGCTTTGCAGACCTTAAAAGAGCTAGCCGATATCGTGATCGACATTCACAGCCAGCACGAGAACAACCTGATCACCGAACGATCGTTCCGTTTTGCCTTGGTAGATGCCTTCCTCAAGGACCCTGCACTCAGCGAGAATTATGTCGATTCGTTTAGAGCTTATCAGCAGATCCAAAAAGAACTGGCCAGTTTGGAATCCGAACTTGACCAACTGTTGAAAGAACAAGACTATCGAATGTTTCAACTGAACGAGCTCGAACAACTGCAACTTGAAAGGTTGGATCAAAAAGCCTTGGAATCGGAGCGCGACACACTCAGTCATGCCGATACCATCCTTCAGCAACTGAGCCTTGTACAAGCTGGACTCGACGATGACCAAAGTGGCGCTTTACAACAACTGCGCACTATGCGTAACGCATTGCAAAAGGTGAGCGCATTTTCTCCTCAGCTTACCGCCTTTGATGAGCGCTTGCAAAGCAGTTATTTGGAGTTGCGCGAATTGTCGGCCGAATTGAGCGACTACTGCGATAAAGTTCAAGCGGATCCCTCACGATTGGAAGCCATCAACGCACAACTATCGGCTTTGTATCATGTGCAACAAAAACACAGGGTACAAGATGTTGTGGAACTGATCGAATTGGAAAACAAGCTCCGTTCGTTTGCGCAGAACACGGTTTCATTGGAAGAAAAAATACAGGTCGCCCAAATCAATTTGACTGCTCAAAAATCACACTTGGACAAGCTCGTCACAGAGCTGACCAAGCAGCGAGGTGCAGCATCAAAACTGGCAGGAAAAGAAATTGAGAAATGGTTTAAAGCCCTTGGATTGGAGCAGGCTCGCATTGAATTCCAACTCAAGCCCTCGCCCGAATGGCATGCTTTGGGCGGCGACGAAATCGATTGGCTGTTTAGCGCCAATGCGGGAGTCGCCTTGCAGCCTTTGAGCAAAGTGGCCAGTGGTGGCGAAATATCGCGGGTCATGCTGGCCATCAAAGCCACCTTGAGCCAGCGCAAAGCCTTGCCGATTTTGATCTTGGATGAAATTGACCAAGGAGTTGGCGGTGAAGTGGGAAAAAAAATCGGACAAGTCCTGAAGGCCATGAGCCAATGCATGCAGCTACTGACCATCACGCATCTCGCCCAAATTGCTGGTCAAGCCGATCACCAATTCAAAGTCGCCAAACACATTCACAATGGACAAACCACCACAACAGTGCGTGGATTGAACAATGACGAACGCATTGAGGAGTTGGCCGAAATGATCAGCGGCAAGACCAAAAGCGAAGCCGCGCTTGCCAATGCCCGAGAATTGCTAAATTAGTAGCGACTAACCCCACATTCATATGACAGGAGCCCATTCACTGCATGCTTTGTTGCAACTTCCCTCCGACTGCGGGGCCGAAATGCTGCAAGAGGCCTATGAGCAAAAGCTCTTTGAGGCCCGCCAAGATTTGCTTCAAAAGTTTGCAGTCCCTTCATTGATT
>CANHSF010000232.1 GCA_947463065.1 Flavobacteriales bacterium | reverse complement strand
CGCGCCATCTAGCATCATCTGCCATTTCAGGATAATCAAAACTGAACTGATCATGCGCATCCAACGGTTGACCCTCGAAAACAGGAATCACTGCTTGAACGAAATACTGGATATGGTAGGTCCATTTCACGATGCTGTGGCCATCCGCATTCTGCCAAAATGCTTCGTCTCGATTGACATCACTGAGCACGTCGCGCACATTGACATATGTCCAATTGCCACCGATAAAGACTTCGCGCAAATGCTTGGCGATGCGCTGTGCAAAGGGATTGTTCATGCGACCAAAATACAGTAAATGCGCGATCCATTTTAACCCCCCTTCCTTCCAAACTGAAAATCTATGCATATACCAAAACCAACAATCCGTCGTTGCATGGTTGAGATGCAGGAGAACGGCATTCCAACTATCTTTGCACCGCCCACTTTTGCTCGCCGTGTATCATGCAACGGCAGCAATACGCAACCAACCCGCAAATGAAACCACAGCATATGAAAAAGACATTCCTTTTCTTTATCACCGTATTCGGACTAACCACCTTGCAACTCCACGCTCAAGGCGATTTGGCTGTAGGAGGCAAACAAGTCAATGTCGGACTTGGACTATCGGGATGGGGCGCTCCCATTTATGTGGGTTTGGACTACGGTTTCAAAGAAGACATCACTTTTGGTGGGGAGTTTTCATATCGTTCGTACAACGAGCGCTGGAGAGATGGGCGCTACCGCCACAGCATCATCGGTTTGTCGGCCAACGGAAATTACCATTTCAACTCTTTACTCAATTTGCCCAGCGAATGGGATGTCTATGGAGGAGCCAATATTGGTTTTTACATCTGGACATCGGACAATGACTACCCCGGAGACGGAAGTTCTGGACTTGGACTTGGACTTCAGGTGGGCGGTCGATATTATTTTAACAACACAGTGGGATTGAATTTGGAATTCGGCGGTGGAAATGCCTTCGCCGGTGGTAAATTTGGTGTGACGATCAAATTATAACCCATTCCAATCTTCTGCTATGCGCACGCTTCTTCTTCTTTGTCTAACCTGCAGCATGTGGATGCCCCTTGCCGCTCAATCGGAATTTTGCGATAACCTCAGCATCACCCAATTCATACTAGATGACAATACACCGGATCAATGGCTGATTTCAATCGCCTTTGATGAGGAGACCAGCGTATTTATCGGATATCCAGTGATCGACGCGATGTTTGACACCAACGGCGACACCATCGCTACGGGCTCGCTGTTTTTCTTCGGACAGCTCGGTGGAATTACACAAGACTATCCCGTGACGCCTGTGCCCGGTGCTGAACTCACCTCGTTTTCAATCACCTTTTCCTTTCTCAACGGTGATGTCGCCGAAAGCTGCACACTGCAGTACAATCTCCCCATAACGGTAGCTGAACCCACGCCAAATGCCGTTCTCACAGCATATCCCAATCCGACATCCCATCAACTCCATCTGGCATTTCCGTCCGCATCTGAGGGGACCCGATATGCGTGTATCAATGCATTGGGACAAACCATTTTCAGCGGAACCTTGAGCCCCATCGCAAGCAATGCATTGCCTACTGCTCGTGCGGACCAGAATGACCGCCATGTGATTGCGCTCGACACCCAACACTGGCCGAATGGAGTGTATTATATCGTTTTGGACGATGGCACTTCCGAGCCTTTGCGGGTGATCAAACAAGACCTCCATTAGCACATTGCTCTGACGCTTGCAATAAAGCGTTGACACCTATGGCGCATCCACCTCTATCGACGCTCTTTCAAAAAGAGAAAAAACAACTCGCCTTCATTGTTGGCAATGGCATTCACCGCTATCGGCCCACACCGAAAGCCTTATCGTGGGATGACTTGCTTCTGAAGCTTTGGCGCAAAACCACTGGACAGCGGATGTTGCAGCGCCCGGAAGGCATTTCGTCGACGGAGTTTTATGATTTGTTGGAATTGCGCAACTCCCAACGATTGCCCGTGCAAAAAGAAATCAGCGCACTCATGAAGGAATGGGCCGCAGTAGAGCACCATCATCGCATCGCCAAGACCATCCAACAACTGAATGTACCACTGTTGACTACAAATTATGATCACGTGCTGGCCGAGGTAAGCCAAAGCACCTTGCGTCGTTTAGACCACAGCCGCTTCACCGATTTTTACCCGTGGTCCAACTACCACAGTCCTACCGAATTGGCCACACCAGATGCCGGTTTTGGCATTTGGTATATCAACGGCATCCGACATTATCCACGCAGCATTCGCTTGGGATTAACGCACTACATGGGCAGTGTGGAGCGGGCGCGCAACTTGATCTATAAGAACAAAACAAATGGTCTTTACCGCGCCGATGCACCTACCGCATGGCACGGGCAATACACCTGGTTGGACATGATCTTTCATCGATCGCTGTTTATCTTCGGATTGGCGCTGGAAGAAAACGAAACTTTTTTGCGCTGGTTGCTCATTGAGCGCAAGAAATACTACAACCGTTTTCCCGAACGCAAGCGAAAAGGATGGTATCTTACACGGCGACAAAACACGCCCGCATACGAAGGAAAAAAGTTTTTTCTCAATAGCGTCGGGATCGAAGTCATCGAGGTCGAAGATTACGACGACATCTACTTGCATCCGTGGACGCTTTGATGGGGTTATATTGCAACGCGACATGACAACAACCCTACACCATTCATCTCCTGCCATGGCATTGCTGCGAACAAGTGCTCGCGCTATGGTGCGCCATCCGCTGACGTGGATGCTCGTTGTTTTTGGCTTGATCTACGCCGATATTTCATTGGTGAACCATGCCAACTTCAGGACATATGCCTTGGACTTGGGAGCTTATACCAATGCGATGTATGATTATATCCATGGGCGATTCAACGACAGCATGGTTTTCAAAGCGCAAGCCGAAAATCTCTGGGCCGATCACTTTGATCTGTATTTGATCGTGTTCTCCCCATTGGTGCTTGTTTTTGGCACCTATACATTGTTGATCGTTCAAATAGTCGCATTGTTGATCGGCGGTGTTGGCGTGTACCGGTGTGTATTGTACCGCTCATCCCACCAGCATTTGGCGCTGATGGCTGCACTCAGTTTTTATTGTTCCTTTGGTGTTTACGCCGCATTGGCCGCGGATTATCACAGCAACGTGGTAGCGGCGTGTGTGCTGCCTTGGTTCATTGACGCCGTGCATCGCAACCTCTGGAAACGCGCCGTATTGCTAGGAATATGCATTTGGATCGGCAAAGAAAACATGGCCCTTTGGTTGATGTTTGTATGCATCGGCTTGGCCATTTTGCATCGCACGACGCCAAGAAAGGCCTTCCTTCTCTTGATTTTCGCCGTGTTCAGTCTGATGTATTTTGTGGCAGTGATTGGTTGGATCATGCCTTCATTTTCATTGCACAACGCCTATCCTCATTTTCATTACACCTGTTTGGGCGAAGGATTCGGATCCGCTTTGTACCACGTGATCGCTCATCCCATCGACACCCTGCGACTCTTGTTTGTCAATCACCAAGGACATGCCCACGGCGACTACGTAAAGATGGAGTTGCATCTGATGGTGTTGTGTAGCGGACTGCCTTTGCTTTTTTGGCGACCAGCCTATGTGGTGATGCTGCTGCCTATTTATGGACAAAAATTGTTTCATGATCAATTGTCGATGTGGGGAATCGGCCATCAATACAGCATAGAGTTTGTGCCCGTGATGGCCATCGGAATATTTGATGTGATATCGACCTGGACCAGCGTCCGCACGCAGCGCGTGGTGGGTTGGACGGTGGTGACTATGCAGTTGGCATGCAGCATTCGATGGATGGACCGCACCATCTATTACACCCCGAAGTCGCATGTACGGATCTATGCGCCCGACCATTATTTTAGAAAATACTCCACAGACGAAGCCCATCGCCTACTTAGCAGCATTCCAGAAGATGCCATTGTCAGCGCACAATCGCCCTACCTACCCCATTTGAGTCTGCGCGACAAGGTGTATCAATTTCCCATGATCCACGATGCCCAGTGGATTGTATTGAATCGCCTAGAAGCGCCCTATCCCCTCGGTCAAGAAGCCTTTGATGCGCAATGCGATGCACTGCTGCGCGATGCGCGATGGGAGGTGGTGGAAGAATGGCCGTTGGTGGTGTTGCGGGGACGGGAGAAATGAATGTGAACTTGTTCCGAGCATTTTCGTCCCAAAGATCATTCGCCCGATTCCATGGTCATGCCAACTTAAGGTGTGCCCTATCCAGTAAGCTATTCATGAAACAAACTTTTTTTATGGAATCGACCCAAGAATTGAATCTTACTCTTAACAACACCATTTGATG
>CANHSF010000231.1 GCA_947463065.1 Flavobacteriales bacterium | reverse complement strand
TGATTGTTGATGGCATCAAGGCGTTGAAGTATTTTTCCGATCGCGATATCCGCACCAATTGCACGTTGGTGTTTTCGGCCGGACAAGCGCTTTTGGCCGCCAAAGCAGGCGCCTCGTATGTTTCTCCTTTCATCGGCCGCTTGGATGACGTGTCGACCGATGGTTTGGAATTGATTGAGCAAATCAGAGTGATCTACGACAATTATGGTTTTGATACCGAAATCTTGGCCGCCTCTGTGCGTCATCCGATGCACATCATCAAATGCGCTGAAATTGGCGCCGATGTCATGACGGGTCCATTGAGTGCCATGCTCGCTTTGGCCAAACATCCGCTTACCGATATCGGATTGGCGCAGTTCTTAGCAGATCACAAAAAGGCTTCTTCCAACGGATAATCATGCTGATCGAACTCCACCCTCATAATCTGGACCAACGCAAGCTCGAACAGATTGCGCAAGTCCTGCGTGAAGGTGGTATCGTGATTTATCCGACCGATACGGTGTACAGTCTGGGATGCGCTTTGAACCGTCCGGATGCCATTGAGAAGTTGGAACGCATGAAGGGCATTAAAAAAGGCAAAGCCAATTTTTCGATCATCTGTTCGGATTTGTCGCATTTGTCGGAGTACTGCAAACAGGTCAACAACCAAGTGTATAAGCTGATGCGCAATGCGCTGCCCGGTCCATATACGTTTATCTTGGAGGCGAGTAAGAGCATTCCAAAACTGTTTGCCGGCAATAAAAAAACGGTGGGCATCCGGGTTCCAGATCATCCTGTGCCGTTGGCATTGGTGGAGCATTTGGGTTGCCCCATCATCACAACATCCATTCACGACAGCGATGGTTTTTTGGGTTATCCCACCGATCCCGATGAGATCTACAGCGAATGGCACGACAAAGTGGATGTGGTGATTGACGCTGGGGCTGGCGGATTTGTGCCTTCGACGGTGATCGATTGCTCTACAGGTCAGCCTCTATTGGTGCGCGAAGGGAAGGGCGATGTGGACCTCATGGACGATTGACGATGGCTTGGCTGCTTAGGCCGGCAACAAGTCATTGAGCTGTGAAAATGGTTTGGACAAATGCGCGATGATGTCGCCTGCCAACATGGTTTCTACACTCAATTCGTATCCAGCAGTATGCCCAGCTTCGCCATGTAAAAACACACCAAGCCGCGCTGCACTCGGAGCTGAGTACCCTTGGCAAAGCAGTCCGGTTATGATTCCAGTGAGCACATCACCTGATCCTGCGGTAGCCAATCCGCTGTACCCCGAACTGTTGAAGGTCAATTGCCCATCGGGCGAGGCCACTGCGGTATAATGGCCTTTGAGCACAATGACCAACTGATTTTCGATGGCTTGTTGCCGCATGGTGTGCACACGCGCGAAGTTGTCGCTGTGTGGTCCAAACAGTCGGTCGAATTCTCCAATGTGCGGGGTGATGATGGTGTTTTTGGGCCATCGCATGCCCGGTTGATGCCGCGCAATGATATTGAGGGCATCGGCATCCAGAACCAATGGCTTGTCGGACTGGGGCAACCACTCGATGAGGGCGTTGGCGGTTTCAGGCGCTGTGCCCAAGCCCGGTCCAATGCCCAAAGCTTGGTATTTTTGGAGGTCGGGCAAGCACGCGATGGCATTGGGTGCATCATCCAAAGAGACCATGGCCTCCCGCAATTTGATCTGCGCCATGATCAATCCATGTGCAGGAATATGAATGGTGCATAACCCCGCGCCGCTGCGCATGCACGCTTCGGCACTGAGCAATATCGCCCCCATTTTGCCTACCGAACCGCCTACGATCAAACCGTGTCCAAGGCTCTTTTTGTGCGCATGATTGGCCCGAGGAATGTAGTCTTCCATGGCTTCGGGCCAAGCATAATAGCGGATATCGCACGGATGAGCAGCTTCGAATACATCGTCGAGCAAGAGGTTGACCAATTGCAGACGCCCGATGTAGTTTTGGTTTTCGGGAAACATGAAAGCCCGTTTGGGACCATGCAGGGCCAATGTAAGGCTGGCCTGGATCACTGGGCCGGTTTGTGGCCACATGCTGTCGCTGAGCATGCCCGAAGGCACGTCCACGCTGATGACCTCGCAGGGCGAAGCATTGATTTGCTCAATGGCAAAAGCTTGGATGCCTTGCACTTGACGATTGACGCCCACACCAAACAAACAGTCGATGACCACCGCCTCTGGTGTTAGGTTCAAGGGTTTGTGTTCGGAAAGAAATTGAACGGGTATATCGGTATGCAGCACCCGTTGCAGGTTGGCCTTGAACTCGGGGCTACCGGAATCGGCGGCACCCACTACTATAACATCGACCACCATGCCCGATTCCTTGAGCAGACACGCGATGGCCAAACCGTCGCCGCCATTGTTGCCAATGCCACATACCACCACAAAATGGCCGAAATATTCGCATTCCAGTATGGCTTGGGTGCACAGCTCAGCCGCGAGTTCCATCAGGTCAAGCGAGCGCTGGTTTTTTACTTCCACCGTGCGTTTGTCCCAGAGCTTTTGAATGTCTGAGGTGAATAACTTCATGTTGGTTGGTTGGTCGCGCAAAAATGCAACATCCGTAGTGACAAATTCAAGCCTTAAATGTTCAAATGCTCCAAATCCTCAGGATTGGGGTGGAAATAATGTTCCACATTCTGCCGTTCGCAAGTTTAGCTGGACCAAGCGAGCAGGGTTTGGCTTGATTTTATATTCGCTACAAGGAAAATTAACCCCTTTTGACATGTTGAAGTACTATTTTGTTGTGATCCTCGGTGTGTTAGGAAGCACCTTGGCAGCGCAGAAGCCCATCGCATATTATGATGCTACAGCCCTTTATCGCGAGGGTTTGGAGCTGTTTCATCACGATAAATTTGTGGCGGCCAAAGAGAAGTTTGAACAATACATCGCTGCCGAAAAAAATCCACAGCACGCTCTGCGCATCAATGCAGAATACTACAATGGCATTTGTTCATTGTATCTGCTGCACAAAGATGCCGAATATCAGCTTGAAAAATTCGTACAAGAGCATCCCGATTCGCCATGGAAAGGCCATGTCTATTATGAATTGGCCACGTTCAACTACAAAAAACGCAATTACAAGAAGACCCTGGAATGGTTTGATTTTGTGGATCCCAAGACATTGACCGCAGAGGAACGCACTGCTTTTTATTACAAGCGCGGTCACGCTCGTTTGGAAACAGGGGATATGGCCAATGCGCGTCAGGATTTGTACGAAGCCAAACAAGCCGAAGGAGAATTTCAACTGGCCGCCATCTATTACTACAGTCACATTGCATACGAGCAAAACGATCTGCAAACTGCTTTGGAAGGGTTTCAGCGGTTGGAGAACGATGCCAACTTCAAGCCCTTGATGCCTTTCTACATCACACAGATTTATTACAAACAAAAAAAATACGATGAGGTTCTGGCCTATGGTCCAAAGGCGCTGACAGATGCACAATCCAAAGCAACCAAGCGGGTGCCCGAGATTGCCCGATTGATCGGCGATGCACATTGTGTCAAGGAACAATACGCGCAAGCTATTCCTTATCTCGAGCAATACCACGCCGACAAAACACCCTCCGAGCTCACCCAAGATGATTATTATCAATTGGGATATGCATACCACCGCACCGGAAGCTGGCAAAAGGCCATCGATGCTTACAACAACTGCAAGAAGGAGGACAATGAACTTGCTCAAAAGGCAGCATACAACATTGGCGAATGTTATCTCAAACTCAATCAAAAGGAATACGCGCGCAATGCCTTTGGCGAAGCCAGTGCGTTGTCCCATAATCTCGATATCCAAGAGGACGCCTTGTTCAATTATGCCAAGTTGGCTTTTGAGCTCTCGTACAATCCATTTCACGAGGCCATCACAGCTTTTGAAGATTATCTGGCCAAATACCCCAATTCGAAGCGACGCGATGAGGCCAATGAATTTTTGTTGAATGTGTACATGAAGACACGCAACTACGATCGCGCATTGGCCAGTCTGGATAAAATCCAAAACAAGGACAATCGGGTCAAAGAGGCGTATCAAGTGGTGGCTTTCAACCGCGGAGTGGAGTTGTTTCAGTCGGAGAAATATGCCGAGTCGGACAAGATGTTTGACAAGGTTTTTACTTACACCGTCAATCCCTCACTCACCGCCGAAGCCAAGTTTTGGAAGGCCGAAATCAGTTACCGCCGCAGCGAATGGAATACGGCCATCACCCGTTACAACGCGTTTCTCAACGAGCCCGGAGCTTTCAATACGCCAGTGTATGGATTGGCCCACTACGGCATGGGGTATTCCTATTTCGAAATGGCCAACAAGGAGGACAATCAGTCGGTGGCCAAGGATCAGTATGGATTGGCCAATACCTCTTTT
>CANHSF010000230.1 GCA_947463065.1 Flavobacteriales bacterium | reverse complement strand
CGCATTTGAAAGGCGATGATTTCTTCTCCGTCGAAAAACACCCCGAAGCACGCTTTGTCATTAAAAGCGCCAAGTCAAAGGGTGGGGTAAGCTATGAGGTCAATGGTGACCTTACCATTAAAGGGATCACCAAGCCTGCTAAAGCTGATTTGGTTGTTGCCAAAAACGGCGAGAGCGGCGTAACGATCGGTGGCGCTATGGTGTTCAACCGCGCTGATTTCGATGTTCGCTACGGATCAGATACGTTCTTCGATAACGTTCCCGATGGATTCATTAGCAACGATGTCATTTTAACGTTGACCATTAAGGCGGCGAAATAAAACGTTGCAAATCGTATTTCGAAAGGCTGTCTCATACGACAGCCTTTTTTTGTGCGGTTTTTCTTCGCGGTGGTGAACTGCAAAAATCAGTTGGGGTCCCATGTCAGCGCCACATCCAAAGGATACCAAGGTGTTCCGCTGAGCCAATGCACGATGCTACAATTGACAGTGCAGGTTTCATGTTGCTCCGGTCGTTTATCGCCTGCTTGACACAAATGGTGCGCTTGCATCAATGGGGCAGGGCAGCCGCTCCAAGCGTGCGCGCATGTGCTCGCTGGGGCTGGACGTCTTTTTGGATATAGTGCCCCGTTGCCACCACGGTGCATCTCCGTTTTTCCAACCAAGGTTTCAATGCAATGAGCCGGTCCAATCCAATATGGCCAATCAAATAATGATAGTGGTCATCCAAATAGCCTTCCCTGACGTGATCAAAGGCGAGCACGTCGTTGGATAGCACGTGCCGATCGCGGATGTACACTTCCACGGCAATGCTGGCTGGGTCGGCAATTCCCGGAGTACCGTATTCGGGCAATGTGCCGCTGCGAGTGGCGCGCTGGAGATCGCCAAACAATGCGCCTGCCGTGGGCAAAGCTCCTGCGCCTTTGCCCGTGAGATGTTGTTTGCCCAAAAATTGTCCATCGATTTCGATGCTGTTGTACTCGTTGTCTATCGCATAGAATGGATCGTTCTCGTCGATAAAGTGCGGCACAACCCACGATGCAATGCCCTGCTGTGTGGGCAATACAATCGGCACCAGTTTGATGCGTTTGTTTTTGCTGCGGGCATATTGGATGTCATCGTGCGTGAGGTATTCGATGCCGTAGTGAAAGATATTGTCCAATGCAATATCAACTCCAAAGGCTTGGTAAGCCAGCAGTTTGCTTTTGTACCACGCGTCTTTTCCGCTTACATCTGCGGTGGGATCGCTTTCGGCAAATCCCAGCTGCTGGGCCTGCCGCAAGGCTCTGTTGTAATCCAATTTTTCATTGAATATCTTGGTGAGAACGTAATTGCTCGTACCGTTGAGTATGCCCCGAATGCGCATCAATGGTTCGTCTTTGTAATAGCCGTCGAGCAAGGTGATGATGGGTATGCTTCCCCCAACGGCTGCCTCAAACCATACGCGCCGTCCTGTGGTGGTTTGCAATGCCAGCAGTTGACGCAAGGATGTTGCGACCATTTTTTTATTGGCCGTGATCACATCTTTCCCATTCCGAAGGGCTGCTTCTGCGTAAGCCAAAGCTGCGGTGGCATCGTCTATCGCTTCTACGATGAGATCGATCTCAGGATCTTCCAACAATACCTCAGGGTTCGTGGTGATCGGAATGGAGGTTTCTGGTCGGGGTATGCCAACCCGTTTTACAGCGATTCCTGCGATGGTGTAGGGAAGGTGCGGTTGTTGTGCAAAGTAGCGAACAAGTCCTTGTCCAACACAGCCGTAGCCGATAATGCCTATTTTTTTCATATGATTTCGTGGATGACCGAATTTTCATTCGGTTTTTTTATTGGGTTGTTTGTCTCAAAAAATGTTTGTACAATCTGATTGATGCGGGTGGTTTCGATCAAAAAACCATCGTGCCCATGTTCCGATTCTACTTGGTAAAATGACGCGCGCGGGATCAAATTGGATAGGAGCAGTTGTTCTTTGACGGGGAACAACTGATCGCTATCGATTGCGATCACCACGGTCTTGGCGCGAATGCGATGCAATGCCGACTCGACGCTTTTGCGGTCGCGCCCCAAATGGTGGCTGTCCATGGCTTGGCTCAAACGGTAATAACTGTGGGCATCGAAACGTTGCACCAATTTTTCGCCTTGATAACGCTGATAACTGTCGGCGGCATAATCGGTGATCAGATCATGCCGATCATCGGTTTGGGTTAGGGCATACGTGTGGTAATGCCTGTAGCTCAATAGGGCAATGGCTCGTGCAGCTTGAAGTCCTATGCGCCCTGCATCGGGTCGATTGGTGTAAAAATCGGGATCGGCCTCCAAGGCCATGCGCTGTGATGCGTTGAAAGCTATCCCCCATGCACTGTGGCGCGCGTTGGTTGCAATCGCCGCAAGGTGCTCGAAGCGCCCGGGTTCGCTGCAAGCCCATTCCAGCAGTTGTTGTCCTCCCAATGAACCTCCAATCCCCAAGGCGATTTTGTCAATCCCCAAGTGCGCGGCCAATAACCGATGAACGCTCACTATATCGCGTATGGTGAACAGGGGAAATTGCAATCCATAGCGCTGATTTGTTTCGGGGTCAATGCTCGATGGTCCAGTGGTCCCATAACAACTGCCCAAGACGTTGGCGCATACGATGAAATATCGGGTGGGATCAAGCAATCGGCCTTCGCCAAACAGCCCAGGCCACCAATCGGGCACATGGCTGTTGGCCGTGAGTGCATGAAAAACCCAGATCACATTATCCCCTTGTGGGGCGAGGCGGCCATACGTGTGGTAGGCCACCTCGACCCGGGGAAGTACCAACCCGGATTCCAAAACAACTTTTTCACTATGAATATACTTCCTCATGGATGGGTTGGGGTTGGGTTGGTGTATGGATCTGTCCGATGGCTTGCAGCAAATCGGCTTGGATGTCTTGAACATGTTCGATGCCTACCGACAAGCGCAGCAGTCCTGGTACCACTCCGGCGCTGCGTTGTTCCTCTTCGGTCAATTGTTCATGCGTCGTACTGGCCGGATGTATAATTAGGGTTTTGGCATCGCCCACGTTGGCGAGGTGAGAGATGAGCTGCAGGGAATTGATTACGGTTTCGGCTTCTTTGGTGCCGCCTTTGAGTTTAAAACTCAATACGCCTCCGAATCCATTGCGCAAGTATTGATTGGCGCGATCGTAATATGGAGAGGATTGCAAACCGGGATAGTTGACAAATTCGACTTCGGGCAATTTTTCCAACCATCGTGCAATCTGCAATGCATTGTCCACGGTGCGCTGCACACGCAACGAAAGGGTCTCCAAGCCTTGCAACAACAGAAAACTATTGAACGGCGATTGCGATGCGCCCCAATCGCGCAATCCTTCGACGCGTGCACGTATGGCAAAGGCGATGTTGGGCAAACCGAGGGGATTGTCGATTCCAAATACGTCGGCGAATATTAGTCCGTGGTAGCCTTCGCTGGGTTCGGAGAATTGTGGAAATTTGCCATTGCCCCAATTGTAGTTTCCTCCATCCACAATGACGCCGCCTACAGTCGTTCCATGGCCACCAATCCATTTGGTAGCGCTCTCCACCACCACATTGGCGCCATGTTCCAACGGCTTAAACAAATAGCCGCCTGCCCCAAAAGTGTTGTCCACAACCAATGGAATATCGTGTTTGCGGGCCAATGCCGAAATCGCCTCAAAGTCGGGAATGTTGAATCCGGGATTTCCAATGGTCTCCAAGTAAATGGCCTTGGTCTTTTGATCGATGAGCGACGCGATGGATGGCACATCGTCGCCATCGGCAAAGCGGGCCTCCACTCCAAGGCGTTTGAATTGCACCTTGAATTGATTGTAGGTGCCTCCATAGAGGTACGATGTGGTGATGAAATTGTCGCCCGCTTGCAACAGGTTGTTGAGGGCAATGAATTGAGCTGCTTGTCCGCTGGACACCGCCAATGCTGCTACTCCGCCTTCCAATGCCGCTATGCGCTTCTCAAAAACATCGGTGGTGGGATTCATGATGCGGGTGTAAATGTTCCCGAATTCTTTCAGGCCAAACAAATTGGCGGCATGGGTGCTGTTTTCAAAAACATAGCTGGTGGTCTGATAAATCGGAACAGCTCTGGATTTGGTGATGGGATCCACGCTCTGACCGGCGTGCAACTGGAGGGTTTCGAATTGATACGTTGACATGATTATAAAAATTTAAAAATTTACGAAATGAAAAAAGGCCTGTTGGATAACAGGCCTTGTGAGATGATTTCGGTGACGTGGGTTACGTGTCCAAAAAGTTGAGGCCTGTGAAATAGGAACAGCACATACACATACACATGCACATGTGCATATACACGTGCATAACCATCGGCATGGACATGATCGGCTCATTCACTGCGAGCGAGCGGCTGGTGGCGAGTACGAATGGATGTTGTGTTGTGTTGTTCATGTGTTGGAAAATAAAAAACCCCTCTTGCGGAGGGGTTCTGAATATATTTTGTCGAGTTTGGACAATGTGCTTCAGACCCCCTTTCGTTGGTGCATACAACACATCATACATACTGAATTGAAAATCATTTTTTCGTGTTTTTGGTCCTGCAAAGATACCATACATTTTTTTTGAATTTCCAAATAATTGATGAAAAAAATTACGAATGCCTGATTTTACAGGGGTTGTGGAGGG
>CANHSF010000229.1 GCA_947463065.1 Flavobacteriales bacterium | reverse complement strand
TGGAAGCGCCACGGTTGCGTAAGGCCATGCGACGGGGCCCAGGTTGCGTTTTGCAACATGGTTTCAATTTGCTCACGGTGGACTTTGCGCGCACTGAATTTCTCCGGACTGATGCTTCTTCGGTTTTTGATGATGTCGGTGATTTCGCTCAAATTGTATTTCATGGGTATGCCTTGAGGCCGCAAAACTACAATGATATTCCCGCAACCGCATCCATCATCTGCGGCAATCTTTGCTTTCGGGCCACGGGGAGAAGATATTTCCAATTATCTTCGTGCACTTCCAAAACTTGTCTATTGTTTTCCTTTCTATGTCGCAAAAAACCATTGTCATTACAGGTGCCGGTTCTGGAATTGGCCGCGCCACTGCTCAACAATTGAGTCAAAACCCAGCGTATACTCTCCTTTTGGGGGGTAGACGAATGGCTGCATTGGAGGAGACACTGATGGGGTGCGAAGGACCCGAGCGCCATCGGATTATGGATCTGGATGTGCGCGACGGTAAGGCTTGGCAAAAAGCTTTTGCGGCGTATCCAACGGAAATGGAAAGCATTTATGCTTTGTTTGCCAATGCAGGAGTTGGAGGCGAGAACCACTATGGAGAAAACGATCGGTGGGATGAAATCATCAGCACCAATTTGACCGGAACATATGTGACCATTATGGAATGCATGCCTTATTTTCTTCGTCGCAAGTTTCCTTATGCACACATATTGATCACTTCCTCTTGCCTTGCTCGCTTTGGAGTGCCTCGATATCCGGCCTATTGCGCGGCGAAGGAGGGATTGCTGGGTTTGACCAAATCTTTAGCGGTTGAGCACGCGCGCGGCGGGCTTTTGATCAATGCCATCTGTCCGGGCTGGGTCGAAACGGAGATGGCGCAAGCCGGCATTCAGAAAATAGCCGATTTTGCGGGTACCCCATACGATGCAGCCTATGCTGAGCAAATGGCTTATGTGCCCACGGGCAAGATGTCGCAACCGTCGGAGATTGCGGCAATGGTGGCATTTTTATTTTCTGGCCAACAGGTCTCGATGACCGGACAAGGGATAGACATCAACAACGGTTCTTTTATGCTATGAAGACAATTGGGTTTGGATGGATATTGTGGATGGTCATGCAGAGCCAGTGGGCGTTTGCCCAATCGGAGGGCGATTCAGCATTTGTAGCAGCAATTTATTCGCACACCCTTACTGCTGGCCATTGTTATGAGGACTTGCATCATTTGTGCAAAAACATCGGACATCGTTTGGCCGGAAGCGAAGCTGCGGACAAGGCTATATTGTGGGGCCAGCATACACTGCAGGCCATAGGTCCAGATCGTGTTTTTCTGATGCCAGTGGAGGTGCCGCATTGGACACGAGGCCCTCGTGAAGAAGCGAGATACATCTACCGAGCCGAAGGAATGGAGCACGAGGTGTTTCCGAGCCTGGTGGCTTTGGGGGGATCGGTGGGGAGTGATTTGCCGATTGAGGCCGAAGTCGTGGAGGTCAAGTCGTTGGAGGAATTGGCTGTTTTGGGACGAGCCGGCATTGAAGGCAAAATTGTGTTTTTCAATAAGAGCCTGGATCCCATGTTGATCAATACAGGAGCGGCATACGGAGGAGGCTACCCCATACGGGGCAAGGGACCATCGGAAGCGGCGCGCTACGGAGCAGTTGCATGTTTGATCCGGAGCCTCACCTTGTCGGGCGATGATTATGCCCATACAGGGGCCACACAATACAACGATAGTTTGGCCAAAATTCCTGCGGCAGCGTTGAGTGCCAAAGCCGCATCGGCATTGAGCGAGGCGCTCAAAAGCGATGCAAAGCTCCGATTTAACTTGCATCTGCATTGTCAGGCGTATCCGCGCAAGACCCAATACAATGTGGTAGCAGAGTGGCGCGGCACGCGATATCCCGACGAATACATTACCATAGGCGGGCATTTGGATTCATGGGATGTGGGCGAGGGAGCTCACGACGATGGAGCTGGAATTGTCCAGAGCATCGAGGTATTGCGCACCTTAAAGAATTTGGGATATCGGCCTTTGCGGACCATTCGAATTGTATTGTTCATCAATGAAGAATTTGGCAACGATGGAGGCGAGACTTACGCTTCCGTATGCAAAGCAGCTGGACTGACCCATATTGCTGCCTTGGAGAGCGATGGAGGCGGGTTTACCCCACGCGGTTTCAGTTGTGAGTTGAGCGATGTCCAATACGAACGGTTCATAGGGTGGCGCCCTATTTTGGAGCCGTATGGTTTGCATGTGTTTCGGCGTGGCGGCAGTGGAGTGGACATCCGTCCGTTGCGCGATGATCGCGTTGGATTGTTTGGTTTGTCGGTGGATACACAACGGTATTTCGACTACCACCACAGCAACAACGATGTTTTTGAACAGGTCAACAAGCGCGAACTTGAATTGGGCGCGGCCTCGATTGCTGCATTGGTCTATTTGATCGATCAGCACGGCCTTCAATAATGAAATTCCAGATACAAATCAAGAGTCCATTTTGTGGAATAATTCACAAATCATACACGGCAGTTTATGCGTCAAAATGACCCTCTTGGGGGGGGATTGCGGTGGGATCACATTGATTGTCGGGCAATTAAGGAGGTTGATCTATGTCATGTTAAAAAGTATTGAACGATGTTAATGCTTTCTGCTTTGAATGGCGCAAGGAATGATGAATCTTTGAGGAAGCACTGTGAGGCAGTCAGAAGCATTGATTTTGCTGGGTTTTTTGGTTCGATTGGAGCGAATCCTATTGATTAAAAGGGGATGAGTGGAAGGATCGGAAACCCATGGCAGGATTGATTGAGAATCAGGTCTGTTTAAGGTGCGAATGGATTACCTTTATAAGCATAAATTCGAAACAAGCGTTATGATGAATAATGAGCCCATTTTGACGGAGAACCCCAACCGTTTTGTGTTGTTCCCGATCGAGCACCATGACATTTGGCATTTTTACAAAAAGAGTCAGGCCAATTTTTGGACCGCCGAAGAGATTGATTTGGAAGCGGACATGGTGGATTGGAACAACAAACTCAACAACGATGAGCGCCATTTCATCAAACATGTTTTGGCATTTTTTGCTGCCAGCGATGGAATTGTGAACGAGAACTTGGCAGAGAATTTTGTGCGTGAGGTGCAATATACCGAGGCGAAGTTTTTCTATGGTTTCCAAATCATGATG
This sequence comes from Flavobacteriales bacterium, assembly GCA_947463065.1. Classification (GTDB taxonomy): domain Bacteria; phylum Bacteroidota; class Bacteroidia; order Flavobacteriales_D; family Sanyastnellaceae; genus CANHSF01. The sequence continues at coordinate 1,474 of CANHSF010000229.1, read as the reverse complement.
GAGAACATCCATAGCGAGACCTACAGCTTGCTGATCGATACCTACATCAAAGACACAGCAGAAAAGAACTATTTGTTCAAAGCCATTGAGAACCTGGATTGTGTAAAGAAGAAGGCGGATTGGGCTTTGCGGTGGATAAAGAATGGCAATTTTGCCGAGCGATTGGTAGCCTTTGCAGCGGTGGAAGGAATTTTCTTCAGCGGTTCATTCTGCAGTATATTTTGGTTGAAAAAGCGCGGCCTGATGCCCGGTCTTAGTTTTAGTAACGAGTTGATAAGCCGAGACGAGGGATTGCACTGCGACTTTGCGTGTTTGTTGTACAACAACCACATGGTCCAAAAATTACCCAAAGAGCGCATTCGCGAAATCATCGCAGATGCTGTTGAGATCGAAAAGGATTTCGTCACCGATGCCTTGCCCGTGAAGTTGATTGGCATGAATGCCGATTTGATGACACAGTACATTGAATTTGTTGCCGACCGTTTGTTGGCTGAATTGGGCAACGACAAAATTTACAACAAACCCAATCCGTTTGACTTTATGGAAATGATCTCCCTTCAAGGGAAAACCAACTTCTTCGAAAAGAGGGTTGGCGATTACCAAAAGGCGGGGGTTATGGCCGACAAAGACAAACAAGTGTTTACGTTAGAAGAAGATTTTTAGACCACTACCTCAATCCGTTAAAAGAAGGAGGGCTTCCATAGAGAAGTCCTCTTTTTTTTCGACTCCCGACATGCGGTGGCACACTTCACCGCCCATCGGGATCAGTCCAACGAGGCGACAAGGATTGTGTACAATTGTCGATATTTTTTTCAAAACATGGGGGCAGATAATTTTGAAATACCCCCAACTCATGCGTTTTATTGCACAGCGAATTTGAAGGTATTCACTTTGCGTAATAACAGGGGATGTTTAATAACCTGTTGAACTTCGCGTCAAGGCACAGAACCCTTGCGCTACCTTAACCATACTAACCACTGACAGCGACCGGAGCATCCGTCAGTTGGATTTTGCTCCACCCCCTAAACAACCACAACAACCAACGCATTAACACCCCATAAGGTTATGTACGTAATCAAAAGAGACGGTCACAAAGAGAGTGTCAAATTCGACAAAATCACAGCTCGTATCGCAAAACTTTGCTATGGTCTGAACCCGATTGTCGATTCGGTCAAAATCGCCATGAAAGTAATCGAAGGCGTATACGATGGCGTAACCACCAGCGAATTGGACAACCTTGCAGCCGAAATCGCTGCAACCAACACCACAACGCATCCCGACTATGCATTGCTGGCTTCGCGCATCGCTGTGAGCAACCTGCACAAAAACACCAAAAAGTCGTTCTCTCAGGTGATGTCGGATCTTTACTACTATATCGACCCAAAGACAGGCGCCAACGCCGGTTTGCTTGCCGACGATGTGCATCAAGTGATCCTGGACAATGCACCAGCCTTGGATAGTACCATTATCTACG
>CANHSF010000228.1 GCA_947463065.1 Flavobacteriales bacterium | reverse complement strand
TGCGCATTTTTTCATAATCCAACTGACTTCTGTCCAGATTGATTTCAGCCTGTTTGAGGGTATTGTATTGGCTGAATCCGTTGAAGAGATTTACGCTGGTTGAAAGGCCCAAGTTGTTGCTTCGAATGCGCTCTGTGGCAAACTGGTTGGTAAATTGGTCAATGCGTTGACCCCAGTTGTAACCGTGGGATGCTTGGGCATTGAGATTGGGCAGCATTCCACCCCAAGCTTGCAAATGATTGACTTTGGCCAAATCAATATTGAGGGCTGTCAGTTGCAGACTGATGTTGGATTGAATGGCGCGTTGCACACACTGTTCCAAGGACAATGCTTGCGCATATCCCCACGATGTGGCAAATACAATGCTGAGCGAAAGAAGAAATCTTTTCATGATACGCGTTTAACTGTTCAAAGGTAAACGCTTGTCATGCAGTAAATGCGTGATTTTTTTTAGTGGTTGATTTTGGCGATGTGAGGAAAAAGACCCGTTTGGTGGGAAAGACTACATTCCTACAACCTCGATCTCAATTCTGCGATTGATCTCCATTTGCCATTCGGCTTGTGGGTCTGGGTATATCATCGCCTTGTTGCCAATACCTTCTGTGGTGAGACGCTCTTCGGAAATACCGTGTTGTATGAGATAATCCTTCACGGCCTCAGCTCTTTTTTCTGTAGCTTGGCGATAGAAGCGTTCGGGTTTTTGTTCTGGGCCTGCTGGACCATTGGCGTGCCCAACGATTTTGATTTTGACACTCGGATTTTGATTCATGAATTGGACCATCTCCTCCAAAGCTGGAAAAGACTTGTGGTAAATCTCCGTTTCATCGCCTAAAAAGGTAATATCAACAGCTGTTTTCAATCCGACGCTCAGCGGCTTGAGCTCGATGCGCTCCATGTGCAAATTTGTTTCATCTGGCCAAAACTTATGAGAGAAATACATAAAGCCCGGTTTGAGCACAGAGACCGTGTATATGCGGTATTTTTTGAGAACAATTGTTGTGTCGGTGAGGTCTTTGAAAATGATGGTTTTTCGCGGATTGAGGCCTTTGATGATGACATCCGCCTCCATGGCCCGTTTCGTTTTGAAATCGGTGACCAGAATCTGCATCTTCTGCTCTTCAACCAGATCCGTTTGCGTGCTATCGATCGATTTTTCGGTGGTAAACTGTGCGTAGTTGCTATTGGCAAACAAACCAAGAACACCCATTAGCATGACAATTTTGCGCATCGCGTTTTTCATAGTGGTTAATCGTATAGCGGCCCGATTTTTCAAAAATCCGACCAAAAACTCAATTTCAATAAAAATTAAGAAATTGTTGATGATTTAAACCAACTCAACCATTTCTTTTTGAAGAAAACCACTGCCAAAACCACCATTATGACATACGGGACCAGCATCAAATAGACGATTCCCGAATTCAATCCTTCCCCTATTCCTTTGTCGGTATGCTCTGTGGCACTCTCTGCTGTAGCGCGGCACATGGCACATTGTGCCCAAGTCCCAACGGTAACAAAGAGAGACAAAAGAAAACTAGCAACAATCTTCTTCATATGGTCAAATTTATAGCATTTTTACCAAACTAGTACCGCCTATTTTCCACAATTTGATCAGCGCCATGCCTTGCGCCAGAATCGCATTGCCTTAACAGCGGGTTAAAATGGGTAATACGGTGCGATCATAAAGTACACTACAACGCCTGTAATGGTCACATAAAGCCACAACGGAAAGGTGATTCTAGCGATTTTGCGGTGTTTATCGAATTGCTCCGCCAACGCTTTGCTATAGGTAATCAAGACCAGAGGCACTATAATCGCCGAGATGGAAATGTGCGTCAGTAGGATGAACAAATAGAGCGCACGATTGGGTGCATCTTTTGGAAATGGGGTGGACTCGCTGGTGGCGTGGTAGGCAATGTAACTCAGCAGAAACATCACCGACAAAATCAGTGCGGTGGTCATCAATCGCTCGTGAAGATCTCTCCTCTTGTTGCGGATAGCCACCACCGCCAAGATCAAAATCACCGCCGTAGCGGCATTGATCATGGCATTGAACCTTGGCAATCCATTGAGAAATAGACGAATTTGACCACTCTCGGTGGTGATCTTAGGCATCATGTAAAGAATAGTCACCACTACTGGAATCAACAGTGAAGCCGCAATGATAAATGCCTTCGCCTTTTTTTCGGCCGGTGTGTTGGTTGTGCTCATTTATTTTTTACCTTCTTGAATCAACTTCTTTAAATCAACAATTAAGGAGTCCACCGCTTGGGTTGAAGTCCCGTCATAATATCCTCTAATATGGTAATCTCCATCCACCAAAGCCAACTGGTCGGTATGAAAAAAACCGCCCTGCGCTGTATCGCTGGGAAAGGCCGGCACCAAGTATCCGTTTGACGCTTGGTAATAAATATCCTCCGGCATACCCGTCACAAATTGCCAGTTGGCATGATCCACACCCAATCCTGCTGCATACCTTTTCATCACAGCCGGTGTATCTCTATTGGGATCTACAGTATGCGATAAAATATTGTACGCTCCAGTTAGGCCTTCCTTTGCCAATAGCGCTTGCAATCTCGTCAACTGCGATGTAATGGCAGGACAAATGCTCTCGCAATGGCTAAAGAAGAATTCCACAATTAAAGGCTTTCCCTGAAAGAAATGGTGATCCACCGTAGCGCTATCTTGATTGATAAAACTGAACTTCGGCACAGTGTAGTGCACAGTATCCCACTTCCCTTCTGAGGGTGTTATTTCGTGAGGACCATAATAAGGCAACCGTTCAGTTAGATTTTCTTTCGGATCTCCACAAGAACATAACAAAATTAGTAAAAACTGGACACTAATGTACCGCCTCATGTTTTTTGTTGTATTTCTCTACTTTGATACTCTTGCTGATCGCGGAAATGTCCTCCATCAGATCCTCCATGTGGTACTCGGTATTTCCATACTGGCCGCGCAATTGACCGTTGTGATCCACCAATCGGAAAATGGCCTCTCGGTGAATGTCTTCAATCAAAAACCCATTGCGCATGAACGACGACATCACTTCGGGTTGGCCGGTGAGGAACTGCCATTTGTTTTTGCTGATGTTGTACCGATTCATCAAATCGGTGTACTGCTTGAGCACCTCAGGGGTATCCAATTCAGGATGCGTTGAAAAAGCCACAATAGTGATTTCCTTGCGATTGCGGTATTTGAAATTGACGTTGAGCAGACGCTCTGTAATCTTTGCGGCATTGGAGTCGCTCAAGGAATAGAATGCAGCAACCCATATTTTGCCCTTCAAACTGTCGGATCCGAAAGGCTGACCCTCCGAATTGGTCATCACGAATGGAGGCAATTGATAGCCGGAGGTATCGGCTCCTTGCATTTCGTTGGGACCAAAATATTTGGGCTTTCCAAAATGGTGCGTGCCCATTTTACCAAACAACAGAAGCAAGAGCAGTGGAAACAAAAAAAGTATACCGATCAGACCGATATACTTTTTCCAATTCGTTTTCTTCATTTTATATTGATTTTCATACACGTCGCAGTGTATGATTCAATGAACAACTATCTAAGCATGGTGTTCGATTCCAACACAGATAAACCTTCGGTGGTGCCAATAAAGATCAAATACAAAATAAACAAAGCATACGGCAACAACACCACGTATTTTAAGTTCTTGCGCTCGTCACCCAAGTGCATGAAAACCAAAACAATGTAGGCTGCTTTGACCAAAGTCAACACTACGAAAGCCAACTTGATGGATTCCCACAAAAAAGTGCCATTTCGTTTGAAGGCCACGCCCATAAAAATCTCTACAATGGTAATTATGGTCAACAAAGCAGTGACTTTGTAGATCTTTTTGCGGATTCCCTTACCAGCTTCTTCGCTGTGGTTCGCGTTGACAGAATAACTATCGTTTACAATTAAATCGTCTCTTTCCATGTTTGCGTCTGTATATCGGGATGACTAAATATGTTTAAACCAAATAGAAGAAGGTGAATACGAACACCCAAACCAAGTCTACAAAGTGCCAGAAAAGTCCAACCTTCTCCACCATCTCGTAATGGCCGCGGCGCTCAAAAACACCTCTGTACGCCATCAAAAACACAATAAGATTGATGATCACTCCTTGGAATACGTGGAAGCCATGGAAGCCTGTGATGAAGAAGAAGAAATTCGCATATTGCTGCTGTTGGCCGTATTCATTCTTGGAGAGGTTGGCACCAAAAACTTCTGTGCCTGCCGCCTTGGCTTGCCAAAGTTTCATGGCCTCATCACCGGTTACGTTGAGCTTGGCGTAGTTCTGACCGTCTTTGTGCTCCAAAACATATTTGTTCAACACCAACTCCAAAGGATACGATTTGGCCTCACCAGCAGCGCCGGCCTCATGAGCACCGTGCGCATCGACTGCGGCATGGGCATCATGGTGCGAGTCATGATGGGCTGGAGTAACAATCATGGTGCTGCCTTCCCATTTGATGTCGTCGCCATGCTGCATAGCATGTTCGTAGGCGTGTCCAAAGTCGGATGACATATGCACCCATGCACCTGAATTGAGGTCCATGGTGCGGCCATCGTCTGATTTCACCGATACAGGTGCAGAAATTTCGAAGGCACCACCCGATCCGTGGATGAAGTGAGACCACTCCCAAACTTGCGAGCCCAAGAAAACAAATCCACCTATAACTGTAGCTCC
>CANHSF010000227.1 GCA_947463065.1 Flavobacteriales bacterium | reverse complement strand
TGAGAAATGCCGGCGTTATTTGGATAACGCTATTCCTCGCGCGGAGAAACCCATTTATGGCATCAACACCGGGTTCGGTTCGTTGTGCGATCAAGCCATCGACGCTCACGATTTGGAAACCTTGCAGTACAATCTTTTGCGCTCGCACGCATGCGGTTTGGGTGAAATCGTCAATACAGATATCGTGCGGCTCATGTTGCTGCTCAAAATCCAAGGACTATCCTACGGTCACAGCGGTGTGCAATTGTCCACGGTTCAGGCTTTGGTGGATATGTTCAATATGCAAATCACTCCTGTCGTCTACAACAGGGGTTCCTTGGGTGCCAGCGGTGACTTAGCGCCGTTGGCCAATTTGTGTTTGCCCATTATCGGCGAAGGCGAAGTGTGGTACAACGGCGAGCGCATGTCTACGGTGCAAGCGGCAGAATGGACCGGATTCCGCACTGTCCGTTTGGCGAGCAAAGAAGGTTTGGCGCTCATCAATGGCACGCAGTTCATGTCCGCCCACCTCGTGTACGCGGTATGCATGGGACATGCGCTGCTCGATCAGGCATTGGCCATTGCCGCCTTGGGAATGGAAGCGTTCGATGCGCGCATTGAGCCGTTTTGGCAACATACCCATCGCGTGCGTCCGCATGCCGGACAGATCCATGTGGCCGATCGGATTTGCGCTCTGCTCGCCGATAGCCCCATCCGCGCGCTCGACAAGCCACGGGTCCAAGATCCCTACAGCTTTCGTTGCATGCCGCAGGTGCTGGGTGCTTCTTACGGGGCTTTGCGGCACGCCGAAGAGGTATGTACCACGGAAATCAACGCCGTCACCGACAATCCCATCATCTTTCCTGACGAAGATCTCATCATTTCAGGGGGTAATTTTCATGGTGAACCGCTCGCGCAAGTATTGGATTATCTCGCTATCGCATTGGCTGAAATCGGAAGCATTAGCGAAAGGCGTATTTATAAATTTATGGCAGGCACTTCATGGTACCCTGCTTATTTGGCCAAAGATGCCGGCCTCAACAGCGGTTTCATGATTGCTCAATACGCGGCCGCTGCATTGGCCTCCGCCAACAAACAATTGTGCACTCCTGCTTCGGTCGATTCTATCGATAGCAGCAACGGACAAGAGGATCACGTGAGCATGGGTGCCAACGCGGCTGTCAAATGCATCGATGTCCTCAATAATGTGATTCGCATTGTGGCCATCGAGTGGTGTGCCGCAGCGCAAGCCTTCGATTTCAGAAGGCCTCTGCAATCCTCACCATCCATGGAAAATCTTTTGAACGATCTGCGCCAAACGGTTGCATTCATGGAGGTGGACCGCGATCTCGGCCGTGACCTGCGTGCAGCAGAAGCGGTCCTCTTCCAGCGGCTTCAGCGCATGGATTGATTCGGAATCATGCGGTGCAACCGCGGTGTTCCTGTGCAGGTGCTTCTCGCTTCGTTCTTCGCATCTTGATGCCGCATTTTTCACAGTTCATGGGTGCATGCCGTGCATAGCCAACTGGTCTGCAATGGCCTCAAAGGACGCGATTGGATTGGTCTTTTGGGTTTATTAAGATGGATGTGTGGGTAACTTTGAGCAGCGTTGAACGGTCTTGTTTGTCGCGGTTTTGCGGTGTTTTTTTGCTTGTGTCTACTGCAATGGCGGCTTTTTTTGCAATAATACTTTTTTCGTATATCGAATTTTTTGCTTATAATTGTAGTATTAATGTGCGGGCATGTTCTTGCCTTGTCATTAAGATAGTTTTTAGTTTTTCAGTTTAAGCCAAAAAGCCTTGCAAACGTGCAGGGCTTTTGGGTTTTTTATAGGGCTCTTCTGGCTCAATCAATGCACAACCACACGATGCCTCATGTGCTCTCCGTGGACTGCAATATCCAACACATACAGACCTTCCGCCACGTGACTCCATTGAAACATGCGATCCATGCGAGCCAATGGAATACAGCGACCGCTGGCGTCGTACAAATGCACCTGCGCATCGTACGGTAAGCCTTCAATCATCACAAAATCATGCGCTGGATTGGGATATACGGTGTACGGCATGGTTGCACTGGTAGCAACGAGGTTGGGGTCTGCACCAAAACGCACCAATACGTAATACGGGCGAAACTGGGCACTGGGTTGGGTGCTGCCGCAGTAAAGGTAAACCCCATGGTTGTTCGCCAAAATGTGGTGCTGGTAAACGCCAATGTGAGTCACTGGCCGTGGATACGTATATATGCCCGTGCTGCTGCCTTCGGCAGACAAACAAAGGATGCGGTTGTTGTTCTCAAAGTAATTGAACACCAAAAGCTGATTGTTGTACAACGCCATATCGTAGGTCTCGATGTAGGTGGTTTGCGCCGATGCAATTTCTTGGTAACTCCAAAGCAATTGATCATCCGCATTCCATTTTTTTACATGATGCGATGCTTCATACGTCACCAGTTGGTAAAACTCAGGGGTTATAAATTGCATGCTATCGCGCGATGCAGTGAAGTTGGCGTAGTAATTCCCATCGTTGTCGGTGGTCAGCTCTTTGATGACAGCGCTTTGTTCAAAAGGAATAAAATGAACCGCAGCGGTCGATCCATCGTTGCCCTCCAGGCGCAACACCAGCGGAAGCGATATCGGTAGGTTGGCATCGTTGTAGGTAAATGTATTGGCGGCCAAGAGAACCATGCCATTGGCATCGATCGCAATGGATGCGGCATCCACGCTTTGGCCATTGAAATTGGTGTAATCCAAATCCGAGGTCCACAAGAGGTTGCCGCTGCTGTCCAATTTGCCGGCAATCAGGTTGTAGTACGAGGTGAGGTCGGGGTTTTGCCGTATGCCTGTGAAATAAATCTGATCGGACGCATCCAATGCGCTGTTGCGAAGGATATCGGTAATCGCTCCATCGGAGGTGTAGGCATAGGTCCAATCGATCGCTCCTGCGTCGGTGAGGCACACAATGTAAAAGTCGTTGGACGAACCCGGTGCATAAAAGTTGAATTGCCCACAAACCACAATGCGGCCATCGCTCAGCAAATGGCTGCGAATAACTCCGGTGTATTCGGTGGCGTTTTCTGACCAATGGGTCGTCCACAGGACATCGCCATTGGTATCCAACTTCTGAACGCGCAATGAACTGCCCTGCATCGACTGCGGTTGGTTGGTGCCCATCAAATACAGTTCATCGCTGGCCGAAAAAACAACTTGGTAGTACCAACATTGATCATCGGCAAAACTCTTGGAATACCGCAAACTGCCATCGGCCTCGTACACATCGAGATGATCGATGTTGTTGCGGTTGGAAAGGGCGGCCGATAGTCCCGAGTTGGAAATGGCCAAGTTTTTATGGTAATGGTAGAGGTTGTCGGTGAGTGTGTCTTGGGCGATGCTCCAGAGTTGTGGGGGCAATTGGGCCTGCATGTGCACGTGTGCAAATAGGTAAATCAATACAGCAGCAATGGGTTTCATGATTTCAATCGGTAAAAAGGGTTGAGCGCAGCATGGTGCAGGCCTTCATGGGGTGGATGGGCAAAGGATGCAAATCAATGGGGCGTTTCATGGACAGAAGAGTAGGGTAGAGGCATTACAACGGCAACACCATTTTCCCTCCTTTTGCACTCGCTTTTCTCGCACGCGTGTACTGCATTTTTGCTCATAGAATGCAATCAATGGATGTTTTGTGCATCCAACCAAGCATGATACAAGGCGGCATTGCGCGAATGTTCCTCGCCGGTTTTTGCAAAATTGTGATAGCCTGTGCGTTTGGGTTGGGCACACATGAACAAATAATCATGTGCAGCGGGTTGCAACACGGCATTCAGGTAAACGGTTTCCGGAAATCCGATCGGCCCGGGAGGCAAGCCCTTAAAGTGGTAAGTGTTGAAGGCTGTTTTGACCGAAGTGTGTTCCGAAGTTACGCGGTCCACATGGTCCAATGTCCGCCCATAAGTACTCGTTGGATCCGATTGCAACGGCATGCCGATTCGCAAACGATTCAAATACAAACCCGCGATTTTTGGCGCCTCGTCGTTTTTGGCGGTCTCAGCTTTTACAATGCTCGCCAAATTGATCACCTCTGCAGGGGTCATCCCCAAGGCCCGGGCTTGGGCTTTCTTTTCGTCGGTCCAAAAGACATTGTAATTTTTCAACATGCGATCCAAAAACTCTGCGGGTGTTGTCGCATAGTTGAAGTTGTAGGTATTGGGCGGAATAAATCCCATGATGTTGTAACGATCTGTGCCCAACTTTTGAATGGTTGAATCAGCGAGCAAATAGTTGGCGAAGTCCACACTATCCGCCAGCAGTTTGGCGCCCAACTTGCCACACAATTCATACATGTTCTCCATGTTCTCCAATGCAATGGGCAGTGCATCTTGCAATTTGCCTTTGAATTTGTTTACCAACATGTTGTGCGACATCTTGGCTTCAACGGTATAATAGCCTGCGCTGATGGAGGTCAGTTTTTTGAGCGAACTCAATTGCTTAAAGGCTCCGGTGTTTTGAATGAGCATCATGCCTTCTGGACTTTGCAGCCACTCTTCCACTGTCCGATTGCGGTCAATGAGTATCGTTATCTTTTGCGGATTGCTGGTGTGCGTGCCATAGACCACATAATAGGCATAGCCAAAAGCCACGGCCAACAAGGAGGCAAGGCTCAATACGACCACGCGAATTTTTTTATTCATTTTCATAAATCAAGCAAAAAATGCTGTGCTTC
>CANHSF010000226.1 GCA_947463065.1 Flavobacteriales bacterium | reverse complement strand
CCGCTGTCGGCAATGAGAATCATATCGGTTTAGTGTTAAAAAATTAAATTTTGCTGACCAAATCACATACCCGCTGCGAGTAGCCTGCTTCGTTGTCGTACCAGCCCATGACCTTCACCAAATTGCCATTTACGGAGGTCAGAGCTGCATCGAAAATACAAGAGTGCAAATTACCCACAATATCGATCGAAACAATGGGGTCGGTGCAATACTCCAAAATACCTTTCATGGCACCTTGTGACGCCTCTTTCATGGCGGCATTGACTTCTTCTTTGGTCACGTCGCGTTTCAAGATCGCCACCAGGTCGGTCAACGAACCGTCCGGCGTGGGCACGCGCACGGCCACGCCATCCAATTTTCCTTTGAGTTCGGGCAGCACCTCGCCCACTGCTTTTGCAGCTCCAGTGCTGGTGGGCACCATGCTCAAAGCGGCAGCGCGTGCACGGCGCAAATCCTTGTGCGGAGCGTCTTGCAGACGTTGGTCGGCTGTGTAGGCATGCACGGTTGTGATATACCCTTTTTCGATACCAAACTTCTCGTGCAGAACCTTGGCCATTGGAGCGAGGCAATTGGTGGTGCATGATGCGTTGGACAAAATTGTATCTTCTTCAGCGATGGTGCCTTCGTTTACACCGAGCACGATTGTTTTCACATCACCGGTTGCAGGAGCACTAATGATGACTTTTTTCGCACCTGCTGCAATGTGTTTGCCTGCACCTTCCTTGTCGGTAAAAATACCCGTGCTCTCGATCACTACATCGATGCCCAAGTCGCCCCAAGGCAGTTGTGCTGGATCCTTTTGAGCGAAAATGCGGATGCTTTGGCCATTCACGATAAGCGCATCTGCCGTGGCTTCCACTTTCAATGCAAAGCGGCCATGCACGCTATCGTATTTTAATAAGTGTGCGAGTGTTGGGACATCGGTCAAATCGTTGATGGCCACAATCTCGACATTTTCGTTTTGAATAAGGCTGCGGAAGCACATGCGTCCGATGCGCCCAAATCCATTGATTGCAATTTTTTTCATCTTCTTTATTCTTCTTTCTTTTTGTAGTTCTATTAAATCGCCAAAATGCGGGCGATACGCAGCTCATCGCGGTTGGGCAAGTTCTTGCGTGTGATCGCTTCCTCCAATGAAGTATAGGATTCGCGATCGTTCACGATGCCCACCATGACATCTTTGCGTCCTTGCAACAAACCATCGACTGCGGCCACTCCCATGCGACTTGCCAAAACGCGGTCGTAACACGACGGAGCGCCTCCCCGTTGCAAGTGTCCCAATACCGATACACGCGTTTCGTACTCGTCGTAACGCTCATTGACTTGGCGCGCTATTTCATAGGCTCCACCGCTCTTACTTCCTTCAGCAACCAACACTATCGAACTGGTCTTGCCGCTTTCCTCTGTTGCACGCAAAGTCTCAATCAATTCCTCGACAGTCATTTCGTCTTCGGGCAAGATGATGGCAATGGCGCCTGTGGCAATACCTGCCTTGAGCGCAATGAATCCGCTGTTGCGGCCCATCACCTCGACAAAAAACAAGCGATTGTGAGAAGTTGCGGTATCGCGAATGCGGTCAACGGCATCCACCACCGTGTTCGTCGCCGTATCAAAGCCAATGCAGTGATCGGTGCCATAAATATCGTTGTCGATCGAGCCCGGAATGCCCATGACTGGCACGCCGTATTCTTGATACAACACATGGGCACCGGTAAATGTACCGTTGCCACCGATGGTGATCAAACCATCGACACCGTGCTTTTTCAAATTATCGTAGGCCTTTTTGCGGCCCTCCTTGGTCATGAACTCCTTGCTGCGCGAACTTTTTAAGATGGTGCCGCCGCGACCCAAAATGCGGGCCACCGAACGTTCGTTCAATCGCTTGAAGTCGCCCTCGATCATGCCTTGATAGCCCTGAAAAATGCCCTCCACTTCGATGTTGTTGTATGCGCAAGCACGAACCACTGCACGAAGTGCTGCATTCATTCCGGGAGCATCGCCCCCGCTTGTCAAAACTCCTATTCTTTTCATATGCGTTTACTATTGAATGCGAATTAACGAACCGATCGACCACTCGCGAACGAGCGTTTGATATTGTTGCTAACGTATTCTTTGCGAACTTAGTGTATTTTTTACACTAACTCCAAATTTATTTTATTAACACCCTCAAAATCAACCTGCACTTGCAGCACTTTGAAGGCTCAACCTGCCTCTTCGCTGTTTTTTTTTCGAGTTTGCGTACATTTGACACTCGCATTCTACACTGAATCTATGCCCGGAACGACAACTACAGGACAAGCATCCATTATGGATGTATCGGTCGATTGTGTAATCTTTGGATTTGACGAGCAAAAACTTAAAGTCCTCATCATCGACCAAAAACAAATGGTGAAATCCATGCCCGTTGCTCATTTGCAATCGGCACTTCCTGGTGACCTTGTGCGCCAAGAGGAGAGTTTTGACCACGCAGCTCAGCGGGTATTGAAAGAATTGACCAATTTGAGTGGCATCTACCTCAAGCAGTTTCATGCCTTTGGCGATCCGTATCGGGTGCGCATGAAAAAAGACCAAGAGTGGCTGAATGCGTTGCGCGAAAATCCAGAGCGCCGCGTGGTGACCATTGGGTACTATTCCCTGGTGAACATGGTCGATTACAAACCCAAGGCATCGAGCTTTGCTGGTAAGGCCCGCTGGGTAGATGTATATGAGATTCCCTCAATGGCATTCGATCACAATCAAATCGTGGACAAGGCCTTGGACATGCTGCGTCATGAATTGATTGCCGACAATATTGGTTTTGAGCTTTTGCCCGAAAAGTTCACATTGTCCCAATTGCAGCACCTGTATGAAATCGTCCTCGACAAGAAAATGGACAAGCGCAATTTTAGGAAAAACGTATTGAAAATGGAGAATCTGCAGCCTTTGGACGAAAAACAGAAAGGTGTTTTGCACAAGCCTGCTCAACTTTATCAATACCAAAGAAAGAAATAATAACGCCCATCGCTACCGTTCGCTCACTTCGGGAGGTGTTCGATAAGTTGGTTGGTATAAAACACCACAGAGACCCCCATAGCTTTATGATCCGATTGCCCTTTTATTTATGCTTCCTCGTTTGCCTGATTGCGATCGGGGCGCATCCGATTATTGCGCAAAAGGTGCCTGCCCCATCTCCCGCATTTGATGAGTCCTTTCTCGCACGCATTGATTTGCAATTGCCGGCAGACAGTTTACTCGCCGTGTACCAAGCCGGCGACGACACGGAGGGATTTCAAGCCTCATACAGTTACGATGGTGCAGCCAACGATACCACTGGGCTGATCGTTACCATGCGACTGCGCGGAAATACCAGCCTGCTCGCTGCAAAAAAATCGTTCCGCATCAATTTCGATGGCGCTATTGACAATCAAGAATGGTTGGGATTAGAAAAACTCAACCTCATTGGACTTCAAAATGACCCGAGCCTCTTGCGTTCGAAACTTTGCCATGACGCTTTTCGCCAGGCAGGTGTGTACTGCGCGGAAACTTCCTTTGCGCGGCTATACATCAACAATGAGTACATGGGCGTGTATCAGATGCAAGAACACATCGACGAGGAATTTTGCAAACGCTACTTCGATGCACAAGGCGATGGAAACTTGTACAAATGTACATATCCTGCAACGTTGGAATATTTGGGCACCAATCCCGACTTGTACAAATTTGCCTATTGGGGCACACGACATTACGATCTCAAAACCAACGAATGGCGCGATGATTATTCGGACCTGGCCCAGTTCATTGCCGTCATCAACAACACCCCACTGGCGCAACTCCCTTGTGAATTGCCCAAAGTTTTTGACGTGCATACCTATCTCAAAACCATGGCCATTGATGTACTCACCGGCAACTGGGACAATTACATTTTCAACAAAAACAACTTCTACCTCTACCGCCATCAATGGTCGGATCAAATGGTGTATTTGCCCTATGACTTGGACAATACCCTTGGAATCGATTGGGTGAACGAAGACTGGGCCGCTCGCAACCCCTACCAATGGGGGCCAACCAATGAAGAGCGACCGTTGTTTGAACGCATCTTGCAAGTACCCGCGTACCGACAGCTCTTTACCAATTATCTCGTGTCGTATGCCGAAGACATGGTGTCCCCCGGAGCATTGGGTACATCGGCACTTGTCCTTCAAGAACTCATCGAAGAAGCTGCTTTGGCCGACAACTATCGGACCCTCGACTTTGGCTTCGATGATGCCGCTTTTTTGCAGGCGTTGGATGAAGCTTGGGGCGGCCATGTGGATTATGGCATCGTGCCCTATGCAGCTACACGCGCGGAGTATGTTTCCATTCAGGCCGAAGACACTTCCACCTTGGGCACACGTGTCCATTGGTTGCATCATCCATCGGTGACCGGTGAAAACAACAACACAATTACCCTCATGGCCTTTATAGAACCGGCAGCAGGCGAAACCTTTGAGCTTCAACTGAGCACCGACAACACGAATTTTGAGGCGTATCCCCTTTTCAACGACGCAGGAACCTCTGGCGATCAACTCGTCAACGATGGCCTATACACGGCGTCCTTTGAAAACAACTACACCAGTGACCAACTGTATTATCGCATTGCATTGTCGAATGGCACCACCTTTCCGTGCCTCGCCAAAATGATGTGGTTGACCAGTCCAACAACAGGCATCATGATCAATGAAGTAATGACACAAAACACGACCTT
>CANHSF010000225.1 GCA_947463065.1 Flavobacteriales bacterium | reverse complement strand
GTTTAAATATTTTGCTTTCATTGTCTAGTTCAACATATATTGCTTTAACTCGCCAAATTTACAAATATTTTTTGAGTTTCTGGCAATATGATTTGTTTTGAAATGTCGTTGTGCATTGTGCCTAACGTGTTTATATACGCATAAAATATGCGTCTATTACCCCAAAAATAATAGATATACGCGTGTTTTGTGCATTTATTTGAAATCAAGATCTTCAAATGGACTGCGCAAAGTCGACAACTTGGTTGCACTCACATGGGTGTAGATTTCGGTCGTCTTCGAATTGGAATGACCCAACAACTCCTGAATATAACGCAAATCTGTGCCCTTCTCCAAATGATGCGTGGCAAAACTGTGCCGCAAACTATGCAACGTCGCGCCGCGCTTGTTGATTCCTGATTTCAATAAGGCATGCTTAAAAACTTGCTGATAACTGCGCGCATGATATGGTTTGCCTGGTGTTTCTCCCTCAAATAAAAATTTCTGCGGCCGTGTCTCCCGCCAATGCTCGCGAAGAATGTCTAGCATTTTGTCTGGTAAGGGAACCATCCTGTCCTTTCGCCCTTTCGCCATCTCTATGATCAGTATTTTACGTTTGCTATCTATATGGCGTGGCTCCAAGCCAAGTAACTCCCCACTGCGAAGTCCGCAACAATAGGTAAGCATCAACATAGCACGGTGCTTGCGATTAGTGCAGGCCAACAACAATTGTGAAACCTCCGACATACTTAATACAGTAGGTAAGGCCTTGTCATTTTTAGGAACGATTATATCACCCAATCGCAGCCTGCCGTGCAGCACATTTTCAAAAAGGTTTTTTAATGCATTGATATGCATTTTCTGATAGGAAACACTGGTTTTCCGCTTTATGAACTGCTCATAAAAATAGCGATCCACGTCGGGGTTGGTAATTTCTGCCAATGGCTTGCTTCCCATCTCGACCAGAAATAACTTGGCCGCGTTTAAATAATTACGCATTGTATTGTGACTCATCCGCTTGATTTCCATATACTCCTGGAAAAGCTTGAGATCTGCTTCCAAAGTACTACGCTCAGGCGGCAATCTATAGGGAGGAAGGGAAAGACCAAAGGTGCTCACTAAATAGTTGGCATTGTCCTCGGTAGGGGAGAGAAGCCATGACTTGGAACGCCCATTCCAAAACGAGTTGCAATTTGTCTTGAGTTTTTGCGAAATGGATAAATTATACCCGAATTGAAGGCCCCAATAAGGCTTGTTGTTAAATCGAATTTCACTCACGTGTATGGGAGGAAAGCTAGACGAAGCAGGCGAGAGTTGTTGCATAAAATAGTGCTGTTAGAAATGAGACTGTATTAAAAGGGAAGACCTCCGACAAACGGATGATCATCTGGGAAAGGCTTTGAAGTTGGAAAAGGGGTAAGAATTTCCAGGGGGACACAATTTTTTGTCCGCAATGGGTCATACTTTCCAATACATTTTTCATGGGGTGTATTATTTAGCAATACACAAGCGCTTTTTGCAACAGACACACTGATCAAAAGGATCAGGTTAGAGATAAAGCCTCGACTTGGCCAAAGCAAATATAGACATTCCATGGAAACAGAAACAAAGGTGCGATGGCTTAACCCGGTGCGGGCTGTGGTTTCTTATGGGAGCTTCTTTTTTGTGAAATAAATGACTGAATACCAGTTGTATAACCTCGTTTTTTGCCTATATTCCAACATTTCGTATATTCGCGGCCCGTTCCGCAAGGGACTTTTTTGTTGGAAACCAATACGTAAAACCAATACTTATTTCAATCATTCATGGATAATCTTATTTATGCTGTTCCAGCCCTAGGCGTGCTGGGACTAATCGTGATGGCCATCAAATCGGCCTGGGTCACCAAACAAGATGCGGGCAATGACCGCATGAAAGAAATTGCCGGATACGTGGCCGAAGGGGCCATGGCCTTCCTAAAAGCGGAATACCGAATCCTCGCCATCTACGTCGTCGTGGCGGGTATCGGTTTGGGTATCCTCTCACAACAAGTCGAAACCTCGCACTGGTTGATCGTCGTGGCTTTCGTCATTGGTGCTTTCTTTAGCGCGCTCGCCGGTTTCTTCGGCATGCGTATCGCTACCAAAGCCAATGTGCGCACCACGCAAGCAGCCCGAACCTCTCTTTCTCAAGCCTTGAAGGTGTCTTTCACCGGAGGTACGGTTATGGGATTGGGCGTAGCCGGTTTGGCTGTTCTCGGTTTGAGCATGTTGTTCATCATTTTCTTCCAATACTTCATGGGCGGCTCCATGGAAAAGGGCACCGATGCCATGACGCAAGTACTCGAAGTGCTCGCCGGTTTCTCTCTGGGGGCCGAGTCCATCGCGTTGTTCGCACGTGTGGGCGGTGGTATCTACACCAAAGCAGCCGACGTAGGTGCTGACCTCGTGGGCAAAGTGGAAGCTGGTATTCCTGAGGATGATCCGCGCAACCCCGCTACTATTGCCGATAACGTAGGCGACAACGTGGGCGACGTGGCAGGTATGGGCGCCGATTTGTTCGGTTCTTATGTGGCCACCGTTTTGGCATCTATGGTACTGGGCAATTACGTCATCCGCGACTTCATGGCCGCTAACGGTGGATCTTTGGCCGGACTTCCTTTCAATGGACTTGGTCCGATCTTGTTGCCGTTGCTCATCGCCGCCGCTGGTCTGTTGGCTTCCATCATTGCCAGCTACTTTGTGCGTGTTTCCGATAACAAAAATGCCGATACCAATACGGTTCAAAATGCACTCAACATGGGCAACTGGATCTCCATCATCCTTTCGGTGGTCGCTTCGTTCGTGTTCATCAAAATGTGTTTGCCCGCTGAAATGTCCATCAGCGTTTTCAACGATGGTGCTTTCGGGGTGTCTACCACGACCGCTATGAATGTGTTCTATGCCACTCTCATCGGAATGTTCGTAGGTGCTGCCATTTCTTCCATCACCGAATTCTACACGGGCTTGGGTAAAAAGCCGGTGTTGGGTATCGTTCAAAAATCAGCAACCGGTGCAGCCACCAACATTATCGCTGGCTTGGGCACAGGTATGCTCTCAACTGCTACTCCCGTCATTCTTTTCGCAGGTGCAATCTGGGGCGCTTATGCCTTGGCCGGTTTCTACGGCGTGGGCATTGCTGCTTCTGCAATGATGGCTAACACTGCTATGCAATTGGCCATAGATGCTTTTGGTCCTATCGCCGACAACGCTGGCGGTGTGGCCGAAATGTCTGAACTCCCCGCCGATGTGCGCGAAAAAACCGATATCCTCGACTCTGTAGGTAACACCACTGCCGCCATCGGTAAGGGTTTTGCTATCGCTTCTGCAGCGCTTACGGCTCTTGCGCTCTTTGCTGCTTATGTGACCTTCACCGGTATCAACGGTATCAATATCTTCGACGCGAAAGTGCTTGCTGCGCTTTTCATCGGTGGTATGATCCCTGTAGTTTTCTCTGCATTGGCGATGAATTCAGTGGGTAAAGCGGCTATGCAAATGGTAAACGAGGTGCGTCGTCAGTTCCGCGAAATCCCTGGTATCCTTGAAGGTACTGGTAAACCTGAATACGGCAAATGTGTCGAAATCTCTACGCAAGCAGCTCTCCGCGAAATGATGTTGCCTGGCATCATCACCATCGTGACGCCAATCATCGTTGGGTTTGTAATGGGTGCTGAAGCTTTGGGTGCGTACATGGCCGGTGTAACGGTTAGCGGTGTGCTTTGGGCCATCTTCCAAAACAACGCCGGTGGTGCTTGGGACAATGCCAAGAAATCGTTTGAGAAGGGCGTGGATATCGAAGTCAATGGCAAAGTTGAGAAATTCTACAAAAAATCTGAACCACACAAAGCGGCTGTTGTAGGCGATACAGTGGGCGATCCATTCAAAGATACTTCTGGTCCATCCATGAACATCTTGATCAAATTGTCTTGTTTGGTTGGCTTGACTCTCGCTCCAATCTTGGGCGATCACTCGGGTGCAAATCACAGCGATGCCAACGGCGAAAAAGTTACGCTCACGCACAATGCCAACGGTACGTCATCCATGAATACTGCAGCTTCGGATAACTCGGCTTCGTCTTCTAGCGTTGTCGAGGTGCTGGCTCTTCCAGGCGGTGAACAAGCGCGCGTAACCACAACAACAACTACGCGTTTGGCCGATGGTCGCGAGGAAAGCACTACCAAATCGGAAGTGCGCAATTTGACCACGGAGGAGAAGGCACGCATCGCTGCTCCAGTCAACAACAATTAATGGTGTTATAAATTTAAGGTAAACAAATATGAAAAATGTTTTATTGATCCTTGCCACTGTGGCTTTGCTCGCTGCTTGCGGCGATCAACCTGCGGCTCCGGCTGCCACTGCACTGCAATCGTTTGATGCCTGCAGTTGCGCAACAGTTACCGATAAGGCCAGTGCCGACTTCGAAAAGTGCAAAGAGTTGCGCATGAAAGACGCCAAATTCGAAGAGGATTTTCAAAAGTGTTTGGTTGCAAAAGGCGATACAACCAATGTGAAATTGGTGGATCAAAATCAAATCCCAACAGCTACGGCAGGCGGTTATTCCATCAATGTGGGCGAAAGCAGCATCGGTTGGACAGGCACCAAAAAATTGGGCGGTAAAAAACACAACGGTACCATTGCCATCAAATCGGGCAACATCGCCTACGATGGTTCAAACATTACCGGTGGTGAAATTGTCATCGATATGCGTTCTTTGACCAACAAAGACTTGTCTGGCGATGGCAAAGCCAAATT
>CANHSF010000224.1 GCA_947463065.1 Flavobacteriales bacterium | reverse complement strand
TCCTTGAAAACGGGCGAACGCTCGGTACTGACAATGCACTCGTACTGGTCAAAAGGCGGCACCAAAACCAGTTGAACCCTCGATTTGGATACGATTTGCATGGGACCAATGGACTCCCGGGAAATAATCATTTGGCGATTGATCCGAAAAAAACGGCTAAGGTCCAATTCCTTCTCCAACTGGTCGAGCGACTTGTCCAAAGGATATGTTTTACCCGTGTTGAGCACAGCATAAACGCCTTTCTGAAGCATATAAACATAGGCCAGCTCGTTGGACGAAACAATGCGCATGTGTTCGCCAAAACGTATCACATAACGCACTTCTTTGTTCACCGAATGTTCTGTCATCGCCTTGGCCAACTGGTCGTAGTCGATTCGCCCTCCTCCCGACTTGAGTCGTGTTGATAGTTTTTGCATGGCCAAATAAAATTCCTCACGCTTCACCGGCTTTTGCAAATAGTCGATGGCGTGTACCACAAATGCATCCACAATATAGTTGTCGTAGGCCGTGACAAAAACGATTGGACATGCCGGTGCAAACTCTGCAAAAACATCGAAAACGGTCCCATCGGCCAATTGCACATCGGTAATGATGGCATCGTAGGTAGATACCTGACGGGCATGCTCCAAGGCACGCACCACGGTGTCCGCTGTCCATACCACAACAAATTGTTCCGACCAATCGCGGAGCATACTTTGTAAACGCTCCATTGCTGCCGGCTCATCTTCTATTAGTCCAAGTCGAAATGGTGTTGTCATGTTCTTTGCTTTGTTAAACCAATGTGTTCATCTTTTTAATGAGTGGCACCCGGACTTCAAAACAGTCGCTGTCGTGGCGCAGCACCACTTCACGATCGGTCAATATCGCTATGCGCCGCTGAATATTGCGCAGTCCTGTGCCAGTGCCGCTGGGGTGTTTAATCATCGCATTCACATTGTTCGAAACCACAATGCTGTCTTCTGCTCCAAACACGGTCACGCGCAACGCATGATCACGCGAAATTGTATTGTGTTTGACAGCATTCTCCAAGAGCATCTGGATCACCATCGGAGGAATAAGGTGATCCCTCATGCTGTCGGGTATGTCGACCATGATTTCCAACAATGTGCCAAACCGCTTCTTTTGCAAGTACACATAATGCTTTACCAACACCAACTCCTCGCCCACCGTGATCAACGGTTCGTTCGTGCGCTGCAAAACCAATCGAAAATAATCGCTCAATTGCTCAACATACTCGACCGCTTCTTCTTGGTTTTTTTCAATGGTATAAATCAACGTGTTGAACGAATTGAATAGAAAATGGGGGTTGATTTGACTGCGCAAAAGCTGCAACTCTCCTTCCAATTGTTTCTGCCTCACAATGGCTCTGCGCGCCATTCTCCGATCGCGCATGCGCAGAAAAAACACCACCGCAACCGCTATTCCTACCAAGCAGATCACAATGAACCAAATGCTCTGATAAAACGGCCGGCGTATGACAAATTCAAATCGGGTCGTTGGACCCGGCATCACTTCGCCATGCAACATCACTTGCAGTTCCAACTCATAGCTTCCGGGTGCAAGTTTTGGCCAATGAATCATTCGCTCTTGTGTCGTAATCCAGTTGCTGTCCAAGCCCAAAAGGCGATATCGCACCGACGGAAACTCACTTTGATCAAACCATGGTATGCTCAGCAAAAACGTCAGGTAATTTTCATCGGGATCGAAAGATCGCGTGCCCATCGGAACCGGCTGCAAGGATTGCAACACGCCGTCAACAAATACGCGCGGCACATGGAGGTGCACAAATTCATCCAAATCGCAACTCCAAAGATCGCCCTTTCTCACCAACCACAAGCGATTGGTCAGCGGATCAATGAGCATGTTTTGAAACCCATCTGCCAAGGCGTTGCGCATTTCCTTGACCACCTGCAACAAGCCCGTGCTGGGGTCATAGCGAAACAATCCTTTGCTGCTGAACACCAGCAATTGCTGTCCTTTGTAAATCTGAATGGATCCAATCTCACCGAGCTGCGCCGCACTCAATTTGGGATGAGCCTGTAGGTTTTTTCCTGCCCAACACTGGATGCCTTGATCCAAAGTCACCAACCACAATCGCTGCGTTTCATCGATGGCCATTTGTACAATGGACTTGGCCATTTCGGGATGTTGTTCGCGCAATGCGGTGAACTCTCCTCCAGCCATGCTGATCAACCCTTTGCCATCGGTGCCGATCAACAGCGAGCCATCAGCCATGGGATGCACGCCGTAGAGGTAACCCGCACCCAACGGTGAATTGGCATCATACCGCGCGATTTCCTTCCACGTGGTGCTCTCCAAACACGATAATCCGCCAAGGGTGGCGAGCCATATCCGATTGCCCTGAATGGCCATGGATGTGACGTGATTGTTGATCAATCCATTGCGTTCGTTCATCCGGAAAACCGCTCCTGTCTTTCGATTCAACACCAATAAGCCATCTCCAAATGTCCCTGCCACCAATGTGGTTGCATCCAATTCGCCAATCGCAACAATATGCTCACCGTGTAGCTCAACCACCTGTTTCATTTCCTGCCCTTCGATGAAGTCGGCATGATGGCTGTACAAACCACTGGAATTGGCCATCCATATCAAACGATCAGCTGTAATGGCCAACGCATCCAAGGCAGTCAAATCAATGCTGTCGTGACGAGTAATGGAATGTTGTATCAGATCCATCATGATGATTTCCGACAATCCGGTGGTGCTCATCATGGTGCCGTGTTGGTTGACGCAGACATCCTTTACCTCAGACCATGCGTCACTATCGGCATACTGGGATGATGCAAAAATGCGATCCAATTGATCCAACTGCAGGCTGTACAAATGATGCGAGCGATCGATCACCCAAACGGCATCATCGTGCAAAGCCAAATGTGCAATGGGATCGCTGTGAAAAGCATTGAAATAGGTCGCCTGTTGAACAGATCCATCGCTGCGCAAAACGCACAAACTACCATTTTCTCCCGCCAAAAAAAGTCCTTGAGTCGTTTCTTGCATGGCGTTGATGTAATGATCGCTCAACTGAACACGCTGCTCATCCAACCGATAGGCAGTGGGTCCTGCCGCAAAATCAACGCTATACAGCCCCAAATCGGTCGCCACCATCAAACGATTGTTCCACCGCGCTAAACAGTGCACGGTTTGATCCAATGTGGAATCCAACTGCGACATGAATTCCACATTGCTGCCATTCCACCAAGCAAGTCCTTTGTCGCGTGTACCAAAAATAATTCGATCAGGCGTCCACTCATGGATGCAGTTGATGGCTGAACCCACTGCTGGTGTGCGTTGTTTGACTTGCTGCGAAACAATATCCACCGACGCCAGACTGCCGTCCTCATGCCCCACATATACGGCCTCACGACCAACGAAGAGCGAGGTGATGCGCGATGACTCGCCCTGCAAAATCCATCGGTGGCGGTATCCGTCGGTGCGCAAAAGACCATGATCTGTGGCCAGCCAAATAAACCCTGCCGTATCTTTTTCAATCCATTGGAGTGCATCCGGATACACCATGCCACCCAAATCAAAAATCATATCGCGGCGATCTTGAGCAAACAAGGCGCTGGACCATACAGCGACTAACAAAAGCAAGCACAAGCCCCTGCCCCGCCACCACTGCAGTGCGGACACCAAGGATATTGTACTGTTCTGAACCATGCTTATTCGATCAGTTTGCCCTCGACCGTGACGGCGATCGTCTCTGCAATCTTTTGGTGCACCAACTTCGGTATGACAATATTGTGATCGTTGAGGGCCACATGGAAGGATGATGTGAATTGAAAGCCCTTTGTTGTTTTGCTCAATGCAATGTCAATGATGCGGTCCTTGCTCACGCCATGGATCAACAACACACCTTTGGCTCGCACTTTTTGTTGGGCCGCATCGGGATTCACCGGATCGATCAACTTCCCAGTGAATGTAGCTTTAGGATGCACGGGGGTCTCCATGTAATTCTCTCGAAAATGCTCTGCTTGCAAGGCCGAGTTGAATCCTTCAAACGAATTGACCTCTACACTGAACGCAAAGGTCTGTTTCGAAAAATTAACGGCACCTTTCATTGTTTCGGATTCCGCTTTGATATTCTCCAAACGCGCACTGCTCACAAAACGAATTTCGCCTTGATCAGTGCGATAGGTTTGGGCATAATGCGATCCATCTGTGCAAAGCCCCGCAATCAAAAACAAGTATGTGAGCCTTTTGCGCATGCCCTTTTAATCCCAGGAAATCTTGACTTCATCGCTCACTGGATGAGCTTGGCAACAAAGTACCATGCCGTTGCTGATTTCTTTGTCGCTCAAAGCAAAATTTTTATCCATTCGCACTTCGCCTTCCAACACTTTGCCCATGCATGTGGTGCACACACCGCCCTTGCAACTATACGGTGCGTCAACTCCTGCATCAATCGCTGCATCGAGAATTGTTTGACCATCGTGTGGCAGTTCCAAACGGGTTTCGATTCCGTCGATGATGACTTTGACAATTGCCATAATTATTCTAATAATGTTTTTATCTGTTGCAAAAATACGCTATCTGCCCAATTGCAGGCATCAATGCGTTCGAATACCACCTCGTTGCGGGCATTCACGATATATGTAGCGGGAATGGTATACACGCCCAAGTCTTTCAAACTCGTCACCCGCATAATTCGGATATCGGGCGGCAATATCAACTGCATTTGTGAAATGCGCTCCCACGTGTCGTCTGTCACAAAAACAAAGTCGAGTCCCAAGGCCTTGAGGCGGGCATGCTCTGCGGCAATCATCTTGATTTCGC
>CANHSF010000223.1 GCA_947463065.1 Flavobacteriales bacterium | reverse complement strand
GTATTTGATGTGACCCCGCACGTGACCTTGACGGTCATGGTAGAACCGATGCTTTACGGCACTGTAGCTTTTGGTCCTTACCAAACCAACTCGAGCATGACCGTTGAGATAGCCGCCGACGAGGCCATGGATTTCAGAGCGATTCCCGAAGAGTTTTGGAATTTTGAGCGTTGGGAAGCCCTGCACGCCAATTCGAGTATGGGGCCCAAAAATGCGATCACCACCTTTACGTTCAATCAGAACGACACGGTTATTGCCCATTTCGTGAAAGAAGACTATACGGTGTATATCCCGAATTCGTTTACGCCCAATAACGACGGCACCAACGACGTGTTTAAACCAGAAGGCAACGCCATCGATCCGAACAATTATCATTTGATGATTTTCAACCGCTGGGGTGAAAAAGTATTTGAAACCACCGATTTGAGCAAATCGTGGGAAGGTGACCATCAATTGGGTGAATACTACATTCCCGACTCGTTTTACCACTATGTGCTGAAAGCAAAGTCGGTTCACGAGTACGAAGTGAAGGAATACAAGGGAAGCATTTATGTTTTCAGGTGATGAAACAATCTTCAATCAATAAAAAATGGTGCAGCCTTGCACCATTTTTTTTTATCCTTTTTTGAGCTACATAAGCTACTCTATTTCTTGTGGGCTAGCACGTACTATCCCTTATTTACTTCTTCGCGCAAGCGATGCAACAAAATGAAGAAGCTACGCAAATACGTGGCATGCAAGATGACAAACGAAAGCGCCAATGCTATGCCGATGCATAAACCAACGCCAGAGCTTTTCCACAGAATGAACACAAAAAACGAGCTAATGCTCAACCAATACGCTAACGATCTCCCCCACTGCTGCCAACCGATTTCAACGCGATAGTTTCCCTTGACGATCATATCCGGTTGAATAACGATCTGCGGATAATATGAAGCAAATTGATTTCGTCCATGTTTCACCTTCCTTTTTCGAATGACAATCCGCTGGTCAGCGGGATGATAGCTTACATCATTCTTATTGAACGCCGAGAACACGCCTGTGTGAAACACCGTATAGCTTCTGCACAAATCGTGATACAATTGATCCATGTTGCGCTTCATTGGGTTGTGTTTTTATCGTTTGGCGGGAACTTCTAGTCCAGAAAGAATCTCGAATACAATTTCCTTCATGCTTTTTTCACTCCATCATAACATTACCTTCTTCGCGCTATAATCGTGGTATGGATTTCCTCTTCTCCCCTTCTATCGTAAGGTACGCGATGAATGAAGTCCACATCAAAACCAACCTCAGCCAATAGCGCCAATACGTTTGCCGATTTATGAAAATGAAATACACTCCGCATGCCCATGGCATTGGTCCCCCATGTTTCAACGTTATCTTCCCCTTCAACGAAACTGAGCAATAGCGATCCCTTCGGCACAAGCCAAGCGTGAATTTTTCGCAACAATCGTTCGTTGGTCTCCGGCGGCAGATAGGGCCAAATGAATCCTGCCGTTACAGTTTCAAAGGTCTCCCTTGGGGCCACAAAATGCATCACATCACACTCCACACAGCACGCTTCAGGAAGGTGGTTCTTCGCCCGCAGCAGCATGGCGGGAGCGACATCTACAATGGTCCAATTCAAGGAAAATCCCTTTTTTAGCGCATAAACAGGAATGATACCAGGACCTGTACCAAGATCCAATGCTTTTGATTCCTTGGAGGAAAGCAATGCAATCCAATGGTCATAAGCAACATCGTACGCCGTAAAATGCATGAATTGCCCTTCATACCAATCCGCCAAGGTATTCCAAGTGGCGTGAGTTTCGCGATACTTCAGGTCATCGTTCATTGCGTACACATTTCATTCTCGAAACACGAATGTACGGAATTCACCACAGCACTGGCACGCGCTGATACGTCTATAGCCAATACAAAGGAGGCAAAGGAGATGTAATTTCAGTCGAATAGTTTTGGTTCTTTGGGCTATAAAAAGCAGAAGGCCGTCCCTTCGGGACGGCCTTCTGCGGTTTCACTAGCGTGTCACCAAATATTTCTTGTCAATCCAGTCTCCATCGTTCAGCACACGGATATGATACAATCCACTGGCCAAAGGTTGATCCATCTGCCATTGCAACTGTAATCCGGACTCTGCATAAACGACTTTCTGAGCCACGAGACGACCGAACTGATCAAACAACTCAATTCGCACTTCACCATCCATATCGTTGGAAGTCATTTGGATCATCGACCCATTTCCTGGATTCGGATAAACCTCCAATTCCGCAACTGCTGCCTCTTCAAACTCAATGGCTTCTCCTGCCTCATCTATAGCTGCTGTCATCGAGGTTCCTCCGATAAAGATGATACGTGGCGTACCCCATGAACCAGGATTGGTTCCACCTACACCGAAATTCGGACGAACACGAACGATATAGAAGGACTGAGGTTGAATCGTCTGACCAAGCGGACTTGTTGTTGCACCAGTAAAGTTCAATGGAATATTGCGTGCCACATTGGTATGCGTAAACGGTAAACCGATTCCGGAATAATTCGAACAGCTCGATGTTGGGGTAAACTCAAAGGTGTAGTTGGTCACACCGCACACAAACGGATCTGTTCGCAAAATAGTGCTGCGCAGAAGAACCGCAGGTGCATCACAACGCTGTGAGTTGCGCACTTGCAGATCGCTATGCGCTGCCAAGGTGAGCAAACATGCCGAAGGCGCATTCAACACGACATTCGCCTCGGGTTGACCAATACCATTGACCAATCCAGAGAAGGTCGCCGTAACCGATACTTGATAACTCTGACCGGGGATCAAACCCAAAGCCGGATTCGAAAGGGTAACGGGTCCATTGACGGTGAAACTGCCGCCGCCCATGCCGCTTACCACTGGTGTAAACACGTAGGTATAAGTAGAGGCGCCATTCGATCGCGCTTTAAATGGAGTGCACGCATTGAGTGGTTGAGCTGTTGATGTCGCACAGCCACTGGGGTAGAAATGCTGAATATTCAACGTAAAGCTACCCACATCACTCGCTGTGACTCCGCAAACCCCGATGTAATACCATTGACCAATAGTCAAATTGGTTTCGATCATGATTTCATTGCCCACCGCATTGTTCGCATTTTCGATAGCACCGGCAATGGGCGCAAAACTTGCGTTGCACAATTGCAAACCACCATTGAACGAAGTAGTATTCAATACAATTCGCGCTGCGGTGCTTCCAGCTTGGAAACGGTACCATCTATCGCGACCACTGAATGCATTGCTCTCAGGTGAGTTCGATGCTCCCACCAGGGTTCCATTGACCGCAATGGTGACTGGATACGAAGTCACAGAACCTGTTACATTGGTAGCAAATACAATGGTATCATTACCCACTGCAAAACATCCCTCGTCAATCAAACCATTGCAGTTATCATCGATGTTGTTTCCGCAAATTTCGGCTGCGCCTCCCGAGATCAATGGATTGCTATCGTCACAGTCTCCACCTTGACTCACGACACCAGCAACACCTGGATTATCGCATTGCGTCATAAAAATGAACCCACCATATCCGTCGCCGTCCAAATCAGCGTACCAATCTGTGGCAGGATTCAAAGCACTGTTGCCATCGTTGCAGTCGGTGTTGTCTGCAACATATCCAATAGGTGCCGTGCATGCGATTTGACTCACGCTTGGATTACCAAATCCATCGCCGTCCGCATCTTGATAGAAGGTGCTACCGATAACGGTAAATGTAACCTGCACACCGATGCTATTGGAGCATGAACCAACGCTTGCAGTAACCAAGTTGTACACAGTAGTACCTGCTATTGGAGCAGTAGTGATGGTACCATTCCCCGAACCATTGAGCAAGATGTTTTGTGCCGCTCCACCGTTGATGGTGTATGACACCGTAGCCGAAGGCGTACCTACCACCTGAATGGTTTGAACACTTCCGCCGCACACTGCTCCACCACCAATAAAGGTAGCATCGGGCATTTCAACAACACTCACAACCGCCGAACCTGACGCCGCATAGGTGCATGATCCAGACTGCACATTCACTAAACTATACGTAGTTGTATTGAACAGAACGCCTGTGGCCAATGAAGCACTGCCCGATCCGTTTAAGACGATGGTTTGAACATCTCCTCCGTTGATTTGATATCCCAATGTTGCATTGGGGGTACCATTGAACACTATCGTTGAAGATTGACCAGCGCAAAGTGCCGTTGAACCAGAAACCGATGCCGACAAAGCCGTAGGCTGAATGGTCCAAGAACCAGATAATGAAGCCGTGCAGAAATCACCTTCGATGGATACCAATTGAAGCGTAGTCGCTGCGGCAATGGTTTGCTCCACATACGCCAATCCAGCACCATTGGTTAGGATGGAGAATGTTGGTCCACCGTTGATGGTGTAATACACCGCCGAATTGGCGTTGCCGCTGATGACAAAGTTCGCAGAGGAGCCATTGCACGCATTGGCCGGGCCGCTCACTGTAGCATTGGGCAGCGGATTCAAGTTGAGGACAAAGTTGGCCGAAACCACACCGTTGCCACAACTGTTGGTACCCCTGACCGTGATAACACCCGCACTCACAGCTGTTGAAAAATCAACTGAGATGCTGTTGGTATTGTTGCCCGAGGCAATGGTCGCACCCGAAGGCAATGTCCACGTGTAGCCTGTTGCATTGGCAATGGCAGGCACGGTATAGATCACACCATTCTCACCTGGACAAACGGTCGATGTACCAGAAATCGTTCCAGCAGCCGCAGGCAATGGATTGACAGTAACTGCAAAGTTCGCAGATACCGTTCCGTTGCCACACGCATTGGTTCCGCGCACGGTGATGTTACCAGAAG
>CANHSF010000222.1 GCA_947463065.1 Flavobacteriales bacterium | reverse complement strand
GACTTGACCGAGGCCGTTCAGCACTTAATCAAAAAAGGAGTGGTCAATCCCAAACGCGTTGCCATTTACGGTGCCGGTTATGGCGGTTATGCTGCTTTGGCCGGTTTGGCTTTTACTCCTGATCTTTATGCTTGTGGAATTGATTATTCGGGCATCAGCAATTTGATGACCTATTTGGAAACCATCCCCCCAAATTTGGAATCGCAGCGAGGAATGATGTACACGATGATCGGAGACCCCAATAAAGACCGCGAGATGCTGATGAAGTATTCTCCTGCGCTGCATGCTGCTGATATTAAAGCACCTGTGATTATTGCTCAAGGAGCCAATGATCCAAGAGTCACGCTGAGTGAATTGGATCAAATGGTGGAAGTACTAAACAAATCGCGTGTACATGTGGAATACCTTGTCAAAGAGGGCGAGGGCCATCGCTTTAAAGTAGACGCCAATCGATTTGAGTTTTATCTGACGATGGAAAAGTTCTTGAAGGAACACTTGGCCTTAAAATGACGATAGTTTTTTTTAAAAAGAAAAAAGCCCGCTTTTGAAGCGGGCTTTTTGTTGATGGCAATTGAATTTTTTTATCAATGGCTATGATTGCAGTTTTCGTGGCCATCGCCAGCAAAGTGTTCTTCAAACCCCTTGATGGCAACACCATTTGCAGTGACCGACAAACAAGGCATCGGCTCGGTGATGGCGTCAATCTCAGCTTGTGATTTTTTGGCGTCTTCGGCGAAATGTTTCAAAACATCCACCGATAGCGTGTCGCGGTGTGCTACGCCATTGACGATGCAGCTCAAGTTTTTGCAACCCTCCAAAGGCACACCAAAGGCGTGGTCCTTCATGAATACATACATGGGGTATTGGCCGCCATTGGCAATGGTCATCCAGCAGCCGGCTTTGGCGCAAGTTTCAACAATACTGGCTTTGAACTTGACCGCAACGGTGTCGTTTCCTTGGAAGCTACTCACCATTTGGGCTGGTGGAATCGCACCGGTGGTATCGAATTTTTCGCCGTAGAATTCAACGGCATTCGGATCTGTGGGTGCTGCGTGTTGGTGATTGCTGTGGTCGCAACCGCCCATGGCCATAGAGGCGAACAAAAAGAATGTGATTTTTTTCATCTCGATTGTGTTACTTGACAAATGTAGGCATTTTTTAGTTTTCCAGCCGTTTGGCTTTGTTCCAATACACATCCATTTCTTCCAGCGACATCCGATCCATGGTTTTTCCGTCTTTGGCGCTTTCGGTTTCTAGATATTGAAATCTCCGAATGAATTTCCGGTTGGTTTTTTCCAATGCATCTTCTGGGTTGATGCCCTTGAAGCGCGCGTAATTCACCAACGAAAACAACAAGTCGCCAAACTCATCTTCCATTTTGGAGGTGTTGCCGTCGGCTTCTTTTTTGAACTCATCCAGTTCTTCTTCAACCTTTTCCCAAACCTGTTCTGGCTTTTCCCAATCGAACCCAACACCGCGTGCTTTGTCCTGAATGCGTTGGGCTTTGACCATGGCCGGCAGCGATTGCGGGACGCCTTCCAAAACACTTTTTTTACCTTCTTTCAATTTGAGTTTTTCCCAATTGGCTTTGACCTCTTCTTCGTTTTCAACCTTCACGTCGCCATAGATATGCGGGTGCCGACTGATGAGTTTGTCGCAAATGGCATTGAGGCTATCGGCAATATCGAATTGGTCGGTTTCCGAAGCGATTTTGGCGTAAAAAACCATGTGCAAAAGGATGTCGCCGATCTCTTTTTTGAGCTCGTCCATGTCGCCCTTCAAAATGGCATCGCCCAATTCATAAACTTCCTCGATGGTCAAGTGGCGAAGGCTTTCCAGCGTTTGTTTTTTGTCCCAAGGGCAACCCGCGCGCAATTCATCCATGATGACCAATAAGCGCTCGAAGGCATCTTTTTTTGCTTGCATTGCATTCATGGCACGAATTTACGCCCAAACCGATGGGATCAACATCCGATCATCCAGTAACTTCCGATTGCTTTGTTCGTCTCGGTGTGAGCATTGTCAGAAAAGCAGCGGTGATTGGTGTATCCCAAGCCCCCGTCGAGAAAAGAAAATCGGAATGCGTGGATAAGTTGTAAGTTTGTAAAGCATGAGCAGAATAAAAACAATGATTCGCCCCTTGGTACTTGCGCTGTTTTGGATGTTGGCCGCAACATCTGTTCAAGCGCAGGATAGTCTTTGGGTGCATTTGGACGGTTTGGTCTTTGACGAACAAGATCAACCGGTTTCGAATATCATCGTGGTCAATCAGCGCACAAAAAATGGAATTTTTGGCAAGAGCAATGGTACTTTCAGCATACGCTGCATGAAATCCGATACCATCACCGTAACTTCTTTGGGCTTCTATTCGCGCAGCATTGTTTTGGCCGACAGCGCCCAGGCCTCGAGCTATAAGGTCAAGATTTATCTCGATGTTCGGGTGTACAAAGTGCCAACGGTTGAAATCATTGCTCCCAAGGACTTGGAACAAATACAAAAAGACATTGCGAGTCTGGGCTACGATGAAAGCGATTTTATGCTGAGTGGATTGAATGCCGCCGCGAGCCCGATCACTTTTCTGTATCAGCAATTCAGCAAAAAGGAGCAAAGCAAACGACTCGTTGCCCAAATGGAAAACGAAGACCGCAAAAGGGAATTGCTGAAGTCGCTGTTTTACCATTATGTGGACTATGGCATCATCGAGTTGGACGATGCAGAATTCGATGACTTCATCGATTACCTCAACGTGAGTGAGGATTTTATGAAAAACTCAACACAATATGACTTTTTGATTTATGTCAAAGAGCGTTTTAAGGATTACAAGATTCAGCGACGCAAGACGGATATTCCCAAAGACTCGGATTTTGATTACGACAAAGATTAGGGTTGCCGTGGTGCAATCGGCCTTGGGTTTGCGGTTCAAACTTGGGGTTGATCGATCCAAATGCGCGAGGATTGGCTACTTTTCGAAATTGTTATCTTTGCCCCATGCGACACCTCATTGATACCCTCAAGTCTTACGGCGTTTTCAAACGCTTGTTGATCGCATTGTCGCTCCTTGTTGGCGTTTTTATTGTGGGGTGTGTTGGATATGTAGCCATTGAGGATTACGGATGGATCGATTCCTTTTACATGACCGTAATCACCATGGCTTCGGTTGGTTATGGTGAAGTGCAGCCTTTGGGTGTTGCAGGTAAGATTTTTACATCATTTCTAATTGTGGCCAGTGTAGCCACCTATGTGTATGCCATCACCATTGTAACCACGGTGATTATTGAAGACGAATTTCGCAACCATTTCAAACATATTCGCGTGAACAAGGAGATCAAACAATTGAAAAACCACGTCATTGTATGTGGATTTGGCCGCAATGGTCGGCAAGCTTGCCAGCAATTGGCATCGGGCAAAGTCAATTTTGTCGTGGTGGAGAGCAATGCACAGGTATTGGAGCAGTTGAAAGAGCAAGGACAGACCTTGTTTATCGAAGGCAATGCTACGGAAGATCATGTTTTGGAAAACGCTGGAATACGCGAAGCCAAGGGATTGATTGCGGCATTGCCCGACGATGCTGCCAATGTTTTTATTGTTTTGACCGCGCGCGAATTGAATCCGAATTTGAAGATCATCAGTCGGGCCAGCAGCGATGCGGCCGAAAGCAAATTGAAGCGTGCAGGCGCCAACAATGTCATTATGCCCGACCGCATTGGTGGTACCCATATGGCTGCGCTGATTACAAAGCCAGACGTCTTGGAGTTTCTTGATTTTATTACCGGCAAAATCAATATCAAGATGGAGGAGGTGCATTACGAGCATCTTCCTTCAGAATTCCGTGGCCAAGGCATCGGCGCTCTTCGTTTGATCGAAGATACAGGTGTGAGTTTGGTGGGATACAAGAAGAGCACAGGCGAATACATCGTCAATCCCCCTATGGATACCATCATGCAGCCCATGGATAAAATGTTTGTGTTGGGCAGTGCAGATCAAATCGAGCAGGTGACACAAAGGCTAAAACGCTAATCATCCTCCTTGGCATTCACCTCATAATTGTGCTAACGCGCTCCATCGGACATTTCGTGGTGCAATCCGTCAATACGAAGCATTGATGATCCTACGCGCCTCCAGCACCATCAATCCGGGCTCTATGAGGTGAATGAGTTGATGCAGTTCTTTCCAGTTGAATACCATTCGAATGTTTGGACTGTCCGTTTCGAATACAAAGTGTTTGGCATGCGGACATATTTTGTGTTGGAATGCATGGTATTCGTCTACAACCTTCTGGTACCATAAGGTAAATGCTTCGTGTTCCATTGCCGACATGGCCACTCCAAAAGCCAGATGGATGGAGCTGCATTGTGGACAATAACCGATGAAACCATTTTCGTCGTGGTGCAAGTGATGCAATTGATGTTCGTGTTTATTCATGCCGTAGCGCTTATGGCATCAAAAAAAGTGCAATAACGAACAACATGCATCACATGAAAAAGGTATTTGGGCAGTACGTTGCAAAATACCGCAAATGGGTGAGAGGTCTAAGGTTTGGAGCAAAAAAAAGGTCCGATAAACGGACCTTCACAAAAAGCATTTTGTTCGCTATTATCCCGCATGTTTTCCTAAAAAGTCAGAGACCTTGTTGTTCCAAGCATTGAGGTTTTTTGCGCGTTCGTTGTTGGTGCGGTTGATGAGCTCGTTGAAGGTTTTTACACCGGCATTGTATTCTTTCACCAAGGCATTGTATTTCTCGTTTTCCTCTTTGGTGATGTCCGATTTTTTCTTTTTGCTCATGGCATCGCTCATCTTGGTAAAGTTTTCTTGCGTGGTGGTGAATTCCAATAGTTTGGGCAAATCGTTTTTG
>CANHSF010000221.1 GCA_947463065.1 Flavobacteriales bacterium | reverse complement strand
GTATCGGATACACTGCGGGCATTGGCAGACCAAGACTACCAATTCGAATGGCAAATTGGGGAGGCCGTTTATCAAGGAGACTCCATCTTCATGAACCTTTCCAGTGCAGGGACTTACGACATGACAGTAACAGCAACCGATTCGAATGGATGTCAAACTACCGAGAGCTTTCCGGCACAATACACTCTGCACCCCAGCCCTACTGCCATCTTCGAGACAACACCGGATCAAGTCACAACAGTCAACAATACCATCGCTATGGTCAACCAGACCACAACTGCCCAATCCTTTGAGTGGACTTTGGATGGCGGCGTTTTCAGTGCGTTGTATCAACCCGAATTGGAATTGCCCGGTGAAGTAGCGCGCAATTTTGAATTTTGTCAGATTGCCACCAACAATTTTGGATGTCAAGATACGACATGCCGGTGGGTATATATGGACAGTGCGTATTTGATGTGGGTCCCCAATGCCTTCACGCCGGATGGCGATGCCATCAATGACGTATTTTTTGTAACCATGATGGGCTTTGACGAGGCATCGTACTCTTTGCAGGTACTTGACCGTTGGGGCGTAGAAGTATTCCGAAGCAACGACCCCCAAGAAGTTTGGGTTGGCGATCACCAAGGCGGACAATACTACTGTCAGCC
This sequence comes from Flavobacteriales bacterium, assembly GCA_947463065.1. Taxonomy (GTDB): domain Bacteria; phylum Bacteroidota; class Bacteroidia; order Flavobacteriales_D; family Sanyastnellaceae; genus CANHSF01. Next base: position 4,296 of record CANHSF010000221.1, on the reverse strand, counting down.
CGATACCTATGCTTGGATCGTCTCGGTAAAGAAGAAAGACTCGGCAGAATACGAAACCTTTCGCGGCCATATCACATTGATCCGATAGGTTAGCAATCAATGCATTGTTTAAAATTGAATTGTACTCACAATAAGACATGCCTTTCTTTGCTTTTCTTTGTTCCAAGAGAGCAACCCTTAAGGGCTGAATTTCGTTAAGAAAGAAATAGCATCATTGTTTTGAAACCAGCGACCACAGGTATTTTACACTCCAAACATATTCGCCGTTGCCTTCTTGGGCTGCTGTTTAGCCTAACGCTTGCCAACGCCTGGGCGCAGGAGATTCCAATGACCAACACAACGATCAACGCCTGTGCTGGCTTTCTGCTCGACTCCCAAGGCAATGGAGGCACCTACAACGCCAATGAGAATCTCGAGATGACCATTTGCCCCGAGGCCCCAGAGACTGTCTTGAATTTGTATTGGACCCTGATGCAATTGGGAGCTGGAGATTACATCGAGATTTACAATGGCCCAAGCAGTTTGTTTCCATTGATTGGAACCTATACGGCAACCCAATTGCTTGGTCAGGATATAACGAGCAACAACGGCTCAGGCTGTTTGACCGTGGTATTTGTATCGGATGCTACGACCCAAGGCAATTTTGGCGCAGAAATTTCGTGTGGACCACCTTGTGTGCGCCCCGTACCCGTTGTTACTAGCGACCAAGGACTCTCACCGGTCTATATCTGCCCTGGAGAGACAGTGGTCTTCAATGGCAGCAATTCGCAATTTGCACCAGGAACAGCCATGGCGTCTTTTGAGTGGGATTTTGACGACGGCAGCAGCAACACTGCCAATTGGCCCCAAGTCAGCCACACCTTTACAGAACCTGGAGGCTATAAAGTAAACCTCTATCTCACAGACGACAACGATTGCAACAGCAGCGCCTTGACGGAGTTTATCGTCTTGGTGAGCACCATACCTGATTTTGACTTGATCACAGAAGTCGATGGCTTGTGTGCAGGCGGCGATGTGCTCTTGGGCATCACCAATATCCCACAGGATTCCACATTTGTGTTGGACAGTTTGAATCTGTGGATCAGCGAGCCTTGGTCGGATTTACCGGACGCCAATTTGGATGGCGACTATTGCATCCCTGATGTTCAAGGCGAATGTTTCCCATCGGAATTGACCTTTACGCAGTTTGCCCAAGATGCTATCATCGATGAAGTAAGCGATATTCAAGGTTTTTACTCCAACATGGAGCACAGTTTCATGGGCGACCTGACCATCACCTTCATTTGCCCGAATGGACAGGCATTGGCCGTTCATCAGCAAGGTGGTGGAGGAACATTTTTTGGCATCCCCGATCAAGCCGATAGCGATGAATGCCCCACTGCACTAGGAACAGGTTGGGATTATTACTGGTCACCCACAGCAACCAACGGCACCATGGCCGATGAGTCTCTCGACAACACCACCGATGGCAGTCTAAATCCAGGAAGTTATCAAAGCTTGGCTCCGTGGACCGATTTGCTAGGATGTCCACTCAACGGAACGTGGACCATATTGATCTGCGATATGTTCGGGTTGGACGATGGCAACATTTTCACTTGGAATGTGCAATTCAATCCGGAGCTTTATGGCGATTTGCTTTATTTCACACCGCATTATGGCCCAGGTTGCGACAGCACCTATTGGACAGGTCCAGGCATTGAGACATTCAACACGGGTTGCGACTGGGCAACGGTTCATTTGGAAAATGCAGGAAGTTATGACTACACCTATACCGCAATCAACAATTTTGGCTGCACGTTTGACACCACAGTAACCATTACAGTATCAGAAGCAGCCACCATCATTGCCGGAGACGACTTCACAGTGGACTGCACAAATCCTGAACAAACCCTCAACGGTGGCTTCCTCAATATTTTGCCACCCAGTTTTGCCAACGATGGCGGCACCTTCAACTACACCTACGGTAACGGCGAAAACATCAGTTGGACCTTTTGCCCTGACCCCGGATTTGAAGATTACACACTGATGCAATTTGAGTTTATCTCAGGCCAAATGGAAGCATTTTTTGAATCCTTTGTGGTGTACGATGGCCCAGACAATACCTGGCCCATTCTCGGGGAATGGGAGGAAGGAGATGCTACTGGACAAGTCTACACAGCAACCAATGCGACAGGATGTTTGACTTTTGAGTTTGAATCCGACTTCATCATTTCTGCGGTAGATGGAGACTTCACCCCTTGGACCTACACGGTAACGGGAGTGGGCAACGAGCCCGATTTTGTATGGGAGTGGTCACCTGCTGGCGGTTTGAGTGATCCCAACATCCGAAATCCAGTGGTCTCTGGAATCAATGCCACGACCACCTACACATTGACAGGCTATCCCGTTGGACAGCCCGGTTGCGCAAGCAACGACGACGTGACCGTAACGGTAACCTCCACCTTTACCATGGAAGTTGAAGAACTTTACAACTCCTGTGTCGGTGATACCGTGGCACTTTCAGCCCCAACCATAACAGGTGGCGTTGCACCGTTCAACATTTTTTGGTACACGGAAGACAATCAAATTTTGGAAGCCGACGCACCATTGGTGGCAGTAGAAGGCATTGATACCTATTGTGCCATCGTAGAAGATCTTTGTTTTGCTCGAGACACTGCATGCGCATTGGTGTATCCCTACCCGACTATTCCAGCCGCATTCGATGTGGACAGTGTATTTGGTTGTGAGCCCCACCAATCCGTAATGACCTCGATCACCACAGAATTTCAAGACATCGCTAGCATGCGCTGGTATTTCGACGACGGTGAAACTGTACAAAGCATTGGCACGGCAAGCCACTCCTATGAGCAGGCAGGACAGTATTTTCCTTGGTTGGAAATCACCGATCAAAACGGGTGCATAACCCGCGACACTGCAAACAATCCAATCATCGTATGGCCCACGCCTTATGCGGGATTTGCGGCAGACCCTGGTGTTGCTATATTGCCCAACACTGTGATTGGATTCGAGAATTACTCCAACAACGCCGATACCTATCTGTGGACCTTTGATAGCTTTGGTCAATCGACGGCTGAGGACACCACGTTCCGATTTCCTGAAGAACGCGCTGACACGTACGTGGTAAAACTGGTTGCCATGAACCAATACGGCTGCGCCGATTCCACCATCCGCCAAGTGATTGTACAAGAAGACATCGATATTTACATTCCAAATTCCTTTACCCCCGATTACGATGGCATCAACGATGTATGGCAGATCCAAGGCCGCGGCTATCAAGGCTTGGGTTATGAGTTGCTGATATTCAATCGTTGGGGCGATGTGATCTTTGAAACAGCCGATCCATTGACAGCTTGGACGGGGAATGTGGACAACGGACAGACCTTTGCGCCGGATGGTGTTTACTTTTACCGCATTCGGATACGCGATGTTCAGTTCGACATCAATCACCTGTACGAAGGCCATATCGTCTTGGTGCGATAATCTTTACCTTTGTCATGAGCGCGCTTAAATCGGCTCAATTTTTTCTATATGGCCGACATGCGTAAGTTTTATCTGTTCTCTTTGTTTTGCCTTTTGCGTTTTGCGTTGGAAGCCCAAACCGCGCCCATGCCGGGGAGTTATTGGCAAGACATCCAAACGGTGCAATGTTATCCCTTGGGCAATCCATTGGGTTACCCGCTTTTCGAACTGGGCACCACGGACGGGCTCATTTTTGAATTTGATGACCTGAGCACAGAGCAGAAGGAATATCGCTATGCTGTTTTTTTGTGCACCTACGATTGGAAAAAAGAAGCATTGCCCACCTCTGATTATATTCAAGGATTTCCTACAACAGAGATCACCGATATCAATCCGTCGTTCAACACTTTGGTGGAGTACAACCATTACCGATTTGCTTTTCCCAACGACATGATGAAACTGCGCTTATCGGGCAACTATATTGTTGTGGTGTATTCAGGCGACGATCCCGAAGATGAGAGCCAATGGAAAGTTGTTTACCGCATGATGGCTTACGAGTCTTTGGTGCAAATTGGCAGCACGGTGACAGGAAGCAGTGTCATCGCCGATCGTTTCAAAAACCAAGAAGTGGACTTTGTGGTTCGCCATGCCGATTATAGCATTTATGATTTTCAAAACGAATTGCATGTTGGCTTGCTCCAGAACATGGATTGGCGAACACTGAATACTTCCCTGCGTCCAGTTTTCATCAAAGGGAGTGAGCTCATCTACGATTACAACATGGGGGAAAATGATTTTGAAGGAGGCGCAGAATACCGCAATTTCGAGTTCAAGAGC
>CANHSF010000220.1 GCA_947463065.1 Flavobacteriales bacterium | reverse complement strand
GCCTTCAGGTGTGTGTTGGCGAATGTTGACTTCATAAATAGTTGCATTCTTAGACCACTCGGGATGCACCAAAGCACGTGTTTCACCCGATCCGATGATTTGCCCATCACCGGTGTATTTAGGCGCCTGCTGTGAATTGCAAGCCGCCAACGTGCACGCACTGATCACCACCAGCGCAAACTGCTTGATTGAGAAGAATGGATTCATTGTTTTCAAAATATTTGCGCTAATGTAACACAATCGAAAGTGTCATACATACACTAATCTATTTTGTGTCCTGCCATCGAATGATTTTGCGATCGTCGCCAGCCGTATAAAGGCCTTGTTCGTCGATGATCATAGCATTGACCGAATGGGTGTGCGTGCGCGCCGATTTATCGATAGTAAACATATGGTCCAAGGTTTCTTGGTCCCACATTTTGATGGTGCCGTCGCGCGAAGTGGAGATTAAAATCCGATTTGTGGTATCAAATGCCAAACGATAAATGGCGAACCGATGCGCTGGAAAAGCCAAGAGCTCTTCTCCTGATGCGGTGGACCACACGCGAATATGCCCGTCTTTACCGCCGCTGATCAAGGCCTTTTTGGTGGGATGCCAACTGACGGCAGTGGCCCCACCCTCGTGCCCTGAGTAGATGTGCTGGGGATTGGCAAACGCTGTTTCGATGATCCACACGCGCTCGCCCGCAACAGCCAACATGCGTCCATCGGGACTCAGGGCCAATTGTCGAATTTTTTCTGTGCTGAAGGGAATATTGCGCACTTTGGCCGCATCGCGTGCCTGTCGAATCGACAAAATGCCCTCTCCATTGGCCGACCATAACCAATCGTTGATTTCGTCATACACCATGGTATAGATGGCCGATGTATGCTCGCGAACGGCAGTGATTTCTGAACGTTGATCGATATGCACGCCATGCAGGGAACCATCGTTGAGCCCAATAAATAGCGTGCGGTGAGCCTCGACAAAACACAAACTGTAAATGGGCGCTGAGGTGCGAATGGTCATGCCCGTTTGCTGCTCCAAATCTTGATTCCAAGCAGCCACAACACCATCGGCGCCGCCGGAAAATAAAATTCCACCTTGGCTATAAAGCACCAAGGCATAGACCGCACCACTGTGCATTTGATTGATATGGACCGGTTGCCAATTCACGCTGCAAATGTACACTACAAACATTGCACTGCATTGGCACTTGGCCAAAGCCTGACTATCTTAGCCGCCTAATCGCACAATAAGCCGTGAGGCTGCATTATTCTATGAGTCAATCTACCCCATCCATTCCGCAAGGCACACGTGATTTTGGACCCGAAATCATGGTTCGCCGCAATTATATTTTTGATACCATTCGTCAAGCCTTCCAACTTTTTGGTTATCCACCGCTCGAAACACCGGCCATGGAAAAGACCGAAACCCTGACAGGCAAATATGGTGATGAGGGCGACAAATTGATTTTTCGTATTCTGGATAGCGGAGATTATTTGGGTCCAGTGGATGCTCAAACATTAAATGCTGCCGCTGAAAAGAATGCGGGTCAAGGCAAATCAACCACCACCCAAAATGCAGATGCTTTGCGCGCTATCACCAAGGAGATTTCAAGCCGTGCCCTGCGTTACGACCTCACAGTTCCGTTTGCGCGTTACGTGGTAATGAATCACAACAAATTGACCTATCCGTTCAAACGCTCGCAGATTCAGACAGTGTGGCGTGCCGATCGTCCGCAGAAAGGCCGTTATCGTGAATTTTACCAATGCGATGCAGATGTGGTGGGCAGCGATAGTCTTTTGTACGAAGTCGAATTGGTGCAGCTGTTTGATCATGTATTGACGCAATTGCAAATCCCGTCGGTCATCAAAATCAACAATCGAAAAATATTGGCGGGCATTGCGGATATCGCAGGTATCGGCGACCGCATGATGGAGATGACCATAACCATTGACAAATTGGACAAAATCGGCGTCGATGGGGTGATGAAGGAATTGCGTGAACGCGGCATGAGCGAAGATGCGATCAGCATTCTTCAGCCCTTCTTTGATCTTCAAGGCAGCACCAAAGATAAACTCACTCAACTGCGCACCATTCTCCAATCCTCTGAGGTTGGCATGAAAGGACTGGACGAATTGCAAACGGTATTTGATCATGTGGATCGCCTCGGATTGCGCAGCGCCGAAATCGAATTGGATGTCACCCTTGCTCGGGGGCTCAACTACTACACAGGGGCCATTTTCGAAGTCAAGGTGAAAGGCCTGCAATTCGGTAGCATCTGCGGTGGTGGACGCTACGACGACCTCACTGGAATTTTCGGACTCCCCGGTGTGAGTGGCGTGGGCATCAGCTTTGGCGCCGATCGTTTGTACGATGTGATGCTCGACATGGGCTTGTTTGACCAAGTGCAGGTGCAGAACACCCAAGTATTGGTGGCCAATTTTGGTGGTCCCGAAGAACAAGCCGCGATGGAGGCTGTGCAAGCACTTCGTCGCGCCGGCATTCGCACCGAGATGTATCCCGATGCATCCAAAATGAAAAAGCAATTCAAATACGCCGATGATAAATCCATTGCGCATGTGCTGATCATTGGCGAAGAAGAACGTCAACAAGGAAAGGTTCAACTCAAAAACATGAGCACTGGTGCACAAAGCATTTGCACCCTTGAAGAAGCCATCGCACAGCTATGAGCAGCCCAAACCTCTTGAATACCATGTTGACCCATGAATATTGGGGCAATTTGCGGGTGATCGAAACCATGCAACAATGCGATGAAGTGCCCGAACGAGCGCGCTTCTTGCTCGGCCACATGGCAGCTTCACAACACGTTTGGATTTCGCGCATTCAAGGAGTCCCTTTCACCATGGAGGTTTTTCCCGATATGCAACCCGAAGCTTGCCGACAACTTTTTGAGCAGCACCATCACCAGCTCATGCAATGGGCCAACGACGAACAACAACTCCAAACCATGGTGTCCTACACCACAACCACAGGCAAATCCTTTAGTAATACGGTCGAAGGTTTGCTCACCCATATCTGTTTGCATTCGCAATACCATCGCGGGCAAATCAACCAATTGCTCAAGCCATTGGTCGACCGCGTGCTCGATGTAGATTATATCCAATACCTCCGATCCCTATAAATCGAATTTATGCGCATCCTATCATTCAACGTCAACGGCATTCGTGCCATCATGAAAAAAGGCTTAGCAGCGAGCATCTCTCAGATGAATCCAGACATCATTGGATTTCAAGAAACCAAAGCCAACGATGCCCAGGTCGCAGAGGCCTTGCAAAGCATCGAGGGATATCATTTGTACAGCAGCAGTGCTGTGCGCCCCGGATACTCGGGCACAGCGATTTTGACCAAACAAAAACCACTGGCGGTGACCTATGGATTGGGCAAAGAAATCCACGATCAAGAAGGCCGCACCATTACCGCGGAGTATCCCGATTTTTATGTGATCAACAGCTATATTCCCAACAGCGGCAGCGAATTGGCTCGTCTAGGATACCGCAAAGAATGGGATGCCGATATGTTAACCCATCTGCAAAACTTGGAAAAGATAAAGCCCGTCATCTTTATAGGCGACATGAATGTGGCGCATCAACCCATTGACCTCGCCAATCCAAAGAGCAACTACAACAAATCCGCTGGTTATACCCAAGACGAAATCGATGGCATGACCACCTACAAAGAACACTTCGTAGATACCTTTCGCCACTTCTATCCCGACACGGTGAAATACAGTTGGTGGAGCGCTCGATTCAACTCGCGTGCGAAAAATGTGGGCTGGAGAATCGATTATGTCTTGACGTCAAAGAGTTTATTGCCGCGCATACAAGACGCGTTTATCCTCAACGAAATCGAAGGCAGCGACCATTGTCCAGTAGGCATTGAATTGAAATAAGATGGAATCCAACACGGGCATACGCATCAACAAGTATCTCAGCGAAATGGGCTTTTGCTCACGTCGTGCAGCGGACCAATTGATCGAAGAAGGTCGTGTGACCATCAACGGCAAAGTTCCTGAAATGGGCACACGCGTTCAACCCGGCGATGTGGTCAAGGTCAATGGTCGCGCCATCACATCGACCAATGAAAAACCCGTTTACATTGCCTTGAACAAACCCATTGGCATTGTTTGCACCACCGATACGCGGAGAGAAAAAAACAACATCATCGAATTCATCAATTATCCGCAGCGCATCTTCCCCATCGGTCGACTCGACAAACCGAGCGAAGGTCTGATCCTGCTCACCAGCGACGGCGATATCGTCAACAAAATTTTGCGCGCACACAATGCCCATGAAAAAGAATACGTAGTGAGTGTCGATAAACCCATCACGAAAGAGTTTTTGCGCAAAATGAGTTCAGGGGTCGAGATTTTAGATACCGTGACCAAACCTTGTAAAGTGTTTCGTCAGGATCAATACACCTTTACAATTGTGCTCACACAAGGATTGAATCGACAGATTCGCCGCATGTGCGAAGCCTTGGGTTATCACGTGAGTCGATTAAAGCGAGTGCGCATCATGAACATCACGCTCGACATGCCCATCGGCCAGTGGCGCCATTTGACGGACAAAGAATTGAGTACCATCAAGCGATTGGTTGAACATTCTACCAAGACCAGCCCATATGCCAAAAGCAACGAGGAAGAGACCTACGACGAATAACTCTTGGATTAGACCAACACTCCTTGATAGAGACGCTCGCGCTGTTCCCGAATGCCTTTATCCGCCAAGTATTCATCGTACGACATGCGCTTATCAATCATACCGTTGGGTGTGATTTCGATAATGCGATTGGCCACGGTGTCGGTGAATGTATGGTCATGCGAGGTAAATAAAGCTACGTGTTTCCAATCCTTCATCGCGTTATTGAACGCTGTGATGGACTCCAAATCCAAGTGGTTCGTGGGTTCGTCGAGTATCAAACAATTGGCGCCAGCGAGCATCATGCGGCTGATCATGCAGCGTACCTTTTCACCACCGCT
>CANHSF010000219.1 GCA_947463065.1 Flavobacteriales bacterium | reverse complement strand
GTGGACTCTTGCAAACGACCGTGATCTCTTCCAAGGCAGGTATCCGAATTTGACCGTACAACGAATAATCGAAAGCCACCTTGCGGTTATCGAATAACACATATGTGCTGGCTTCCGGACAGTCGGTGTTGATATACAGCGCTACGGCTCCTTTTTCGCGAATGAACCGATCGCAATTGATCCAACCAAAGCTTCTCATTTTTATGGAATTCTTCAAGTTTTCTCCTTGCGACATCCGTGCTTTCTTGGCTTGAATTTGTTTATCGTTCAACCAAACGGTATCGCATTTATACACATAATCCGAAACAATTTCATCCACCGTACCCGGAGCACCTGTTCCAGTGGGGTACCATTCCGATCTTGACCGCTGTCCTTTGCGCAGCACTTGGTACCACTTCAAATCGAAAGGAACCACTTTCCAATCCGGCACCGACCAAATCAACTCATCTTGCGTTTGGATTGGCTCAAAAGTCATCATGCCGCTTTCCAGTGCTTCGCGTTGCGATGGGAATTGTATCTCAATAGAATTGGTGATCGAGAGTGGGGCATTGTCGTAAACGCGATAGACCAAAACCTCCGCCATACCGCCGGTTTCGATCAATTCGTTTTTGGTGACCGTGGAAATATCGCCTTGAATACAATCCCATGGATTCAATATCTCGCGCAACTCAACACGAACCGGACCGAAATAAGGATAGCCGTTTGGGGCCAATAACTCGCCCAAGCCAATGTTAATCTTGGTTCCGCCGCGACCTTCGAGCACAACCTTTTGTTTGGTATCGGCAAATATGACTTGAGGCGGCTCCAAATGGGCGTCGGCCATCCACCGCTGATCGTGCTCATTGTACAAGATCACTTCAACCCGTCGATTCTTGCTCCAACAGGCTTCTTCATCTTTATCGCAAAGCGGAACCTGCTCTCCATAATAGGTAGTACGAATGCGATCGAACCCCACTTTCGTTAAAATGTTTTCAATGTGTTTGGCCCTGCGCATGGATAGTGCTTCATTGTACGCCGCGTCGGCATTTTTATCGGCATGCCCGCGTATTTCAAGCATTTCATGGCGAAAGTGATAATGCGAGAATGCCCAAGTCCGCACGTGTTCTTGATCGGCTGGCGACAGCGTGTCAATATCCGATTCAAAATGATACAAACAATCTACTTTTTGTGCTGAAGTTGTGCTGGCGAATGCCAACATGATCAAGGTGAAACGAAGTCCTCTCATTTTAGGTAATGTTTGGTGGTTTTAATGACAACCTGCCCAAACACACATTGAAAAGGCCCCGCAAATAGAGCTTCAATTCCAATTACACAAATAAGGCGGTTGCAAAAACGTTGGTTAAATTTTCCTCAGAGGAGATAGCAAAAAGGTAAACAATTTCTTTTTGCGGTTATTGTGTGCAGTGCAATCAATTATTCCAAGACGATTATCTTGGGCTCCACACGCACAGGAAAATTGACCGAGTTGGCGATAAAACATTTTTCATGCGCCAACCGATGTAAATCACAGCCCAACTGCTCATTTCGTCCGAATACCGTGACTTCTGGGCGCAAGACAACTTCAATGAACCTGCCTCCACCATTGCTGTTTTCGATCATAACTCCAGCGGGTGAATCGCGATAAGCTTCCACTACAATTTTATGATCGGCACACAAATGCAAATACCACAGCATGTGGCAAGAAGACAAGGAGGCCACGAGCATTTCTTCGGGATTGTATTTTTCGGCATCGCCCCGAAAGGCAGGATCACTGGAACACTTCCATGTTGGCTTGCCCGCTATGCTGATTTCGAAATCACGCCCGTATGCGGTGTAGTCCTTGGTGCCTGCTCCTCGATTGCCAGTCCAATCGACAGTTAAATTGTATTGATGAGTTTTCATGCGACAATGACAAGTGGATGTTTGTAAAGATACATCAAATAATTTTTGGGTTCGCGCCCTTGCGAGTAGCTTTGACCCAATGAGTTCAACGCGAAAAAAAATCTTGGTGGTCAACGACGACGGCATCACTGCCAAGGGCATTCGATCCTTGGTCAAAGCCATGTTGCCTCTGGGTGATGTAACCGTGGTTGCTCCCGATCGACCACAAAGCGGCATGGGGCATGCCGTAACCATACACGGAATCATTCGGGCAAGGGCCTATGACATGCAACTGGATCCATCTCTTGTATCCTACACGTGCAGCGGAACACCCGTGGATGCCGTAAAACTGGCATTGGCGCACTTGATGGACGACCAACCCGATTTGATCGTATCAGGCATCAACCATGGCAGCAACAGCAGCATCAATGTGATCTACAGTGGAACCATGAGTGCCGCTGTGGAAGGAGCCGTCGAGGGCATTCCCTCCATCGGGTTTTCGCTTTTGGATTGGGATGCTGATGCCGATTTTGATGCATCAGCGCATTATGCCTCTGCAATCGCTCAGCACGTTCTCGAAAGGGGTATTCCGCGCAACACATGCCTCAATGTCAATATACCCAAAGGCCTGCAAAAAGACATTCGTGGGGTTAAAATCTGCCGCCAAGCCAAAGCGATTTGGAAAGAGAATTTTGAAAAACGCACCGATCCCATGGGCCACGATTATTTCTGGATGACCGGCTCGTTCCATAATCTCGACCACGGCGAAGACACCGATGAATTTGCTCTCGCACACAATTATGTGAGCATCGTGCCCGTTCAACACGATCTTACTGCATACCATTTCATCAATGAACTCAACGATTGGAATCTATAATATGACGAAGAAAAAATGGGACAATATCTGGATCGGCATGATCATCGGAATTGTCGGATTCGCAATAGGATTTTTGCTTTTCGGGCTTGGATTCAAGCTTTGGAGCGGCGGCTCATTGAGCCAATTCATCAACTACGTGTTCTTGGGGGTATACGATTTCGAAAGCCGTATTGTCACCGTTGCAGTGCTTTTTGATGTAGCTCTCTTTTATTTCTTTTTGCGCAAACAAATGCTCGAATTGAGCAAAGGCATTCTTGCGATCATGGTGCTTAGCGTGCCGGTGGTGGCATGGTTGTATTGATAGGCTATGGCAATAAAATCTCCACTCAAACTATACATCATCGCGGGCGAAGCAAGCGGCGATTTGCACGGCAGCAATCTGATCAAAGCATTGCGCCAGCATCAACCGCATCTCGATGTGCGTTGCTGGGGCGGCGAAAAAATGGAAGAGGCCGGTGGTCATTTGGTCAAACATTACCGCGACTTGGCCTTCATGGGCTTTGTGGAGGTTTTGCTCAACATCCGCACCATTCTGCGCAACATGGCATTCTGCAAAAGCGATATCCTCGCCTATCGGCCCGATGCCATTGTACTGATAGATTATCCCGGCTTCAATTTGCGCATTGCCCAATGGGCCAAGCAACAAGGTATTCGGGTGTTCTATTACATTTCGCCGCAGATTTGGGCGTGGAAACAAAAAAGGGTGCACCAAATCAAAAGGGATGTTGAACGGGTGTTTTGTGTTCTCCCCTTCGAACAAGACTTTTACAAAAAATTCGATGTCGACGTGAGCTTTGTCGGTCATCCGCTATTGGACATCGACAATACCGTGGTTAACAAATCTACTTTTTTAACCCAAAATGGACTGCGCGATGTCCCCATGATCGCGTTGTTGCCCGGCAGTCGCACCCAAGAAATTCAAAGCATGTTGCCGATTATGCTGGCTGTCGTGGAGCGCTTCCCCCAGCATCAGTTCATCATCGCTGGAGCGCCTGGACAAGACGAGTCGCGGTATCGCCCGTATCTCAATGATCGAGTTCGTTTGATTTTTGGCCAAACGTATGCGCTGCTCAAACACGCCGAAGCAGGGCTCATCACCAGCGGCACAGCGACCTTGGAGGCTGGACTTTTTCAATTGCCTCAAGTGGTCTGCTACAAAGCAGGTGCAATTTCGTATGCCATTGCCAAACAAGTCATCAAGGTCAAGTACATTTCTTTGGTGAATCTCATCTTGGACAAACCAGCCATCAAAGAGCTCATTCAGCATGACCTCAATCCCGAGAACCTGGGCGATGAGTTGGAGATGCTGTTGAACAACCCCATGCGCATTGCAGAAGTGAATAGCGATTACATCCGTCTGCGCAATGCCCTTGGTGGTCCGGGCGCCTCCGAGCGTACTGCCATAGCGATGTTGAAAATTCTTGATACCGCCCCTTCCGCGACCGAATCCAACCATTAACTTGGCCCGCAATGCGCACATGGACACGACGTATTGGCACAATGGCAATGTTAATGCTATTGCATGTGATCACCTTTGCTGGCGATCGCATTGCAGTAGGTCTTTTTCATGGCGCCCATCATGTTCGCGCGACTGTCACATGCAAGTCCGGATCATTTGATGTGTATTCCGGCCAAGAAATGATTTTCAGCTTGGCGCAGGGACAACAGTGTGAAATTTCATCGGCTTCGGGTTCGCTCAATGTATATTTTAATCAAACTACTACCCAGCTCAAGTCGATTGCCTTGAAGCCCCGCCAGCCCGAAGCGCAAATCCACCTGCAACCTGTTGGCGCAAAGAGCAATAAGCGCCGCTATGGCCAAGAAATACAAGCATTGGCCTATGCAGGACGCATACAGTTCATCAACTTTTTGGAGGTTGAAGAATACGTAGCCGGTGTGATCGAGGCCGAAACAGGAAGCCATCAAACGGCAGAGTTTTATAAAGTTCAAGCCGTCATCAGCCGCACGTATGCGATGAACAATTTGCACAAACACCGTGGCGAAGGTTTCAATGTCTGCGATGCTGTGCATTGCCAAGTTTACCATGGCATTCCCATCCACGAGCCCAAAACCGTCGAAGCGGCCAATGCCACCCGCGACCTCGTCATTGTCGACCATCAAATCAATATGATCGATGCCACCTTTCATAGCAATTGCGGCGGTCAAACCTACAAAGCCAACGAGGTGTGGAGCAAAGACATTCCGCACTTGCAAAATACCGAAGACAGATATTGTGCTCAGATGCCACACAGTTTTTGGAAAAAAACCATTGCCCGCAAAGAATGGGACAACTTCAT
>CANHSF010000218.1 GCA_947463065.1 Flavobacteriales bacterium | reverse complement strand
GTGAATGTGGCCTATACTGCTCCGCAATCGGTGCCTGTACTCAATAGCATGCAAGCGACCAATGAAGCTGCGGTATGGAGCGGAAACGGTGGCGACAGTTTTTGGAACAATGCCGACAACTGGGAAGAGGGCGTAGTACCGACACCTGAGCGCACTGTAGTGGTTACGGCCAATGCGTTTCCGCAACCGATGGTGAATGGAGCTGTAACGATCAATGAATTGATCGTGGAGGAGGGTGCTCATTTGTTTGTTCAAGGGCAGTTGGATGTGTTGAGCAATGCCACCATACAAGGTGAAGTTTCGGGAATGGGAGTGATGACCGTGAACGATCAGATTCAGCCTTTGAGCAGCATGCAAGAAAGCCGTTGGAGTTTATATCCCAATCCAACCGATGGGCAAGTGCAATTGTTGGTGGAAGGCTTTTGGAGCGCGGATCAACCCATTGCGGTGCAGTTGATGTCGGGCGATGGCCGATTGATCAATACCTATCAAGGATCGCTGCAACAAGCCAATGCGTTGCTCAATGATGAATTGACCAATTGTGCCGCGGGAATGTATTACATTCGAGTGATCGCGAGTGATACGCAAGTGCTGCGAGTGGTGAAGGAGTAGTGCACACCTTGGGTTGCAGCGTAAATGAAAAACGTATGATGAAAATAAGGAAGAGCAGGCCTGTTGGTCTGCTCTTTTTTACTGAGACTATTCAGTCGGTTTCGTATCGGAATAGAAATTCGACAGCATAATCTCGGTTTAATGTTTAACCAATCGAATATGGTCGGTGGTTGCGCCGATCAATTCGACAAGGTAGACACCACGCTGCAGGAATTCCATCGGAAGGGTGATCGAATGAACGTTCGATGCGATGGTGTACTCGGCTACCAATTGCCCTGTCATGGCATAGAGGCGAAGGGTGTTATAGGTCTCCGTAGAAGGCCATTGCACGGAGGTCTTATCTGTTGTAGGATTTGGATACGCAAAGATGGCTTCGGGGTTTTTGTATTTTTCATCGATCACTTTCAAATCGTTTTCATCGACCCAAAAAAGTTCTTTACCATAGAATATGTCGCCTGCTTGCAGGTATAAAATGTTGTCAATTGAAACTTTTTGAAAGGCTGTGGTGTGAAAGAAATAACCTTCGCGTGTGACAAGGTCGGTTCCCGCATCGGTGCCGTCGGAGAAGGCCAGTTCATGCACATCTTCGTGCCATATTTCAAAAAAGAGATAGTCTTTTCCCGCATGCAGGCCGTACGCTTGTTCTTGGATTTCGAAATGTGCATTGGTTAGAAGTGATGTGGCGTTCCAATTTGCGTCCACCTCAAACAATTCGAAGCGCATGTTGCTGTATTGCACCATGAGGTAGTATTTTTCTTTGAATCGTTTGCATTCGGCACGCACAAATGTGCTATTGGTCATAGGGAGGACCAATTGCAGTTCATCTTGGTCGGGCATTGCGGCATACAAACCAATGACATCATTGACGTTGGTTAGCATTAAGGCACCTCCATCATGAAGGGGATAGATAGCATGTTCGATGCCATTTATTGCGGCAGATCCACCCTGCCAAATGATTTGATCAACTTGTCCTGTTGCATCGGAGAAACGATAGATACTTCCATCATCCGACACCACGTAGGTGTAATTGCCATTGATCATAGCGGAATACCTTCCATTGTCGGTTTCGAAATTGGAGATGAGAGGAGTGATTATGCCTGTTTCGAGATGATATGAATACAAGGTGTTGGCTTGAAACGTAGGCCCATTGATAGGATAAGAGAAGTGAAACAAGATGTATTGCTCAGTGAGGATAATTTCGCGAGTACCGCCGGATAAATACCCTTCTGGTGTATGTGGCCTAAGGTTCAGGAGCAATGTTTCTTCCCCTGTTTCATAGTCCTTTCGGACAATAGCATGAAAATTAGACGAATCTCCATTGGTTTGTTGTGATCCAAGAAAATAGAGATCTTTAGTTATGGGATGATAGGCACCGGCGTTGAGGTATGCAATACAGCTTGGATTCTCGCAGGCATTGACGGTATAAATGCTATCAAAATCGGCTTGAATGGTGAAATTATCGCTATAGTTAAGAAAAGTAAGCTGATCGGCTTTTTCCGTTTGCAGAGGCTGATTGAGAATGCCGTCATTAGAATTTTGGAAGAGCAAGGATTGTTGATCTGTAAAAACATAGTAAATAGGGTATCTTTGATGATAATCTAAAAAGTATAAACTGTCGGGCGTTGCCCAAGGTGAATTGTAGCGCAGAAAGGCCTTTTCCCATTGCAAATTGTAGTTGCCATAGGTTAGGATGCGTCCACCCAGATTGGCGATATATGTCACGCCGTCATAAGGCCCTGGACAAACGTCTTGCACCAGTTTCAGCTGGCCATAGCTGGTCACGTGTACAATGCAGCAAAGGAAAAAGGAGAATAAAGCAGGCTTCATGATTTGATGACTTTGACGGTGCGGGTTTCATGTGGGGTGACCAAGGTGATGAAATAAACACCGCTGGGCATTGGGGTCATGTTGATGCGGGTGGAGTAGGCTTGGACCATAGACTGTTGGTAAACAAGTTGTCCTTGTAAGGAGTGCATCTGCACGTCGATGGTGTTCATCAGAGAGCCAAAGTGCACAACGACTTCATTGGAACAGGGGTTGGGATAAGCGGTGGTGATGGCGTCGCGCTCAAACCATTCCAGGGGATTGGGGTTGGCGTAGTATCCCATTTCTCGGCCAAACTCAGCGCTGCGAAGGGTACAATAAAATCCATCTGGAAAGGGATAATACACGGGCAATTCCGAATAGTCCAATTCCGGAGTTTCCAATCGCTCTGTGGTCAATGGCTCAAGACTCGAGCGATAAAAATGCTGCATGCTGCCTCCGATGTTCCAAAAGACATAATTTTCGTTGGAGAACAGGGCAAGCGATTGATAGGAGTTTATATTTTCGATGTCGGCCACTAGGGTTTGTCCGCCTTCAAAATCGAAGGTCCACACCTTGTATCCGTAATCGTACGTGCGGAGGAGTACCACCAGCTGATCGTTCCATTCGATCACCTGAGCATCGATGAGATTCCATGGCACATAACCCAATACCGATGTTTGTCCTGTAGCCGTATCAAAGGCGAGGAGGGCCACTTGGTCGTTCACTCGTCCTCTGAACAGCAAATGGTGGCCAACGGGAGTGAGCCGTGTATCGCGCAGTGAACTGAAGGAAATGGCATCGTACGGTAAGTCTATAGTGGTAATGGGATCGTCTGAACCATTGGTTGCGTGAAGGGTGGCTCCATCGAAGAAATAAAACGTGCTGTCCATGGCCACGAAATCCAGTATCATATGAGGATGCTCCATAATGGAATTCAGAAAGAAAGAATGGCCTGTGTGAAGGTCAAAGCATTCGGTTTGGTAATACGATTGAAGATAAGCATCCGCAACAATGAGATATTGATCATTGCAGGTGAATTCGAAATAATCTTCGGGATATTGCATAACATCTACGGGTGTTTGTAGGACGCCGATCCGCGTGAGTGTATCTGCGCCAAGAGGTTTGATGTAGACTGCTAGACTATCCGTGTACCAATTTTCGGTATCCGTGAATTCACCAAACAGAAATATCACATCTTGATTGGCATTTTTAAAGGACGTGAAGTATTGTTGTCGCTTGACGGTGTCAGGGGTATAAACGATTTTGAAAGCGTCGTTTTCGGCTGTGGTCTGAATCACTTGCTCTTCCTCGTTGAGTAGCAGCAAGTCATTGTCTTGTGTTTGCAGGAAGGAAAACAATCCGGTCATTTCCATTAATCCCTCGCAGGGCTGACTTTGCTTTTCACCGATTTTATAATACACTACTTTTTCTTGAGATGAGCCAAGGTATTGCGTAAAATAGATATAGTCTTTCGCCATGATGCTTTCGCGCATGGCGTTACTTTGGCCAGGATAATCTTCGTTGAGCCGTATGACTTGTGCGCGCAATGCAGAGCACATGACGTTCGCAAAACCGATAAGAACGATGACGGACCACCAACCGTTTCGAAACCCGCTTTGGATGGGCAAATGGCGCTTAGTGAGCGTATGGTGAAAAGGGCGCATGAAGAGAATTTCAGGTGTTTTGAAGGGCGTGGGTGGAGTAAATTTAATGAAAATAGGGAAGTTTCCAAAATTTTTCGCAGCGCCATGATGAACGGCCTTGACAATTATGAAAGATGACATGACACTTTCAAAAGCGCGATTGAAAGGAAAAATGAATGAACTCCGATGTGAACCTTAGCTCAAATGGCCTCTTATCTTAAAAATGGATATTAAGTCAGAATAGTGCAAACGAGATATAGGGATGTTGTGTGCTTTGAAAGGAGTTTGCTTTCGGCTTACGAAGGGGCACTATTCCTCTTATTCGGCCAGTGCAGCTGGTGTCAGTTGGGAAAGGGCTGGTGTGAGTGTCGAATGACATCAATACTGTTGTATAAAAAAGAAGAATGCATTGGAGTGCTGAGCTGCGCTGATGGACAATTGTCCATTTTTTGGTATGAATTGTTGAGCATCTGACAAATTCCTATGGCAGTCGGTGCACTACCTGGATTGGCGCGTGTCTTCATCTTGAAAATACTTTGGTATCACCGCTTCCGCCAAATGGACCCATTCACAATTTTTGTTTCCTCCAATTGTCCGTCGGTCGCTGATGCACGCAGCTGTTGCTCTGCTTGTGCAACGGGAATTTCCAGGGTCACACTGACTTCTTTGGCCGTCCATGTGGGGTAGAGTGTCAGCAAATGGGAAAGGTGCTTTGGATAGGTTTGTGGCTGCAAATCGGGTGCTCCTTTTTGCAGGGCTTGCGCGATCATTGCATAGGGTTTGCTCCCATACAATGTTTCTGTTCGGCCATCGGGAAATCGCAGGATTAGGGTAGGGAATCCTCGCACTCCATTTTGGCGGGTATATTGCAAGTCGGCTTCAAATGCGGCTTTCGCTTCAGTGGTGTAGTGGTGACGAAGTGTCGTGGTATCGAGTCCTATCGCATGCGCTGCTTCGCTGATCACCGACCATTGCGCAATATTGCGGTTTTCAATAAACACCATCTCGCGAAGACGTCGCAACAAATCCATCGCTTTGGTCTTGTCTTGG
>CANHSF010000217.1 GCA_947463065.1 Flavobacteriales bacterium | reverse complement strand
ATTGAAGCGAAGTGGCTTTTTCACTTGCGACCTGATCAAATTGAGGTGGTGGTGCATCCACAGAGTATCATCCACAGCATGGTGCAGTTTACCGATGGCAGCATGAAAGCCCAGCTGGGATTGCCCGATATGAAGTTGCCCATTCAATACGCGATGGCTTATCCCCAGCGTCTGGCCAATGCGTTCCCGCGTTTCGATTTTGCTCGATACCCTCAGTTGACCTTTGAACAACCGGATTTGAACACCTTCCGTTGTTTGCAATTGGCGTATGATGCTATGCAAACCGGAGGCACCATGCCCTGTGTGCTCAATGCAGCTAACGAGATGGCCGTGGCCGATTTTTTGGCCGATCGCATTACCTTCCTGCAAATTGCCGATCGGGTGGAGGAAGCCATGCAAACAACATTGCTCATCCAAAAACCGAATATCGAAGATTATTACCGTGTGGACGCTGAAACACGGCATAAATACGCCGAGCGCTTCGGTTCAACCATTGATTTGACTACATCATGAAAGTATACACCAAAACAGGAGACCAAGGAACCACCATGCTGTTGGGCGGTGTTCGCGTGCCCAAACACGCCCTCGCCATCGATACCTACGGCACCGTAGACGAACTCAATTCGCACATTGGATTGTTGCGCGACTCTCCAGCTTATGCCTCACGAAAAGAATTCTTGATTTTTATTCAGGACCGTCTGTTTACCTTGGGAAGCCACTTGGCGGTCCATCCTGAGCATGAAGGCAAAATGAAGTTGCCCCCGCTGTTCGACGCAGATGTCACCAAAATCGAGCAAGCGATCGATGAGATGGAGCTGCAATTGGAACCCATGCGGTCTTTTATCCTGCCCGGTGGCGACATCCAAGTGTCCCATTGCCATGTCGCGCGATGTGTCTGCCGAAGAGCCGAACGACTTGCCACGGCATTGCACGAAACGGACCCTAGACATGAACGTGCAGTCGTTTTTTTGAATCGATTGTCCGATTATCTCTTTGTGTTGTCACGCAAAATTTCCAAGGAATTGGGGGCAGAGGAAACGCCTTGGAAACCCAAGATGGAGGAATAGACCTTCGAAAACCATTGATTTTACAGGGTTTTTGCCAATTTGCAGGAGGTCTGGTTTTTTTTCTCAAAAATGATTAATTTCGCAAGACACTTAAAAAACGCTAAAGGAGGCAACTTGGACATACCAATGCGTTCTTATTTACGTAAAGTGTGCAACCACTAAAAAAAGTTTTACCGCTAAAAGGAGAGTACTATGTATTGGACTTTGGAATTGGCCTCATATCTGGAAGACGCACCTTGGCCTGCTACAAAAGATGAATTGATTGATTACGCCATGCGCGCTGGTGCACCATTGGAGGTCGTAGAAAATTTACAGCAAATTGAAGATGACGAAGAAATATTTGATACCATCGAGGACATTTGGCCCGATTATCCAACCAAAGAGGATTTTTTCTTCAATGAGGATGAGTATTGATTTAACTTTGTAGTCTGAAGAGTAACAAGTATTGAAAAATACTTGTGTTTTCATGGTAAAAGGGACCGTTCACTCGAAAGAGTGGGCGGTTTTTTTTGTGCCCTCCTTTCTGCGAATACTCCACGGGCAGTGGTGCCTAGCGCACTACCATGCGTGCTGTTTGTCGGCTTTTTTGTTCCAAAAGGATCTCGCGCTGTGCTGTCAACTCGTGCAAGATGTGCTCGTTCCAATGCCGCACAGTAATCAAGGTCAATCCCTCATTGTAACGTATCGCATAGCGCTCGCGCATGGCCTCAAAAAGGAGTCCGCGTTTGTAATCGTTCTTGTCGATGCAAATGGAAAAACTGACGGCTGAGTTTTCCATCAAATTTACACGAATACCCAGTGTGGAAAGGGTTTCGAAGATGTCACGCAAGTTGTCCTCAACGATGAAGCTGAAGTCTTTGGGCATAAAACTGATCAAATCCTGATCGCCTTTGAAAATGTAACTCGGCACCAAATGGTCGCCGGCGGTGTTTTCTTGTATGATACTACCGCTCTCTTCGGGATGAATGAAGCTTTTGATGTATAAAGGAATCCCTTTGTTCTGCAACGGCTTGATGGTTTTGGGGTGAATCACACTGGCGCCGTAATACGACAACTCAATGGCTTCACGAAAACTGATGCTGTCCAATTTCACCGTGTCTTTGAACCACTTGGGGTCTGCATTGAGCATCCCAGGTACATCTTTCCAGATTGTAACTGCGACAGCATCAAACATGAACGCCATGATAGCAGCGGTAAAATCGGAGCCTTCGCGCCCCAAGGTGGTGGTGTAGCCTGCACTGTTTTGCCCGATAAATCCTTGCACCAAGGCAATCGACTGCTCTTGCACGATGCTGGCCAACTCGCTCTTGCGTTTCAGTGAGGCATCCCATTCTACGCGCGCATCGCGATAACGATCGTCGGTTTGGATCAGCTTGCGCACATCGATCCAGGTGTTGTGGATCCCTTCCTGCTTCAAAAATCCATGTACCATTGCGGTTGAGAGCAATTCCCCATAACACACGATTTGGTCGTAGTCGCGGTCGTAATGTCCAGTGGGCGCTTGGCGCAGCAACTCCTCCAAGGTATTCCACTGTTGCTCGAACAATGCAAGAGCCGCGCTGTCCATGGCCAATGCTGTGGCGATGGAGGTGTGAAAATGGTGTATCTCTGCCAATTCACTGGCATAGTCGGCGCCTTTAAATCGCAAATCGTGTATGACCTCGAGTGCATTGGTGGTCTTGCCCATGGCACTGATCACAACAATCAAAGGGCCGGTTTGATAGTGGCGAATGATGTGGGCCACATTGCGCACCGCTGCCGCGTCCTTGACCGAAGCGCCGCCAAATTTGAATACCTGAAGAGAAGATGCCATGGGGCGAAATTAATAAGGCCGCGGTATGCTACGGAAAAAACATTTTTGAGGAAATGCTTCCGGTTCACTTCGTCAGCGTTGTCCTACAGGTTGCGGCGTTCAATAGCTCCAGCGGGGCGACCTTTTGTTGTGTTCGCTTCGCTCAAGGGACAACCGCAAAGTCGCAGAGACTTATTGGAACGCAGATAGAGATGCAATAGCAACGCTAGATTGCGCACCTATTGCATCCCAATTGCGTCTCTGCCTGCATCGCTGCTCGTCTCTGCGTCTCTGCGCCTCCACGGTGAAATGAGCGTAGCATTCCCATTGCGTCTCTGCCTGCATCTCTGCTTGTCTCTGCGCCTCAGTGCCTCCGCGGTGAAATGAGCGCAGCTCCCATGAAAAGAACTCACACATCACAGCATCCTCCCAGCCCCAGCGGGGCGACCTTTTGCTAGCACCGAATGGTGCGTATGCGTGTTCGAAGTCCTGTAAGGACGACCTTTTGCTACGTTCGCTTCGCTCAGATGACAACCGCAAAGTCGCAGAGACGCAGAGACTTATTGGAATGCGGGTATAGATGCGATTGGAACGCTAAGATGCATCCTTATTTCATCCCTATTGCGTCTCTGCCTGCATCGCTGCTCGTCTCTGCGTCCTTTAGTTTGCAAATGACTACATTTATCATTAATCATACTTCCACAAGAAACAAGGGGAATCGGTTTGCGCCAGAGGTTTTAAGGCCTATGCAGAGATTTTGACCCTTGTTTCTTTGAGTGAAAGGACTAAATAGAAATTCAGGCTCGTGACCTATTATTAAGGTATTCGTCAATGCACTCCTGTGGAAGTAAAAAAACTAAATTTATGGAACAAAAGTATTTCATCGGCATCGATGTTTCAAAAGACAAATTGGATTGTGCCATCATTCTTTCAGACTATTCGGTAATACTGGAGAGAATTGTTAAGAACAAAGACACGAGCATCTCTGCTTTTTTAAGAGCGTTTCTCAAAAAAACGAAGGCATCGGTATCATCGCTGTCTGTTTGTTGTGAATGCACCGGCATCTACAATAAGCCCCTGGAGCGGGTTTGTAATGAATTAGGTATTGAGTTGTGGATTGAGCAGGCGCTCAAAATTAAGCGTGCTTCAACAGACATTAGGGGTAAGTCGGACCGAAAAGACGCTATGAGAATTGCTGAATATGCCGTCCGATACCAGGATCGAAAGGTGCCACATCAAATGGCTCCAGAGTCTATCAAAGAACTCAACACACTTTCCAAGGCCAGAGAAACACTATTAGCACAAAAAGTAGCGATCGAAAACCAACTCAGAGAGGCCAAATCTCATGATCCTAGTTTATTTAAGAGGCTAAAGGAGTTGTATCAATCTACCCTCAAGGCTATCGACAAAGGCCTGGTGAAAATTGAAGCCGACTTACAGTCCCAACTTGAGAAAAATCCAGAAATAAAAAACAATATGGAATTGATGAAAAGTATTCCTGGAATTGGTATACAGACTGCAATTGAATTCATTATTCACACAAACAACTTCCGTGATTTTACTTCAGCTAAACACCTTGCTTGTTACTCCGGGGTGGTTCCCTTCGCCAATGAATCAGGGACTATTATAAAAAAACCTCGTGTGTCGAAAATGGCCAATTTGAAATTGAAGACCTTACTTCACCTCGCCGCAATGGCCGCCGTGCGAACAAAAACAGAAATCCAACAATATTATATCAGAAAAGTAATGGAAGGAAAAAACAAAATGTCCGTGATCAATGCGGTGCGCAACAAGCTCGTACACCGCATCTGGGCTGTAATCCATAGACAATCACCCTATACCGTTCGATAAGAGTTTCTAACAAATTAGAAAAAACACTTGACAATTAACATAGAAATCTCTGCGACTTTGCGGTTGTCCCTTGAGCGAAGCGAACATAACAAAAGGGAGCTGCGCTCATTTCACCGCAGAGGCACAGAGGCGCAGAGACATGTTGGGATGAAATTAGAGGCGCAATAACAGGTTGCTATTGTGGATCTATCTGCGTTCCATTAGGTGTTCGCGACTCTGCGACTCAGCGGTTGTTTATTGAGCGAAGCGAACGTAACAAAAGGGAGCTGCGCTCATTTCACCGCAGAGGCACAGAGATTTCTATGTTAATTGTCAAGTGTTTTTTCTAATTTGTTAGAAACTCTTATCGAACGGTATAGGGTGATTGTCTATGGATTACAGCCCAGATGCGGTGTACGAGCTTGTTGCGCACCGCATT
>CANHSF010000216.1 GCA_947463065.1 Flavobacteriales bacterium | reverse complement strand
TCCTTTGTTGTTGAAAAGGCTAACCGAACTCGGTTAGCCTCAATACTGTCGGACAGAAAATGGGTTATTTCGCGTTGCCTTCGATGTAGTCAATAGCTTGACCAACAGTCGCGATTTTTTCTGCTTGATCATCCGGAATTGCAATGTTGAATTCTTTCTCGAATTCCATGATCAATTCAACGGTATCCAATGAATCGGCACCCAAGTCGTTGGTGAAGCTCGCTTCACGTGTTACTTCGGCTTCTTCAACGCCCAATTTATCAACGATGATGGCCGTTACTTTCTTTGCTACTTCTGACATTTTGAACTATTTAAAAGTGATTTAAAGTGGCCTCAAAAGTAAAGTTTTTATTGAACCCACAAACAATTTTTTTTTATCGCTTGTTTTCGTCTGTGGTTTTGGTTTTAATCTACTGAAAAACAAAGCTATAAGTTTTCAACTTTGTGTCCAATAACAGGCGCCCCGCAAGCTGTTCGGTGTTCTTATTTGGACTCGCGTCGCTGCCAAAGGGGTGTTTTTGAAGCTTCACTACGGGTTTTCCATAGCGCGTCGAACCATTGTCAAAGGCTCTGTGAGTTTCATGTGTTCTTACGACTTGGCAAGTTGGCTCTTCGCGTTCTAAGCTACATTTGCCCGTGTGCAACATCTCGTTTTGGATAGACAATGGGCCGTTACCGGTATCGATGCTGAGCATCAAGCGCGACTGCTCCAAGCCAAGGTCTTGGTGGTGGGCGCTGGTGGTCTGGGACATCCTGTTCTGGCCTATCTAGCGACTTGTGGCGTGCATTCCATTACCGTGCTCGATCCCGATCGGGTAAACGCATCCAATCTGCACCGCCAATTTTATTTTGGCCTGCCCGATGTCGGATGCCAAAAGGTGGACGTGTTGGCCGACAAATTGAATGCGGCAATGGGACGTGCTGTTGTTCATGGGCACGCGGTTTGTTTGACCGAAGAAAACGTGGAGCATTGGCTGAACAACCACGATGTGGTGCTGGAATGCACCGATGATCTTGCTTCGAAGTATCGCCTGAGCCGAGCTTGCAAACAACGCAATATTCCAGTAATCATTGGGTCTGCTGATCAATGGCAGGGCCAAATCCTTGCTGTGCCCGATGCCGATGCCGCTGGCTTCGACGACTTTTTCCCTACCGCCAATGGCACCTGCGAGTGGGGATCGTGCGCTTCCAATGGGGTTATCGGAAGTGTCGTGGGGGTCACAGGATCCATCATGGCCAACGAGGCCATCAAGTTGCTGCTGGGCTTGCCCGGTGTGCAAAGGAATAGAATTATTATTTTTGATGGCTTGCGAGGCGAATTTATTTACATTCGCCACTCGGATATCAATGTTAATGCAAACCCATTCATCGAATCTACATTCGATCTATCGAGTATGAAAAGTATATCGTATGCAGAAATGCTAAAGTGGCGCGAAGAAGGCAAAAACTTTCAATTGATCGATGTGCGCGAACAATATGAATTTGATGAGTTCAATATTGGCGGTCATCTTATACCAATGAACACCGTGCCCGATCATATCGAGGCTTTTTCCCGCGAGATTCCCGTGGTGGTGCATTGTAAAGCGGGTTCGCGCAGTGCCAATGTGATTCGTTTTCTGGAAGAAAACCATGGATTTGATAATCTATACAACCTCGAAGGCGGCGTGTTGGCGTTGCGCTAAACAAAAAAAAAGCATTGCCCGGTCAGGACAATGCTCTCTTGCAATCGTATCTATTTCTTTACAATGTCCCGCGGCTCTCCTGTTCGCGCTCAATGGCTTCAAACAACGCTTTGAAGTTGCCTTTACCAAAACTCTTCGCCCCCTTGCGCTGTATGATTTCAAAGAACATGGTTGGGCGATCCAATACGGGCTTGGTGAAAATTTGCAACAGATATCCTTCGTCGTCGCGATCGATCAAAATGCCCAAATCACGCAATGGCGCCAAGTCTTCATCGATCTTGCCCACGCGGTCTAAAACCGTTTCGTAATAGGTGTTGGGCACTGTCAAGAATTCTACGCCGCGATCGCGCAAGGCTGTAACCGTCTCGATGATGTTGTCCGTAGCTACTGCAATGTGCTGCACGCCTGCTCCGTTGTAAAAGTCAATGTACTCTTCAATCTGTGATTTTTTGCGGCCCTCTGCTGGCTCGTTGATGGGGAATTTGATGCGGCCGTTGCCATTGCTCATCACCTTGCTCATCAATGCCGTGTATTCGGTGCTGATGTCTTTGTCGTCAAATGACACCAATTGCGCAAAGCCCATGACCTTGGCATAGAACTCCACCCATTTGTTCATTTCATTCCAACCTACGTTGCCGACCATGTGGTCAATGAACTTTAGACCAATGGAGGATGGCTGATACGTCGGATTCCATGGGCGGTATCCGGGCATAAATACACCGTTGTATCCGTTGCGTTGGACAAAGATGTGAAGTGTTTCACCATACGTGTGGATACCGCTGAGAATCACTTCGCCGTGTTCGTCCTTTACCGATATCGGATCCAAACAACTTTCGCCGCCGCGCTCTGTTGTGACTTCCCAACTTTTTGTTGCGTCATCCACCCAAAGGGCAACCACTTTCACGCCGTCGCCATGTTTGTTGATGTGTGCATTGATCGGTCCGTCTTGGGTCAAAGGCGAAGTCAAAACCAAGCGGATCTTATCTTGCTCCAAGACATACGAAACGCTGTCTTTGCTGCCGGTCTCCAGGCCTTTGTATGCCAAAGGTTTGTAGCCCCAAGCAGACATGTAGTAGTAAGCGGCTTGTTTGGCATTGCCAACATACAGCTCAACGTGGTCGGTGCCCAACAGGGGCAAAAAGTCATCGGCTTGTGGAACCACTTTTTCCAAATGCAAGGATGTGCTATCGGTAATCATTTGTGTTGTTGTTTGGGATGTTCTTTTGGAATGTTGTCTATTTTTCTAACCAGCTGGTCACGTAATCTGCAAGCGATAAGTCCAGAGCAGCTTGGGTTAGCTGCAGCGGACGGAAAGTATCGACCATCACGGCCAATTCTCCGGTTTCTTTCTGCCCGATGCTGCGCTCGTACGCTCCAGGGTGTGGCCCATGGGGAATACCTCCTGGATGCAGCGAAATGAAGCCTTTGTCTACGTGGTTGCGGCTCATGAAATCGCCATCTACGTAGTACAATACTTCATCGCTGTCGATGTTGCTGTGGTTGTATGGCGCAGGTATGGACTTGGGATGGTAGTCGTACAATCGCGGACAAAACGAGCAGATGACAAAATTATGCGCCTCAAATGTCTGGTGCACCGGTGGTGGTTGATGCACGCGACCAGTGATAGGCTCGAAATCATGTATCGAAAAAGCATAGGGAAAATTGTAGCCGTCCCAGCCCACTACATCGAATGGATGGGATGCATATACAACCTCATGCAATACATTTTCTTTGCGGATCTTGATCGTAAACTCGCCTTTCTCGTCGTGGGTTTCCAAAGATTGGGGCAAACGGAAGTCGCGCTCGCAGAAAGGCGAATGTTCCAGCAATTGACCAAAGTTGTTGCGGTACCGTTTGGGGGTCACAATGGGCGAGAACGATTCCACAATGAAAAGGCGATTGTCTGGCGTGTCGAAATCGATTTGATAAATCATGCCGCGGGGAATGACCAAGTAGTCGCCATATCCAAAGGGGATATTTCCCAAAAAGGTGCGCAAAGTTCCTGTGCCTTTGTGCACAAAAAGCACCTCATCGGCGTCGGCATTTTTATAGAAATATGAACGCAAACTTTGGGATGGTGCGGCCAATGCAATGTTCAGATCGCCATTGAACAATACCGTTGTGCGCGATTCCAAGAAGTCGGCGTTCGGTGCTATGTTCCAACCTTGGAGCATCATGGGCGATATGTTTTTCGCCACAGCGGCTTGGGGTGCCACATTTTTGCTGCTGCCGATTTGGGCAATCATAGTGGGGCGATGAACGTGGTAGAGCAAAGAGCTCATGCCGTGAAACCCTTCGGTGCCGAACAACTGTTCGTAATAGATGCCGCCTTGGGGTTTCTCAAATACGGTGTGGCGCTTGTGGGGAATATTTCCCAAATGATGATACAAAGGCATATTGCAATTGAAATGATTGCACCAAAAGTAATTCACCTTCGGTCATGCTGTATATCTGTGCCCTAGAATGAGGCGATTTATGCGTGTTGTAGGACTGAGGAAAGTGGCTGTGGCAGAGCGTTTGCGTAATTTTATGATATTCATCACAAAGCCATCATTTATTTCCGCGACTTCACCTCAATGACATCGCTTACCGCAAATGCTTTGGGGTAATGTTGTTGGATGATTTGAAGGTGTTTTTCAAGTTCCATGCGGGTCGAAAAATCGCCAATCACCAGGGAGTATTCGGGAACCACTTGTTTCATGTATGCGGAATACGGCAACCCCAATCCCAAGTATTTGTTGCGCTCCGATTTGACGGCGTCGGCGGTGCCTAGAAATATCTGAACACGATACCCTTTGATGTCGCGAAATCCGCGCAAACTTTTCTCCAATTTGGTTATGGAAGAGTCCACCACAACCTGCACGTCGCCGTTGGCTGATGCGGCTTGCGGGTTGAGGGTGTCTGCCACCGCGGCTGAAATCAATTGATCTGGGCGCGCGCAGCGATCGGCGTCCGAACGCCAAACAGTGGCTGAAGTAAGGGTGATGAGAAGGACTGCGAAGAGCAATTTCATGGGGCAAAAATAGGTCAATTTCATTTTTTTTCTCCTACCGACATGGGCATTTCAGCTCACAACTAAAAACAATGCCGAAATGGATGGGGCGAGAGCATTTGGAAATGGTTTCTTTGGTTCGAAGGAAAAGTCGTTAACCAAGTCGTTGCCGGTGGAGGTCCAATTGCTGCAGGTTTTATTTTTTTTGAGCGAAGAATGAGCACCAAGGTGTTGATTTCGCAAGGTCTTGGCGTCTTTTAATGTGAATTTCAAGTTGTTATGCAAAAGCTAAAAAAACAAAATTATTTAGAATCATTATAAATTATGAATAATTGGTGACACAGCACTTTGATAGGGAATCGCTGACTTAAATTTGCTCCGTTTTCAAACCTGCCATATTAGCAAAAACTCAGTAAATATGCGGCTTTCAACCATTTTACACCATCGTTTTTTAGTCACCATTTTCGCATGCTTGTTCTTCGCGCAATACACTTTTGCAGGTGTGTTCGACAGCGGGGATG
>CANHSF010000215.1 GCA_947463065.1 Flavobacteriales bacterium | reverse complement strand
GGGCGGATTGTTCTTTGGATTGGGTTGTTGAGATAATCGGAGTGCTTCGCGTTCCTTGCGGGGGGGAGGTCAACCCAACCTGCAGAACTACCTGCGCTACGCTCCGGATTTTTATTGCGGCAACCTGCCCATCTCATGCGTGGCATGGCTGTGCAGTTTCCCGCAATAAAAAAATCCGCCTTGGGGCGGATTGTTCTTTGGGTTGGGTTGTGGAGATAATCGGATTCGAACCGATGACCTCTTGCATGCCATGCAAGCGCTCTAGCCAGCTGAGCTATACCCCCGTTGTGCTGATAATTCCTGCTCTTTTGCAGATGTGGTTTTAAAAGCGGGTGCAAATATAGCCAAGTTTGATCATTTTCAAAATTCAATTGGGATCGTTTTTGGTGTGGCTTGCAATGGGCAGTCTTGACCTAGCGCAATGCGTGGAGAGATAAAACAACTGTACTTTCGGTGCATCATCACCGGGTTGCACGTGCCCCAAAGTTGCAGCGCGTGTCGATGGTGGTAATGGTAAAAGGACCTTTAATGCATTACAATTGGATAGAAAATCTTTTTTAAAACTCTCCGCTTTGTTGGCAATGTCCGGTTGTGCCACACAACAGGAGAAATCACGAACATCTGAAATCCCCATGTCGAACAAAAACGATCATCCCCACGAAGGAACCATGCCGGTGTTGTTTTTGGGCCACGGTAGCCCCATGAGCGCCATTGAAGAAAATAGTTTTGTGCAAGGTTTTCGAGCCATTGGATCCAAATTGCCTCGCCCCAAAGCCATTTTATGTGTGTCGGCCCACTGGGAAACCCGCGGTACTCGAGTAACTGCCATGACCGCACCCAAGACGATTCATGACTTTGGAGGTTTTCCAAAGGAGCTGTTCGAAGTGCAATATCCAGCACCGGGCAGCCCATGGCTCGCTCAAGAAACCAAAGATTCGGTGAAGGAAACTGCGATTGAATTGGACCACCAATGGGGCCTTGACCACGGCGCATGGAGTGTGGTAAAACACTTGTATCCCAATGCGGATGTGCCGATCATTCAGATGAGTCTTGATGTTCAGCGCTCACCCGCAGAGCATTTTGCATTGGCTCAAGAACTGGCCGATCTGCGCGGAAAAGGTGTGTTGATAGTTGGCAGCGGCAACATGGTCCACAATCTTGGTCGGGTAGCTTTTGATAAAATCAATACAGAGGATTATGCATTCGATTGGGCGAAAACTGCTTCCGAAAAAATGAAGCAATGGGTTATGGATGGCGATCATGCCTCGCTGTGCAATTATAAAAATATGGGCACCGAGCTCCAATTGGCCATTCCAACTCCCGAGCATTTTCTACCTTTGCTGTATACATTGGGGGTCAAAAATGAAAAGGACCAAATTTCGCTTTTCAATGACAAAGCGGTGGGTGGTGCTCTGACCATGACTTCTGTATTCATTCATTCTACTTAATGAGATATACCACCATGTTCACAAGTTTGGTTTTGTTCGTTGCATTGGCATATTCAACGGGCTGCAAGAGCGAGGCGGTGGGGCCCCATTCGTCTCCGCATTATCTGCGAAAAGATCTGAGCCATCCATCGGATTCGGGCTCTGTTTTGATTTTGCTGCATGGGTATGGCAGCAATGAACGGGACCTGTTGGGGCTCACCGGCATGTTTCCCAAAACTGGCACCATTGTCTCGTTTCGCGCGCCAATCGAGGTGAGCCAAAGGGGGTTTTGTTGGTTTCCGATTCAAGGACATGATAGCAGCACAACGGTAGATACCACTGCGTACTATACCTCGGGAACATTGCTGATGAATTGGATTGATTCCACCTTGATCAAAGAAGGGCTTGAGGGCCGAAAGGTCTTTGTTGCTGGCTTCAGTCAAGGCGCTATGATGAGTTACGAATTGGTTCGGCGCTTTTCGCATCGGTTCCAAGGCGTAATTGGATTCAGTGGCAGTGCAAAAGCGCTTCAGTATTTGTCCCCATCTTCCCAATGCGGTGCCGATGTCTTAATGACCCATGGTCGCTCGGATCAAGTGCTCACCTATGCGTCGGGGCAAGAGGCCCAAATGCGACTGGAGAAGTGTGGAGCGACAGTTGAATTCTTTACCTTTGAGGGCGGTCACCAAATACCCAAAGAAGCCATTGCCAAAGCGAGTCTTTGGTTGCGCGCCAGATGGTAAATCATTCCAATACCAATAGCAGTTCAGCAGCACTGATCCAGACCACTTGGGTGAGCCTTAGTCTCAATGTTCTATTGGCACTGATCAAATGGGTGGCCGGTTTTTTTGGCAACTCCTATGCACTGATTGCCGATGCCATTGAGTCCACCTCAGATGTGTTCGCCTCGCTGCTGGTGCTTTTTGGCTTGCAATATGCCAATCGTCCTCCCGACAAAAATCACCCTTATGGTCATGGACGTGCCGAGCCGCTGGTGACATTTATGGTCGTGTTGTTTTTATTGGCTTCTGCAGTATGGATTGCACACGACAGCTGGATCAATATCCATACGTCGCATGCCTTGCCCAAACCCTTTACCTTATGGGTGTTGGGTGGCATTATCGTATACAAAGAGCTGTTGTTCCGTTGGTTGAGTCGGCGCGCCAAAAGATTCCATAGCACCGTACTCAAAGCGGAGGCCTGGCATCATCGCGCCGATGCCATCACCTCAGTGGCTGCGTTCATCGGAATAGCATTGGCCATTTATCTCGGACCTGGCTACGAGGCTGCCGATGATTGGGCTGCACTTTTTGCATCGGCCCTGATTGTTTACAATTGTTACACGATTATACGTCCCGCCTTGGGCGAAATGATGGATGAACACACCCATGACGAAGTAGTCGATAAAATTCGACAAGATGCGCTCTGTGTGACTGGCGTGCATGCAACCGAAAAATGTTTCATTCGCAAATCGGGCAATCGGTTTCATATCGATCTGCACGTTCAAGTAGACCCGGACTTGACGGTTGCTGAGGGACACCGCATAGCGCACGAAGTGCAAGATCATTTGCATGCACACAATCCCCAATTCGGGCATATTCTCATACATATCGAGCCTTACGAGGGCAGCATCTAGCGGATAAATGCGGTTAGCCTTCTGTTCAAGGTGCTTTGAGCCGAACAAAAAGGAATTCTTAGGCTTGGTTTATTTGCGTTTTTTTTATTCAGTGATTGACCAATTTGGCAACCAAGCCCATCGGCTTATGGGATGAGTTGATGCTTGTGTGGAACCCAACCTTGTTTTATATTGCGAACGTAATAGAGACCTTTCGCACAAGTGAAAGAAAAACAACTACCTTAATGAAAAGAATTATACTAGCTATGCTTGTGCTCGCGGCACATGTGGAAATTTTCGCGCAAACGGTATTGAGTCCAGGTGATCTTGTGGTCTTGGGCTACAACTACGACAATCCTGATCAAGTCAGATTTGTGCCTCTGGTGGATCTGGCCTCCGGCACAGTAATCCGATTTACGGATAACGGATGGACAGGATCTGCACTGACCACTACCGAAGGCACTGACACTTGGACTGCGACTGCTGCGGTGGCCAAAGGAACTGTGCTTACGCTCAATGCCACGTCGATGGCTTTCAGCACTTCAGGAGATCAGATTTTTGCATATCAAGGCAATGCAACAAGCCCTGCATTTGTTTTTGGATTGAGCACCCGCCCTTGGGTGACTGGTGGCATTAGTGCCTCCACTTCACGCAGACCTTCGGCACTCACAGCAGGTGTATCCAGTTTGGCTTTTTCGGTCGAACGCGACAATGGTCAATACTCGATTTTATCGACCAATGGAAACAAAGCGGCCATCCAAAGTGCAGTTTGCAACACAGCGAATTGGAGTTTGACGGATAACCGTATCAACACGTTCAACAATTGGTCGATATCGCTCAACGGTTTGAGCAACGAGCCAGCGGCCAATCCAACCAATTTGGTCTTCAGTGCAATTACTTCCTATTCCTACCAGGTAGGTTTCACTGCTGCAACGGCCGATGGGTTTTTGATGATCCGCAGCCGCAATGGCGCTCCAAGCGCAGCGCCTGTGGATGGCGTAACCTACCAGCGTGGCGACCAAATCGGAAATGCCAAAGTGTTGACGGTGGGATTGACCACAAGTTTTGTGGTAGATGGCGCGCGTGCTGGAGAAACCAACCAAATACAAGTGTTTGCTTACAATGGCAGCGGAAGCGGAATCAATTACCGCCAAGTGAGTCCATTAAGCGCCAGCGTTACGACAAGCGCTACCGGTGTGGGCAGTTATTATTCTGGTATTGATCCAAACGATGCTGGCTTTGTTGCAGCGCTACAAAATCGCATTCGCACACCGCATGTGAAAGTGAATTACGACCAATACGATGAAACCATGATGACCCGTTTTGCTGTGAGCGATACTACGGGCAATCAGCGTGTTGCTTCGTGCGTGTATTCCGGTCAGGTTTATACCTACACAGCGCCTTTCGCATGGTACACGGCTACACCCTTCAGTCGTGAGCACACATGGTGCGTGTCTTGGACCCCCACCAATGCGACGTCATCCGCTTTTGAATTTTGCGATCAGCACCATTTGTTTCCGACCAACCAAGTCAGTGCCAACGCGGTTCGCAGCAATCGTCCATTGGGCGAAGTCACTACGGTGATCAGCAGTTACCTCGGTGGCAAATACGGTTACGATGCCAATGGCAATTTGGTGTACGAGCCCCGCGACAACCACAAAGGAGATGCTGCACGCGCATTGCTATATATGAGTTTGCGTTACCATGGTGTCAATGGATTCGATTGGACGTTTGATTATCTCAACAATGTGACTTTGGTTGCCCTTGGCGAAGATCCACAAGATATTGCCACATTGTTGGCGTGGCACCAGCAGGATGCTCCAGATGCGTATGAAATCGCGCGCAACGATTATGTTGCTAGCCTCCAAGGCAATCGCAATCCCTTTGTCGATAACCCGGCATGGGCGCAACGCATTGCATTTGGAAATTTGAGTTACATCCCGGTGCCAGCGCTTGCCGCTGCCGATCAAGGCGACATGCTTTGGTCAGAGCCTACTGTGCGCATGGATGTATATCCCAATCCAGTGACCGACATGGGCACCATCGCCATTTCGAGCGCATCGGATGCAACAGCACGCTTGGTGATTTATGATTTGCGCGGCGCGGTTGTCGAGGATCGCAGCTTGGTGTTGGCCGAAGGATTGCAGGTGGTGGAGGTAGCCACGGATTTATGGAAAAGCGGTTTATACAT
>CANHSF010000214.1 GCA_947463065.1 Flavobacteriales bacterium | reverse complement strand
CATTGGCTCAAGTCGACGTCGGCATTGGTGTTGTTGTGCAACTCGATCCAATCGCCGCCATTGTTTTGACTGTCGGCGTTGAACATCATCTCGGTGATGGCAATGGGGTGATTGACGGGAATCCCTTGGAATACCGCAGTGAAGTGGATGTCTTGTTCGAAGATCATTTCAAAAGAGGCATTGGGGTTGTTGCTGTCAAAAACCTCGTTGACCGCCCAGTGGTTAAACGTATAACCAGGATTGGCGTAGGCCTTGACCACCACGGGCACGCCGTTGAAGTATACACCGTCCCATGGTCCAGTGCTGAGGTCGGGTTGGATGGTGCTGATCTGAATGCGGCCTGCACCGAGTGGCTGTGCTTCGAGGGTAATGGTGACTTGATCGGGCAATTCAAAGTGGTTTTGTACCACATCGCGAGCGCCTTGAACACGCTGTGCAGCCCAATCCAATCGCGCATTCAAGGTGCCTTCCAATGCACCAGCATCGGTTACCCAGCGTTGTGCATGACGCTGAAAAATCGGTTCGACTTCGGCTTTCATAGCTTGTGCTTTGGCGTTGACCGCAGTACTTTGAAATTCGGTGTTGATCAGGTCGGCGTAGCGGTTGATGAAATAGGTGCGGAAGGTGGGATTCTGAATGAAGGCATCAAACAATTGATCGGTGAGGAAGGGATCGCCTCCTGCTTGTGCAATGTAATTGTCGGCGGGCGATGCTCCAGCGAGACCCATTCCAAAGTCCATGTCCATCAGCATAAAGCGCCACTTGCCTCCTGGACGATCGTCGTGCCAGAGTTTGGTGTTGTTTTGATAGCCATTGCTCCAGTCGCCGTTGCCCCAATAGGTTTGCGCAATGATATAGTCTGCGTAATTTTCGTAATCGAGTTCTTCGCTGATGGCATCGAAGTAATCCGCGTTGGTAGGGTCATTCGTTGTTGCATATTCATGCAAACTGAAGAAGGTGTCGGGATTTCCGCTAATCACATTAAAGCCCATGTAATTGGCACTTACGACGGTCACGTCGTTCGACGAAAGATCATGGTTGGTGGCAGCGTAATGTTGGTCGAGGTTTTCGCGGATTTCCATAAAACCCCAATATTCGCCATTGAGGAAAACCACCACGGGGGTGTACGACATGTAATCCGCGTGCGTGTTGCGGCAGGTACGCTCGATCAAGGCTTCGTGAAAGCGGTAGTCCCAATAGGCATTTCCGCCATTGCGAAGGTTGAATCCTTTGAACGATTGCAAATACGGTTTGTCGGGGATGAGCGGATAATTCATGGCTTCCATCCCAAACTTTCCTTTGGCTTGAATACGCAAACTTTTTTGTTCGTTGACGCGACTCCATCCGCCGTGGATTTTCACCCCTACAGGACCTTCCATTTGTTTGATGTGGTTGGCATCGAAGTATTCCACATATCCTTCGCGTTCCCAATCTTCCCAAAAATTGGCGCCCCAATACGGCACATTGGGATCGTAATCGGGTGGTCCGAAGACGTGAATGCCCGTTTCTGGATCCCACAAATCGTCAGGATCGATGGATACCGAAATCACCGGGATTTCCATATCGGATTCATTGATGAGATAGGTGTTTTTCTTGATAGGCGAAGGCAATGCGGTTGCGCTGAAACAACGAGCGGCAATTACAGCGCTGGCTCCGATCGATAACGGCGCAGTATATATGGCCGAATTTTCGTTCGGTTTGCTGCCGTCGGTAGTGTAACGGATGGTAGCGTTGGGGTTGCTGCTGCTCAGGGTGAGGTACATACCTTGATTGTACATGCCACTGGCTAGGCTGAATAGCGGTTGTGTTTCAAATCCCGCGAAACAGTCGCCGCTGTTGATTTCATCGGGCGTTGCGGTAGCGGAGAAACACCAGGTTGCTGCACCGTCGGAGCTTCTACGCAATGCGAAGTCTGGCTGCATGGGTTGGGTGATGATGGAATCGGCGAGGAGATTGGATGCGTTGTAGAGGTACAATGTTTCGCCACCGCTCAATCCAAAGTCGGTATGGTCTGCCGTTTCGCCCGTGTCCCAATCTTCGGGAGCGGGATTGGTTTGCAACACCGCCGTGGCCATACCCAACACTACATAGGCATTACTGGTCAAGTCACTGGAGTTGGCATCGGCATTGTGGATTTGGAGTGCAAATACGTTTTCACCCGTCACGAGCAAGGATTGTATCAAAGCAGGATCAATGATCCAGTTGTCGATGGGTAAACCTTGGTAACCATTGGCTTCGTGGCCTTCGGTAGATGGGGTGTTAAATGTTGGTGGAACACCGACGGTACCAATGTTGGCACGGGCAATTTCGACCCCGTTGAGATACGCCACAAAGGCATCGTCGTAATCCACATAAATACTGAAGAGTTCAACAGCCGAAGGATCGCTCAATGAAAAGGTCGTTCGCGAGTACACTGAATAAACAGGAGGGGCAATGATGGTATTGTCGTCATTGTCGCCAAAGCCAATTCCACCCTGTCCTTCATTCCAGGATGAAGCGTCGAAGCCAATGGTATTCCAAATGGCGCTAGGTTCAGCATTGGGCACGAGATAGCGCCATGCCATTTCTGGGAATACCGCAACCTCGTAATGATCATAGAGCCCTGCGGCACCATGTCGATCTTTTCCCGAAAGAAAAACCAAGCGGTGACTATTGGGCCCGATAGAAGTATTGGCAAAAGTCCAACCACCGTTTGCACCGGCATCGTCGTCGAGTCGATAGCCCGTCAGGTCCACGGTGGTATTGGAAGTGTTGTAGAGTTCGATCCAATCGCTGTATTCGCCGTCTTCGTCGAGCAGGGTGGAGAGGTTGGAAATTTGCACCTCGTTGATTACAATTTGGCCCAAGCTCACGCGGACGAGGCCCAGCAGCAGCATGAATGTGACGATGATATTATTTTTTGTCATGGCGTGTAATGCAATTAGTGTTGAATGAGAATGGGTGTGATGCCAATGGCTTTGTCTTGTACAAGGTGCAAGAAATACACCCCAGCGCTGAGGTGTTGTACATCGATGGAGGTATTGCGCTGCAATTGTTGGCTTTGGGCCACCACTTGTCCATAGGCGTTGATCAATCGATAGCCGGCACATTCACCGTCGATGCGCAGATGGGTGTTGGCCGGGTTGGGATAGACCTTGTTGTCGAGCAGTTGCTCTTGGATGTCGGTGCATACGATGACGTCCATTTGCAAGTCATCCGACGCGGCGCAACCGTTGGGGGCAGTAACCGTGAGGCCGATGGTATAGGATCCTTCGGGGTAGTCGTCGTAATTCAAAAGCAGTTGTTGCCCCGTATCGCCGGTGGTCCAGAGGTATTGATCGAAGTTGGCAGGACCTGTGAGCGCAATATTAAAATTGGTACAAACCGTGAGATCGTTTCCAAGATCGAACACTGGTTCGGCCCAAGCTTCGACCACCACTGGCGCCATGATGGAGCAGCCATTGGCATCTTGGACGAGCATGAAATATTGACCGGGGTACAAGTTGTTGAGGTCGGGGTTGTCGATCACCTCGCCATTGGGCATTTGCCACGAAACCGCATAGGGAGCGGTTCCGCCAGCTACATCAGCGGTGATGGTTCCATCATTGTTTTGGCTGCACGAACCGGTGGAAGAGGTGTTCAGAACAAAGGGCTCCGGGCCTTGGATTTGAATGGTTGCCTCCAGCGTTTGTTGACAGGCATCGGCAAAGGTGACGTGGTAGGTGCCGGGTTCAAGTTCGGCAACATGGAAGTCGGTACTCGAATAATCGTTCGGTCCGTCCCAAATGGCATTGTGATTGAGGCCCCATCCTTCGACGTGGGTAATGATATAAGCAGGGGATGGAATGCCGACGGAAATGGGGCAGAGCATATCGGTGCTTTGTGTCAACAAGGAAGGACTTTCCAAATACGGTTCAACGCTCAACACCAAAGGCCCCGTCTCGTTGTTGTAACCATCGATTTGAACATAGCACGTGGTGCCTGCAGGAAGGCAATGCACATAGCAGCGAGATGCATTGAGGTGGGCAATGAGCGGGGCAGCGCAGGAGGCCGTCGTGGTGAAAAAGTCATTGCCCAAATTGAGCAGTGCGCCTTCAAATAACATTTGATTGTACGGGCTCACCAATTGAATGGACACCTCTTCGGGCCATCCGGAGGGGAGAAACGAAAGCGATACCTCGTCCCCTTCGGCAATTGGAATTTGCCATTCGTTGTAGCTCCCCGAAGAGAACGTGTAATTGGTGGAGGAGCCATTGATGCTGACCACAACAATGCAATCGTTCCAACCGTCGCCATACGAATCAAAACCCCGCAAGGTGAGCGCGCAATCGACTTGGTTGGTGCATGAGGCACTGAGGGCATCGTACAAGGTTTGGCACGCTTCATCCCAGCCATTGGTGCAGCATTCGGGATAGGTTTGGATAACATTGAGAAAAGCCGCCGATGACGGGTTCACGCACGCCGGTGGATTGGCGTTGCAATCGGGCAGGTTGGCATCCCCCCATAAGTCATCGTTGGAAGACAACAACACAAATGAAGAGAGATCAGAGCAATCGGGCGCATACCACACGGCCACTTGCGTATTGATGGATGTGCCGTAATGCGCAGTGGAAATTTGGTAGGAGCCGCTGTCGGGCACCGTAAACTGCGCCCATACGGTGTGTTGAGCGGGGTCGTTGCACCATGCGCCATCGGCTTGACAGTGCACGAGGAAAGGCGTGATTTCGTTGACTTGGGTATAGCAGTTGGAGTTGTTGAGATCTACGGCATAACCCGCTTGAGGGATCACGGGAAGAGCGTTGCATGGACTGTCGTGCGGACCAAGCGGATTGAGACCCGCTTCAAAAGTCCATGCATTTCCGATACCTGTTCCTTGATATAAGCCCACGAGACTTCCGTTTTGAAACATCTCGAAATACAGTCCACCATCGCCCCAGTCATCGACGAAGTAGAGGGTATAGAGTTCGCCTTCGACGAGACAAATGTCATTGATTGGGATAACGGTGTTGGAAGGATAAGCCGTTTCAGACCATCCCGCATTTTGTTCACCACCACCCGCGCATCCGACGGTTTCGAGGTTGCTGCCCCACGCGATGGTGCCGTCGCCACAGGCATTGGTGCCAGGTACGAGTTCCCAATAGGTTTCGTAGCCATAACCATCGGTGTAAATGTTCATGCTCAGAGCAATGAAACCCGGCTCACATTGAGCGGTAGCGGCGATGGTAGCCAAGATTGGCCAAGCGAATAAGAGTTTTTTCATACGT
>CANHSF010000213.1 GCA_947463065.1 Flavobacteriales bacterium | reverse complement strand
GATCCCGAGGGTCGTTTCATTCGACAATGGGTGCCCGAATTGCGCGGTGTGCCAACGGAATTCATTCATGAGCCTTATCGCATGACGCCCATCGAACAACAGTTGTATGGTGTAAACATTGGCACCGATTATCCCGCGCCCATTGTTGATCTCGCCGAAGCTGCACGATTTGCCCGCGAACATGTGTGGAGCCATCGCAAACATGAGGCCGTGCTCCACGACAACGAACGAATCATACAAACACATACCAAACAACGACGACATGATCGTACAACCTAGTTCTTTGCAAGCCATGGAACGCCGTTACCGCGGCAATTTCATTAACTCCTTAGGTGGATTCAAAAGCCTTGTCCTCGTAGGGACTACCAATGGCTCAGGCCACCACAATCTGGCTTTATTCAGTTCGCTTTTTCATATCGGGGCTGACCCTGCGCTTTGTGGTTTGATGGTGCGGCCGACAGAACCGGGCAACAACACCTTGGGCAATATCTTGCGCACATCGTCCTATACCCTCAACCATGTGCATGCCGATTTTCTCGATGCAGCGCATCAGTGCAGTGCAAAATATCCCGAGGAGACAAGTGAATTCGATGCTACAGGCCTCACTCCACTTTTCGTCGACTCCATCGTTGCTCCTTTTGTTCAAGAAAGCCGTATTCAATTGGCCTGCGAATTGGTGCAACATACGCCCATCGAATTGAATGGTACGACCTTGCTGATCGGCAAAATCATTTATGCACAGATGCCCGACGAATGTATTGCAGAAGATGGTTACGTCGATATCGAACGCGCAGGCAGTGTGACGTGCAGCGGATTGGACAGTTATCACATAACACAGCGATTGCGCCGATTGCGGTATGCGAAGGTTTAGACTTTGGACGAGCGGCAGATCCTCAGTCTGCAACTCAAAGGCTGAAAACACAGAGATTTCCGGAAATCAATTTGCCAAGGTGATCCATCCCTAGCCGAAACCATCCCCCATATCCGAAACATTTTGTTGAGAAAGCGCCACTGCTGACTCGACTCGGTGTCGCACTGCGCCAAAAAAAAACGTATAAACCATAACCAATCAACGCATTTGAGATCAAAAGCAAGTGAGTGGATGGATAATCAAAAGGTTGAAAAAAAGGCAGAGATCCTTCATTGGGTTCAGGAAAACAGCCGGGGCAGGTCAAGACGACGCTTGGCCAACAACATCCTTCGAGCGACGAAAATGCGGCAGGCCAAGTGCAACAACAACCATCGGCATGGTGCATCCCGAACATTGCGAAAGATCTCGTTCATTTTTTTTCTCAAACAAAACGGAGGATGAGAACCAAAACGCTGATCCGAAATCCAGAAAAGCATGGCGCAAAAAATTCTTGGAAAAAATTCTAGAAAAAAATTTCGTGAAAAAATTTCTTCGAAAAAATCTCGAAAAAAAATTGTAACAGATTTAAAAAAAAGTTTGCTCCAATTTTTTCTAGAGCACTTGACATCCAGATCAACTCAAAACATTCAAGCGATTGATTTATATGCCTTTACCGCTTTTCTTTTGGTTTAGAAGTGAAATTATTCAGCCAGTTCTCCTTCAGGTTGTTTTGTAAACACATGGGATAGATGCATTTGTTATGTGGATTGGTCGGTTTTTTACGACCGGTATTGTTGGTGTTTGATACATTTTCTGAACGCATTGCACACTCCGCCCAAAATTGCGGCTGCTCGGTATCGGATGGGCAATCGCATTGGGCTACGCTTGGCAAGTGCAGAGCCAATAAAATGACTACGCTCAAGCAAATTTTCATGAAGGTTAAGGGTTTTCTAATCGGGTTAGGTGTTGGCTTTCTGTATGACCAATTTAATACCCAAATTCCACAACCGATAACAAAAAAATGACATTCATCCCCAAGCCTCCATTTTAGGGGCCAAAATTTCAATGCAGCGGGTGTTTTATCCTCGTATTGGTTAACCTCCTACCCTTACCTTGTGGTCCGATATACTCCAATTGAGACATGGACATCAACTACACGCTATTCTTTGTATTGGCTTTTATTGCCGAAGTCATCGGAACGGTGTCGGGATTTGGGTCTTCCTTATTGTTCGTGCCCATGGCTTCATTGTTTTTCGATTTTAAATCGGTATTGGTCATCACAGCTCTCTTTCATGTGTTCAGCAACCTATCTAAAATCTTCCTTTTTCGAAAAGGTGTTGATTGGAAACTGGTCATTCAACTTGGCATTCCCGCAGTGATATCTGTAAGTGCCGGAGCGCTATTGACCTCTTTCTTTGCCGCCGAAAAGTTGGAACTCTTCATGAGTGTTGTATTGGTGCTCCTGTCGGTATTTTTGATCGTTCGATTCGATCGACCATTGCAACAGCGCACGGGCAACCTCATCTCCGGCGGATTGATTTCGGGATTCATTGCAGGAATTGCGGGTTCGGGTGGAGCCATCCGTGGACTCGTGCTCACCGCCTTTCATCTCAGCAAAGATGTCTTCATTGCCACATCGGCATTCATCGATCTCGGCGTGGATGTGAGCCGGGCCATCATCTACCTGGGGCAAGGTTATTTCAAACCGGAGTTTTGGCCGCTTATCGGTGGCTTAATCATCATTGGAATCTTGGGCAGTTATACGGGGAAAAAAATTCTGCAAATCACGTCCGAAAAAGTGTTTCGCTACATTGTGTTGCTCGTGATCATAGGGACATCGTGCTTTCAACTGTTTCAATCCTTGCGTGATATGTCCACGTCATAATCGCACCAGCCAATTACCTCCTTCATTCTTCGTCCAGCTATGCGCACCTTACACCACCAAATTCTGTTCTTCATGCTGCTGATTGGGCTGCTGGTGGCTTCATCCTTTTGCCCGCATGAAGACAGCCTCGACAAGAAAAACTATGTCGCTTTTGTTGCCGACCTCAGCCAGCATCAAGTATCGATGCATTGGAAAAACAAGGATGGTCAGCTCTACGGTAATTTAAAAAAATTGAGTTCCCATTTTCAAGCGATCAAACAACCGATGCTTTTCGCCATGAACGGCGGCATGTA
Organism: Flavobacteriales bacterium; assembly: GCA_947463065.1. Lineage (GTDB taxonomy): Bacteria > Bacteroidota > Bacteroidia > Flavobacteriales_D > Sanyastnellaceae > CANHSF01. The sequence goes on along the minus strand of CANHSF010000213.1, from coordinate 2,366 downwards.
CCACGTCGACCGCCAACCCGTAGGTCTGTATATCGAAAACCATCGTACGCTTGCACCGCTCAACACATCTAAGGGAGAGGGAAACTTTTTTCTCGAGCCCAACGGCGTTTTTTATTTGACCAAAAACGCAGGCGCCCATGTGTGTTCAACCACCGAATTTAAAGCCGATTCCACGATTGCGTTTGCCACCCAATCGGGACCCATGCTGGTGATCCATGGCGCGATACATCCGAAGTTCAATGCGAACTCCAAAAACACTGCTATTCGCAACGGCGTGGGCATCTTGCCCGATGGCCGCATCTTGATGGCACTCTCCAAAAACGAAGTTAACCTCCACACTTTTGCGTCGTATTTCTTGCGCAACGGGTGTCAAAACGCACTTTATTTGGATGGCAATGTATCGCGTGCCTTCTGTCCATTGCAACAATGGGAACAACTCGACGGCGATTTTGGTGTGATGATCGCGGTGACCAAATGATCATTCGGCCAGCAGCTCTTTCACACGAGGGGCTACCTCTTGACCAATGTGACGGATGGCTTGCAAATATTTTTCTTGCCCTACGTACATGCCATCCATTTGAAACGTCACCCGATCCAATCCGCCCAAAGCCTTGCTGTGTCGAATGATTTTGGCGGCCACCTCCTCAGGACTTCCGATCATATAGGCTCCTTTTTCGGCACATTGAAAATCGAATTGTGAGCGGGTCATCGGTGGCCAACCTCGCTCCTTTCGAATGTCCTCAAAAGCGGTAAACAATCCAGGAAAAGCTTCTTCCTTGGCTTGCTCCGTAGTAGCGGCCACATAACCAAAGGCGTGCATGCCCACTTTCAATTGTTCGGGACGAAATCCTGCGTTTTCGCCGGCCTCGCGATACAACTGGACCAATGGTGCAAAGCGATGGGTCTCACCACCGATGATTGCAATCATCAGCGGCATGCCGAGCATACCAGCCCGAACGAATGACTCCGGAGTGCCGCCTACCCCCAACCAAATGGGAAGCTGCTGTTGCAATGGACGAGGAATAATGGCCTGATTGTCCAACGGCGCTCTGAATCGGCCTTGCCATGTCACCTTTTCATTTTTTTGGATAAGCAATAACAACTGCAATTTTTCGGCAAACAACTCATCGTAATCGTTGAGATTATGCCCGAAGAGCGGAAAAGCATCAATGAATGAACCTCGACCGACCACCATTTCCGCGCGGCCTTTGGAGATCAAATCCAATGTCGCATACTGCTGAAACAAGCGAACGGGATCATCTGCACTCAAAACACTCACCGCGCTGGTGAGTCGAATGCGCTTGGTACGACTTGCTGCTGCCGCTAAAATAAGCGATGGCGCGGCATCCAAAAATTCTTTGCGATGGTGTTCGCCCAATCCAAAGATGTCCAAACCAACCTCGTCAGCGAGAACAATACGGTCGATCAAATCACCAATCACACGATCGCTGTGCACGGCGTGTTTTTTATCCTCGCTCAATTGAGCGGCAGCAAAACTGTCTATTCCTATTTCCATATTCACCTCGCGATCATCCAGCCACATGTATTCCGCCCCGGATGTTGCGATGCAATGTTACAACGGATCACATGTTGGATAACGAAAAGGCACTTAGAGCAAACCAAAACATTCATCTAGGTCAAGTTGAACGTGCAAAGCTTTCTCCTTTCACATCAAATGAATACACCCTGTTGGCTTAGGTGATGCGATGATCAACTCGAAACTACGAAGTATTTTGAACCCTCCGAACGCGAGTTCATGATCAACTACTGCGTGGCCGATTTAGAGGCACTTGTGAACGTATTGCGTCAAGAAGGCGTGACGATTGTGGATACCATCGAAACCTATGACTGCGGCAAGTTTTTGCATATCCTCCATGCAGAAGGCTACAAAATCGAACGTTGGGAGCCCAACGATGTGGCCTATGAAAAAATGGGGATCGAGATGGGCGCAAAAACGACGAAGTAAGACTTCGCATTATTCCTTGTGCACCACCCAACGGCAAGTTTGCACTCCGTTGAGTTGCGCACGCTGCACGAAGTAAATACCCCCAGGCAAGTCCATTTCGGCGGACCATAGCCCTGTTGTTTGGACGTATTCTTGATGCAGCAAACGCCCCTGAGCATCCAGAATCTGAATGCGATCGCCCACACTGGCATGTGCTTGCAAAAGACCCGATGAAGGATTGGGATACACCATCCATGGCGCTGAAATTATTTCGTTTACGTTGACCCCGCTGCCTTCAATGTTTACGTTAAAACAATAGTAGGCTTCGCACATATCGAACTGCGTCTCATCCGTAGTGACACACAACGTATATTGGCCTGGTTCAGGATAAATATACCACAGCGAACTGCTCCATAAACCT
>CANHSF010000212.1 GCA_947463065.1 Flavobacteriales bacterium | reverse complement strand
GGGGAACGCAATGTCAAAACAAGGGATAAAATCGATGCCTCGGTTTTCAAACGCACCTACACGGCTTTCAGCAGCAAAGACAATGCAATTCGTGGAATGGCTCCCCACACCATGTACGATTTATTTCAATCCAACGAAGTAGCTGCCATGATCAGTTTAGACATTCCCAATGCGGCAAGCTTCATGATCTATCGTCTGAAATCGTATGCAGGGCTGCTGAAAAAGTCTAACGAACAAATCATGTCATCCATCGATAGCATCTTGTATGAGGTGGTCGCGGGCGATATCATTGCACAGAAGCGAATCGAACGCAACGGCTTCCCAGGTTTCGATATCTACAATAAAAACCGCAGGGGCGATGTGCACCGCAAACAAATCTTTTTGGTAGGAGAGGAAGTGATCGTGTTTCAACTAACCAGTTCGGGACAAAAAGTATTGAAAGGGTATGGCGATGAGTTTTTCAATGGCATACAATTGGTGCCGCAAGCTTCTCGCCTCGACGATTGGTGGACCTCTCAAGACGGCACGCTGCATCTGCGCATGCCCGGTGAAGTGTTGTATTATGAGCGCGACGTGCAACGCTTTGAAGATCCCGATTTTGCATGCAGCAGCAAAGATGCATCAGGCAATTACTTTTTCGTCCAACGCCATACGATCAGCAATCCCGAATTTTTTGATGAAGACAGCTATGAGACCAATCGCCTGATCAACGCATTTGTGGAGGACAATAAACTCCAAGAACAAGCTCGTTCCATCAAGGTGGTCAATGGCCGCACTGCTACTTGGGTGGAGTTCAACATGCAGGATCGCAAGGGGCAAGCGTTGGGCGTGGTGCAAGGGTTGAATTATTATGTGTTTTCGGTTTTTTCCGACGACAAAAAGCTGGCCGAGACGTTTCTGACCAATCTGCAATTCCGCACCGATCGTCACCAGCGCTATTATCCTTACACGGACTCTACCTATTGTTATCAAGTGGAGCTTCCTTTCGAGTTCAAACAAGAAGAGAGTTTTGCGGATTTTTATTATTATGGAACCGACGATGAACCCAAAAATCCATTTGAATCGCTAGAAGGCGAAGGGGCATTCGCGCCTCCAGGCTTGCCCGATGTGGTAGAAGTTCAATTTCGCCGTGCACATGCCTTCTCAGATCCCGACAGCGCGGAGTTCGTTCGCGGATGGAGTGAAAAGCTCATCGATAAGAATGCATTCCGCCTCGATCGATACGATGTAAGATCAACTCCCACAGGCGTAGTGGCCGATTATATATTCAGCGATACATCGTGTGCTAGAGTCCAAATGATGCGCAAAATTTTGCACTACAAATCGCTCTACACATTGACAGCGTTGTACGATTCCATCACCGGCCCTGGCGAGTTCATTACGCATTTCTTTCAAACGTTTACACCGACCGACACGGTCTATAATGTTCGTCATTTCTTAAATCGGGATGGCTTGTTCTTGGACTCTTTGCAATACGGGTCGCTCACAACACGCGGCCATGTTGCGGAGTTGTTTGGTGAGGTGGATTTGGATAAATCCGTTATTCCTCGTGTTCGCGAAATGCTCATCAGCATGCCTTCGTTGAAAGATGAAGATGATCAACTGGCCTTAAAACGTTTGCTCATAGAGTCGCTCAACGAGGATACATCGGCCGTCAACATGAAGTTTATTCGGGAGCAGTTTTACGCCAATGCCGACAGTTCGAAGACGCAAATCAACTTACTGCGTGAGTTATTGGAAATGAAGAACAAGTCCTCGTTTGGCCTGTACAAGGAATTGTTGCTCAACGAACCTCCCGTAACTGGCGATGGCAACGGTACTTTTGATTTGTTGTACGACTCGTTGGAGCTCGCTGTTGGTCTTTTGCCGGAGTTGTTCAGTTTGGTGACATTGGACGAGTACGAGATAAGCACCTACCGGTTGATTTCAGCGCTATTGGACAGCGGCTTGGTGCAGTCCAAGGTGTATGAGAAGCAATTGAACTTTATGCTGTTGGATGCCAAAAACGAAATCAAAAGGCTCAATTCAAAAAAGTCATTGGATTATTTTAATTTCAATCGGATCACTACCTATTTGCGTTTGTTGTTGCCGTATACCACGCGGCCAGAGGTGAGCGCAATTTTTGATAAGGCTGCGCGCATCAAGAATCAAGATTGGCTGTTGGAGTACCTCAAGTTTCAAATGGAAAACGATATGACGCCAGCCGATAGTTTGATACAGCGGGTGTTGACCAAAAAAGAACTGATCACGGAATTGTACGGCATCATGCACAAGGAGAAGGCCACTGCGCACTGGCCCCAGGAATGGGCAAATCGCGATTCGTTGGTGGTGAATTACGTCAAGATTCGCTTTAACAATCGATACAACAAAAAGGCCGGTGTGGATACCTGCTTCATTTATCAGAAAGAGATCCGCACCATCAAAGGCAAAACGTTTGAGGTGTATTGCATGAAATTCAAACTGAAAGAAGCTTCGTCATGGTTGGGGTTGATTGTGGCCTTTGACCATTCCGACCCGACCAATCTGTGGCCCAATTTGATTGAAAGTTCGGACAATATTGTGATCGATGAGGACGAAGAAGATGCAAAAGAGTTTGCCAAGGGGTTGCGCAGTTTGGAGGAAATGAACCGTAGATCGTTTCGGTGGAAGAATAGTTACAACCAGTATTTGTTTTAAGCTATGCAGTTACGCAAATTGTTTTTGGAACAAATACAGCTCTATAATTTTAAAAATTACGAGACGCTGAAGTTGGCTTTCCGCAGCCGCATAGTTTGTTTTACCGGCGACAATGGAAGCGGCAAAACCAATGTCCTCGATGCCATTTATTACCTCAGCACAACCAAGAGTTTTATCAGTTCGATCGACACCCATTCGGTGCGTCAGGATTGCGATCAGGCCAGTATAACGGGCGAGTATGTGCGCGATGAGACCCCCGAGCAGATCATCTTGAGCTTGCGCAAAGGACTGAAGAAAACGGTCAAACGCAATTTCAAAGAATACGATCGATTGGCCGATCACATAGGGGTATTGCCCATTGTTGTCATATCGCCCTATGACATTGTGCTCATTTGGGAGGGCAGCGAAGAGCGGCGCAAATTTTTGGATGTTTGTGTGTCGCAACACGATGCCCGGTATTTGCACCATGTTTTGAATTACAACCACGCCTTGCAGCAACGCAACAACTTGCTGAAAATGTTTGGAAGCAAGGGCATGTACAATGCCGAAATGCTCGAGCCTTGGGATTATCAGTTGTTGGAACATGGGCAAATTATATTTGAAAAACGCAAGGAGTTCATAGCGCAATTCAACGAGGCCTTCGCGGAGGTGTATAGCGAAATTTCCGGCGGACACGAATTGCCTGGCTTGACTTACGAGAGTGAGTTGCATGAGTTGTCCATGCGTCAGTTGTTGACCCAAAACAAAGACAAGGATCGCATGTTGGAGCGAACAGGCAGTGGAATCCATCGCGACGATTTGCATTTTACCATCAATGGATTGCCCATCAAAAAAATGGCTTCACAGGGCCAGCAAAAATCGTTTCTTATCGCCATCAAATTGGCACAGTACCTCTACATGGCCAAGATGCAACCCATTGCGCCCTTGCTGCTCTTGGACGATCTTTTTGATAAAATAGACGAGTCGCGTGCACGGCGCATATTGTTGTGGGCACAAGAACATGTACAGGGTCAGATTTTTATGACCGATACGCACCGGGAGCGAATTCCGGGCATTCTCAGTGGTTTGGGCATTGCTCATCAACACGTGTATGTAAAGGCGGGAGAAGCACAATCGGTGGTTCCCGAGGCTTGAAGTACGATCAAGATGCAAGAGCTTATTTGCCTGCGCCTTTCATCACAATCAGCACCGTATAAAAGAGGATTTTGATGTCCATAGCGATGCTCATGTTTTCGATGTACAGGATGTCGTATTTCAATCGCTGGATCATTTGGTCCACATTCTCGGCGTAGCCAAATTTGACTTGGCCCCAACTCGTAATACCGGGGCGCACGCGGTGCAAATGGCTGTAATGGGGTGCGCGCTGCGTAATGAGATCGATAAAGTGCTGGCGTTCGGGGCGTGGTCCTACCAAAGCCATTTCACCTTTCAAAACATTCCAAAATTGAGGGATTTCATCAATCCGGGTTCGGCGCAAGAATCGACCGAACTTGGTCACGCGAGCATCGTTGGATGAGCTGAGTTGAGGGCCATCCTTCTCAGCATCTTTGCTCATGGTTCTGAATTTGAAGATGCGAAATGGCTTTCCGAAGCGGCCGATGCGTTCTTGCGAATAGAAAACACCACCTCGGCTTTCAAAAGAAATGATGCATGCGATGAGGATCAAAAACGGACTCAGAAGGAGCAGGGATGCACCGCTGACCGTGACGTCTATCATCCGCTTGATGGTCAATTGCCAAGCGGGCATGATGCTGTGATTGACCCGGATCAGCGGAATTCCGTAGATGTTGTTGAGCTTCACCGATCCGCTCAAGATGTCGTACGTGTCTGGAATGATGTTGATGTTGACACTGGTATCTTCCAACATGGAAATGATCTTTTCGAGATCCTTGTGATCACCGCTTTCAATGGCAATGATCACTTCTTCGATGCTCATTTCTGTAATGATGCTTTTCAAGACATCGTATTTGCCCAGATGGGGAATGTGTTTGCTCAGCAAATTGTCTTGCCCGTTGACACGCACAAAGCCTGTGAACTTGAAGCCCGGCGAATTGCGCAATCCCTGAATCTCTTCATACATTGCAAGGGCCTTTTGATTGCCACCAACGATGATGGTGTTGAACCCAATATGTCCTTTATGAACAAGCGTCACCGTTCTTGAAGTAAGGATTAAACGAAAGAGTAAAGTGATGAAGAAATGCGAGCAGAACAAAATGGTCAACGACTGATAATAGTCTCTATAGCTCGTTATTTTGTCATCCATCAACAATACAAAAAAGATGATCAAAGTCCCTACCATGGATGCGATCAGGGTTTCTTTCAACTCTTGCAAGCGATAACGGCGAAGTACTTTTTGATACATACCACCCGACCAATAAATGAGCATCCAAAAAGCGGGTATGACCAACAAACTCCACGCGTAATTCACATCGAATTCCAGCGGAGTATCGAAGGGTTGATCGCCAGGTTCAATGATTTTTTTTCGAAACACATAGAGAATGGTCCAAGCCACAATCGCGCTGATGGCGTCAGCTGCGTAGTAGAAAAGGACAAGTCTATTGTTGCGATGCATAAATGGAGTAGCACTTTCGTGGAATCAATCCCAACGAACAATTTTTAAATTATCGAGATATATACGGGGCGCATCTGCTTCGTTTTTGATGCATTCGATGTACAGTTCGTGGCCGCTGGCATTGGGGTTGCCCAAGGCGAGTGCACCTAGATC
>CANHSF010000211.1 GCA_947463065.1 Flavobacteriales bacterium | reverse complement strand
TCTTCCGCCGAAGGATTCTCCACCTTAAACAAACGGTCGTACAAATTCACCTGAACGGGCACAGCATGCGAAGCACTCACAAAATGCATGGTGCCTTTGACTTGGATTCCACTGGTATCCTGACCGCTGCGGCTCTCTGGGATATATGTGCAATGGATGGCCGTTACTACTCCTTCTTCGTTCTTTACAAACGACTCGCACTTGATGATGTAGGCATGTTTCAAACGAACCATCAAACCCGGTCCAAGTCGGAAAAATTTCTTCGGTGGCTCCTCCATAAAATCATCTCGCTCAATCCACAATTCGCGTGAAAACGGTATTTCGCGTGTACCTCCACCGCCTTCAACCTCGGGATTGTTTTCGCCCGTCAGCATTTCTACTTTACCCTCCTCGTAGTTGTCGATGATCAATTTCACAGGGTTCAAAACCGCCATTCTTCGGGTAGCAGTTTTGTTCAATTCCTCGCGGATACAGTATTCCAACAAACTCACATCAATGACGTTCTCGCGACGCGAAATTCCAGTCAGCTCGCAAAAGTGGCGGATGCTCGCCGCTGTATAGCCTCTGCGACGAATACCGCTGATGGTGGGCATTCGCGGATCATCCCAGCCTGCAACATGGCCCTCATTTACCAATTGCAACAGCTTGCGCTTGCTCATCACTGTATAGTTTATGTTGCGTCGTGCAAACTCATATTGTTGGCTCGGAAATATCTCCAATTTTTCGACAAACCAATTGTACAAGGGTTTGTGCACTTCAAACTCCAAGGTGCAGATCGAGTGGGTGATTTTTTCGATCGAATCGCTTTGTCCATGGGCAAAATCGTACATCGGATAAATACACCATTTGTCGCCCGTGCGGTGATGATGGGCATACTTGATCCGGTACATCAATGGATCGCGCAAATGCATATTGGGCGAAGCCATATCAATCTTCGCGCGCAAGGTCTTTTCGCCTTCCTTGTATTTGCCCGCACGCATCTCTTCAAACAACTGCAGGTTCTCATCAACAGTGCGATCGCGATAAGGCGACGGCTTGCCGGGCTCGGTTGGCGTGCCTTTCATACTAGCTATTTCCTCTGCCGTGCTATCGTCAACATAAGCCAATCCTTTTTTGATCAAAGTCACTGCAAAGGCATACATCTGATCAAAATAATCGGATGCATAAAACAAGTTGGCCCACTGAAATCCCAACCATTGGATGTCGCGCTGAATGCTCTCCACGTACTCGGTGTCTTCGGTGACCGGATTGGTGTCATCGAAACGCAAATTGGTTTGGCCATTGAATGTTTTGGCCAATCCAAAATTCAAACAGATGCTCGTGGCGTGTCCCAAATGCAGGTATCCGTTGGGCTCCGGCGGAAATCGAGTCAAAACTCGTCCGTCGTTCTTACCGTTTTTAATATCTTCTGCAATGATGTCTTCCAAAAAATTTGGAGCCTTTTCTATACTCATGTTTTATTCTCCTTTTAATAATTCCAATTCGAGGGCCTTATGCAATCGTGACGCACAGGTCGCTGCGCCCAATAGTACGAGCATGCCAAAAAGATCAACTCCACCTCCTTGGCCACTCACCAAAACCCGCAACAATTGCAGCACTTCGCCCGGTTTTATTCCGTGTGCTGCGCATTGGCTTTCAAACCACGCTTTTAACGTGTCTTCTGTCGTTGCTGCTTGGGTTTCCCATTCTGCAGCCAACCGCTCAAACAAAGGCCGATAATTGGCTTTCCACTTTTTAGCAATCACCGCCTCATCATATGCGCTTGGAGCTTCAAACAAATAGGCGCCAACGGCAATCATCTCATGTTCGAATTGAACTCGTGGCTGCAACAATTCAACTGCCTTGACCAAATAGGTCTCCTGCAATCGTGCATCGTCGGCCGCCATGCCATATGTCTTTGCCAATTCGCCTCGGATGGATGCCGCAATGACCGATGCCGAGCGCCGACGCAAATGCTGTTCATTGAACCACTTCGCCTTTTCAGGGTCGAACTTTGCTCCAGCGTGCTGAATCTGCTCAATATGAAAAGCCTGCGCCAATTCCTCCAGCGTAAATATCTCTTGCTCTGTCCCTGGATTCCAACCCAAAAAAGCGAGCATATTGACAAACGCCTCGGGATAATACCCGCGCTCTTTGTATCCGCTGCTCAGCTCCCCGCTGCTGGGATCGTTCCAGTCCATCGGGAATACCGGAAAGCCCAATCGATCGCCGTCGCGTTTGCTCAGTTTTCCATTGCCATCGGGTTTGAGCAACAAAGGCAAATGGGCATATTGCGGCATGGCATTTTCCCATCCCAAGTAGCGATAAATCAAAATATGCGCTGGTGCACTGGGCAACCATTCCTCGCCGCGAATGGCGTGGGTGATTTCCATCAAATAATCGTCAACAATATGGGCCAAATGATACGTGGGCATGCCATCGCCTTTGAGCAATACCTTGTCGTCCACCACATGCGAGCGGAAACTGACCTCGCCGCGAATCAAATCGGTAAATGCGATCTCTTCATTTTGCGGCACCTTCAATCGAATCACATAGTGCTCTCCAGAAGCAATCGCAGCGGCAACTTCTTCCGAAGACATGGTCAAAGAGTTGCGCAAATTGGTCCTGGTGGTGGCATCGTATGCAAAATTTTGTTTGTTTGCTTCGGCCTCCTTGCGCAGAGCTTCCATCTCTTCAGGTGTGTCAAATGCCAAATAGGCATATCCATCGCGCTCCAATTGCTCTGCATATTGACGGTACAACGCCTTGCGCTCGCTCTGACGGTATGGGGCGTGCGGCCCATCGCCAAATCCAACTCCTTCATTGGGCGAAATACCGCACCATTTCAAACTTGCAATGATGTAATCTTCTGCGCCGGGTACAAATCGATTTTGATCCGTATCCTCGATCCGCAACAAAAAATCTCCTCCATGTTTCTTGGCAAACAGATAACTGTACAATGCTGTGCGGACTCCTCCCATGTGCAATGGACCTGTTGGACTCGGGGCAAAGCGAACACGTACTCTTCTCGAACTCATCGCTGAAGTATTTAAAATGGACAAAAATTAAGACTGCGAAAGTAATACCGAACGCCACGCACCACTCTACCATTTTAACCAACCGCTCAATTTTTGTGGCACTGCCACGATTGCGCTGTTGGTAAACTTTCGCGTAGATTTTTTTATCCGCCCTGCATTTTTGGTTTCGACCAACTACCTTTGACCCCTGATATGAAGTACAAAAGAATCCTCCTCAAACTCAGCGGAGAATCGCTCATGGGCGACAAGCAGTTTGGCATCGACAATACGCGCCTCATGCAATACGCCCAACAAATCAAAGAAACCCTTGCAACAGGCGTGCAAATGGCCATTGTGATAGGAGGTGGAAACATCTTCCGCGGTGTGCAAGCCGAACAAGGGGGCATGGAGCGCACCCAAGGGGATTACATGGGCATGCTCGCCACCATGATCAACAGTATGGCGCTGCAATCGGCATTGGAGAGCATTGGCATCCAAACCCGCTTGCAATCGGCAATTGAAATGAAAAGCATCGCGGAGCCCTTTATTAAAAGAAGAGCCGTTCGCCACCTTGAAAAAGGACGCATCGTGATCTTCGGAGCAGGCACAGGAAACCCCTTCTTTACAACGGATACGGCAGCTTCCTTGCGCGCCATTGAAATCGATGCCGACATCATTCTGAAAGGAACACGTGTCGACGGCATTTATACCGCAGATCCCGAAAAAGACCCCACCGCAACCAAATACCAAAGTGTCACATTCAATGAAGTGTACGAAAAAGGTTTGAATGTGATGGACATGACCGCTTTTACCTTGTGCAACGAAAACAAACTCCCCATCATCGTATTCGATATGAATAAGGAGGGTAATTTGATGCGCCTCATTCAAGGCGAAGAGGTGGGAACTTTGGTGACGTTCTGAGTCTTGAGAATTTTTCCCAAAATCCCTTTAGGATCTAGCTTTTAGGGGCCTTATCTCCATGTGTTGACCCGAGTAAGTGGCAACTTGTCTCTAGCTATTGATGTGAAAATCATCGTATATTTGTGCTAAGTTTTGTTCCATGACAACCAGAGAGAACATCTTAAGTGCCTTAAGCAGCAGAAAATCCGAACTTTCCAAATTTGGAATTCGAAAGTTGGGCCTATTTGGTTCATACATTCGCAATGAGCAAAATTCGAATAGCGATATTGACGTATTGGTTGATTTCGAGCCTGAAGCAGAAAGTTTCGACAATTTCATGGCTGTTTGCGACATCATTGAACAGCTTTTCAAAGACGAGAAACTAGAGATTGTAACCATGAATGGATTGAGTCCTTACATTGGCCCAATTATCTTGAAAGAAGTTCATTATGTCTAAGCGCCCAATAGAATACCTCCGTCATATTTTTGATGAATGCAAATTCATTGTGTCGTCTACAAGTGTGTTGGAAAAAACCGATTTTCTGAATGATGAGGTTTTAAAGCGCGCGATCGCAAGGAGTCTCGAAATTATAGGGGAAGCAACCAAGAAAATCCCTGCCGATTTCAAAGTAAAATGGAGCGCAATTGAATGGAAACATATGGTCGGCATGCGTGACCGATAAATTCATGACTACATGGGAGTCAATTATTTAATCGTTTGGGATGTGGCCAAAAATAAAATCCCACAGTTACTTATTCAAATTGAAGACCTTTTGGCTTTAGAAGATTAGAGCGAAACGACGAGCGACTTTTATCTGAGTTTCTTTGTAATCTATATTTTTTATCCCTGATTTTTTGTTGGAATAGAATCCCAATGCACAATACAGGCTTAAGCCAATTTATGCAGTCGGAATCGTGATGAAAAGTATAAAGCTAGATTATGCAGTCGAACTTCTATTCCGATTCAAAATCCCTTCAAATGCAATTGTCCCGCTCGGGCGGGATGCTCGCCGTATATGTGATTACGCCTGCGCGCTCGAAACTTGCGCGAACACTTGGCTTTATTGGGCTTTTGAATCTCATGTACGAAACCGACTGCATAAACTCGGTTATGGCAAAACGGACGGGCGCTCCCACAAGATTTTTATTTGAAAGCGTATCACCCATAAGGTGAAAATAAAAATCGAGGAAAGCATTCCCCGAGTGGTCACGAATCGGGGTGAACGTCATTGAAGCCTTTCAGCTCTGTAATAGATTTTGACTGCTTAATTCTATCTAACAAAAGTTTAACTACTGAAATTAAGACAGTTGCATTGAGACTTAATCAATGGGTTCACACACCATCAAAGCCCTAAGCGCAACAGCGGCCGTTCCCGAGGCACATTCCGAAGTAAACTCATTTTACGGCCGATCTTTCAGTAGGTTGAGATTGTTGTAATGACGCCACGCTTGGCGTCCTTTATCGACCCCCACATCATGTTAGCTCGACTTTTCTATGTCTACGCAC
>CANHSF010000210.1 GCA_947463065.1 Flavobacteriales bacterium | reverse complement strand
CTCCTACTCCAGCATTGATTTCCCAATTGCTATTGCTCCACAAGGTTTTGCCATAACCAAAATTGAATTCCCGCATCCAAGTGAAACGAAACTGTGTACCTTCCAACAACTGACTCAAGCTCTGCGCGTTTTGAAGAGCTGTAATGCCGGCTACCACCTGATTGTAGGTTTGCTGATCAATATTGCCGATGTTGGGAATGGTATCGTAAACGCCGTTTTGAATTTCAACCACCAACGAATCAAAGTAACTGGCGGTGCTGCCCAGCCACATCAAATCGGAAATCGAATTGTTGAATGACGAATAAAAATTCACGCGGTCGGCGATGCTGAATGCAAATGTGCCCGCTTTGTTGGTTGACATGCTCACGCCAAAGGACATGGCCTTGAGGTCGATGGTGTTGTCGCTATTGGCAAACGTTTTGGCGTATTCGATTTGTTCTTCGCGGCTGAAATCCCTGATGTCCTGGCGAAAGATGTTCTGACGCAACTCGGGTTTGCTCAACACTTCGGAATACAGCGACAATCCAATTTCGGAAAAACCCAGGGTGAACTTGTTTTCAAATGGTCCTTTGATGTCCAGGTTCGCTGGATTGATTCCCAAGGTTTGGTAATCGCGTGCAAATGGTGTAGCAACGCCCATACCGGTCAAGGTAAATGCCGAGCCTTCAATTTGCGCGGTAAGTGTGTTTGCAAAAAACAATGCCGCGCTGAGGCAGCAGGTGATGATCATTCGTTTCATTGGTTCGGTTTTAGTGCCAACGGTTCAACCGTGGGAGGTTGAACAAATATAGGTCAGTTCAATCTTTATTGGCTCGTCTGCTGCTTTTCCTCATCCAATCTCTTCAACACGTGCTCGCACGGTGCAATGCGTAATTTGGGTTTAACCTTCAAAGTTCAATCCGGCATGTCGCCTTCCAATGCATTGACTTTGATTTTCTCCTTGTACAAATACCTATTCTGCGACGACTCAAAAGGGCGATACACATAATACACATAGCCATCGCGCAGGGTCAATTGTTCGGCATACCGATAATACAAATCCATCACTTTTTCTGTTTTGCCCGTGCGAAAAATGCGGTGCAACTCCGTATATCCATTGCGATCATAGGTGGTGTAAAAGGCGCCCGTAACCTCGTCACAAAACACGGTCTCCTGCCATTTCTGCGGCTTCTTTACTTCGTGGTAGTGAATGTCAACGGTGTCTTGTGCCGCGCCTCTGAGATCGAATGCAATCTTGCTGTCGTGGTGGTGGTCAAACAAAACATAACCCGCAGCGGTGGCAACCATCGGCGCATTGAGGGGCTCATAATAGGAGGTGTTCTGAAATCCGCGCATATACGCCGCTACATACTCTTTGTCCATTCCCGTCGCCATTTCAAAGCGATAGGCTTCTAGCTTTTCGCGGGGCGACAAATACTTGTATTCGCTCCGAAACATGCGCATCAATTCCTCATCTTCGATATGTACCAGTGCATCAAATGTGCTGTCAGAAAGGTGATAGAGATAATAGTCGAATGCGGGAAACTCGGGATTATAGTTGGTGTACAACACGTCGTTCTCACTCCGGGCCAACACGGGCTGAATGATTTCGCTAAAATCGTTCTCCGCCACCTTATGCAATTGCATCATTCCATTCTCCCACGACACATAATACGTGTCGTTGCGGCCGATTAAAAAGGTAGAACCGGGATGCTTTTTATACAAATTGCAAAACTGTCCCGGCAACATGGCCGCCTGAACCACCTGTCCTTGCCGATTGAGCAATACGAGTTGGCAATTGCGGTAGATCGTTTTTTTGGCTTCCTCGGCTCGTTTCCAGCGTTCTTCCTCCTCATAGGTCAGCAGCAACAAGCTATCGCCAAGAAACTGAAAATCGGCCACGTTCATGGTGTCGTTGCTGTACACCACCTTAGGAGCTGCGGTGATGGTAATGGGCTCAAAGGTGTAGCTCTCTTCCACCAAATAGATGATCACCGCATCAGCACTGGTGGGCGCAAACCATTGATACGACTTGCGATAACCGACCCGTTGTACCTCGATATACACCGAGTCGCCTACAGCCACGGGCAATTGAAAGCGGCCCGCCTTGTCGGTCACCACCACCATCTCCAATGCATTACAAGCGATGCGGACTTGTTCGATGGGCTCGCGACTTTCGAAGTGCACCACAATACCCGCATGGCTTTGCGCACGCAGGACTGGCCCAAAGCATATGGCCCAGAGTGCAGCGAAAATCAGATAGCGTATTTGCATATTCATACTCCTTTTTGAAATAAGATGCTGGGCTGCCATGCAGTGCATATCCAACTTGTGCAAGAAACAACAAAAAATATCAGGTCTGCCTGCCCGCTCAAAAAATGACCCATGCGCGATGTCGTCCAACCGCTGCAGGTCATGCTAGCACTTTCCTCTGCCGCTGTTCGACGGGTTCAGTGCGCCACACAAGGCCTCCATCGTGGCGTGATGCAACAGATACGGGGCAACATTTTGAGCCACATGGGTTAAATTTCCGTAACTTTCTGATTATCAATACACGGATACGACTGAAAATGAACTACTTTTGCACGCCGAATTTTAGGGCTCATCTATGCAAAAAATCAGAAACATCGCGATCATCGCACACGTTGACCATGGCAAAACGACCTTGGTTGACAAAATGCTCCACACTGCCAAGTTATTCCGTGAGAATGAAGTGCACAACGACCTCATCCTCGACAACAACGATTTGGAGCGCGAGCGCGGTATCACCATCCTCGCCAAAAACGTATCGATCATGTACAAGGATTACAAGATCAACATCATCGATACCCCCGGCCACAGTGACTTCGGTGGTGAAGTAGAACGGGTATTGAACATGGCCGAAGGGGTATTGCTCCTGGTGGATGCCTTTGAGGGTCCAATGCCACAAACTCGTTTTGTATTGCAAAAAGCCATTCAGATGGGCCTTAAGCCTATTGTGGTGATCAATAAGGTCGACAAAGAAAACTGCACACCCGACGAAGTGCACGAGGCGGTATTTGACCTCATGTTCAGCTTGGGTGCTACGGAAGAACAATTGGACTTCCCTACCGCTTATGGCGCGGCCAAACAAGGCTGGATGAGCCTCGACTGGAAAGTAAAAACCGATACCATCGAGCCGCTATTGGACTTGGTAATCGAACATATCCCTGCTCCGATCAAACGCGAAGGCACACCGCAAATGCTGGTGACTTCGTTGGACTACTCCACCTACACCGGTCGCATGGCCATTGGCAAATTGCACCGCGGTGAATTGCGCCCCAACATGCCCATCGCTTTGGTGAAACGCGACAAGAGCATTGTCAAAGGCCGTATCAAAGAACTTTACCTGTTCGAAGGATTGGGCAAACGCAAAGTGGAACAAGTGGTGTCGGGCGACATCTGTGCCATCAACGGCATGGAAGAATTTGAGATCGGCGATACGTTCACCGATAGCGAAAATCCCGAAGGATTGCCTACCATCGCGGTAGATGAGCCTACCATGAGCATGTTGTTTACCATCAACGACTCGCCTTTCTTCGGTAAAGAAGGAAAGTTTGTAACCAGCCGCCACATCAAGGAGCGTTTGGAAAAAGAATTGGAGAAGAATTTGGCCTTGCGCGTGCAAGAAACCGACAAAGCCGACCGCTTCATGGTGTTTGGCCGCGGCGTATTGCACTTGTCGGTATTGATCGAAACCATGCGTCGTGAGGGCTATGAATTGCAGATCGGACAGCCCCGTGTATTGGTGAAAGAAATCGATGGCGTAAAACACGAGCCGATCGAAGAATTGACCATCGACTTGCCAACAGAAATGACAGGCACGGCGATTGAAGCGGTGACACGCCGCAAGGGTGAAATGAAAAACTTGGAGCCGAAGAACGACCGCACCGTGTTGGAATTTGAAATTCCATCGCGCGGTATCATCGGTTTGAGAAGTTATATGTTGACCGCCACACAAGGAGAGGCCATCATGACACACCGCTTCAAGGAATACCAGCCGATGAAAGGTGAGATTCCAGGCCGCACGAATGGATCATTGATTTGCATGGAGACCGGCAACGCCATTGCTTATTCGTTGAGTAACCTACAAGACCGTGGAAAGTTCTTTGTGGACGCCATGGATGAGGTGTACGAAGGACAGGTGATTGGCGAGCACACACGCGACAACGACTTGGTGGTGAACGTGACCAAAACCAAGCAGTTGACCAATATGCGTGCGAGCGGCACGGACGCGAAGAACGTGATGGCACCACCGATTCGCTTCACCTTGGAAGAAGCCTTGGAATACATCGGAGCAGATGAATACGTGGAATGCACACCGAAGAGCATCCGTTTGCGCAAGATTTTCTTGAACGAAAACGACCGCAAGCGTTTTGCCAAGCAGTTCCAAACCGAATATTGATCGCGTTACGAGCGAAAAACATCGACAACGGCCACCGAAGGTGGCCGTTGGTGTTTTAATACTCGAATTGGAAAGAAAACCGCATCCTTGATAAGCGACGAAACGAATGTGTTTTCCTTGTTCCTTGATCTTTCCTTCTCGTAATAGGTTATCTTCGCTCAACTTGGATGCATCGCTTGGAGATGCAATACCAACGAAAAATCGCTCTAAAAACAGCTATAGCCCTTCAGATGGGCTGAGATATCGTTGCATTGTGTTCATGGAAGCAATGCAGCTATTTCCGCTTTGCACATGATGGTCCAACCCCTGATTTGCCATAGCTTTTCCGTTTAGCAACGAATACCCCAAACGCAATCCAGGTCCTACGAATTTTGAATGATTAAGAATGCGCTACTGTGTATGACCATCGTACCGATACTATTTCATGTTCTGATGACTCGACACATTCAATCGAGTTAGATTGTGCCATGGGGCGAATCGATTTCGGACCTTTAGGGTTGACAAAGCAAGAGATGGAAGAAGTCAATTTAGTAATGACTGTTGAGCACATGGAGAATTAATGCAATGAGAAAACTCACACTATTTTTTGAACCAAGCGATATTGGGCCCGCTGCTCGTTATCACCACCTTCTCATTCCATATGGCACGCTAGGCTTGATGGTGAGGTATATAAAAGATATTGACGTTGCTAAGGCCGTTCTCTTTTTAGACCTTATAATCACCAAAAATGAATTAAATGCAATGCACGGCATCCCTGAATCTGGCCATGCTGATGATGAAATATATGGCGTTTTTGACCCTGTGAAACTTCAAGAATGTGTTGATTTTTTTGATGCCATTGTCATTCCAAAGTTAGCTCAGGAAAACCAGGATCTTCTGTTGAGGTATGGAGGCGAGGAACAGTTCATGGAGGATTTTTGCACCTTAGAGTCTCAAATTCCCAATTTATTTTTTTGCACTTTTGATGGTGATGAAATCCATGACGATCCGGAAACATTGTCCGGCTGTTTCTTTTTT
>CANHSF010000209.1 GCA_947463065.1 Flavobacteriales bacterium | reverse complement strand
ATGGTTCAATCAACGCCATTGGCTGGGCTTGGCCATTTTGTTGGGGTTTTTCGGTATGGGTTGGCTCTACGGTTTGATCCGTCAAGAATGCATGTTGCCAAAGGGGATGGACACCTCAACCGAGCGTACCTGGTTGGTGCGTTTGACCGAGTCACCGATCGAGCGGGAGCGTTCGTTTCGATGCATCGCCGAGGTTTGTGGGGAAATTGGCGATAGCGCCGCTGCGGAGCCTTGGGCCAAGGTGTTGGTTTACTTCCAAAAATCGAATGGGATCGACGCGCTCAAACCGGATGATGTGGTGCAAGTTGTAGGGCGCATGCAACCGTTGTCCGGCCCCAAGGCCCCCGGCGAATTCAACATGCAACGGCATGGTCGACGCAAGGGCATTCATCTTCAACTTTATTCGGATAGCTTGTATTGGAAAAAAGTGTGGACACCGAACGATCATTCGATTCAATTTTATATGGAGCACTGGCGCAATAGGGCTTTGGATTGTTTGCGTGAGCGTCATGTGGAAAGTTTGGAATACGGAGTTTTGGCCGCATTGATTTTGGGCGATACATCGGATATGGATCCCGAGTTGATGACGAGCTATGCATCGGCAGGTGTGGTGCATGTTTTGGCCGTTAGCGGTTTGCATGTGGGTTTGGTTTATATGTTGCTCACGCCTTTGTTTCGTTTCATTTTCGGACGCTCCAAAGGCCGTTGGTTGCGAACATTGTTACCGGTCGCTTTGCTTTGGTTGTACAGTGGATTATCGGGCGGTTCGCCCAGTGTGCTGCGGGCTGCGGTGATGTTTTCGGGTTTTATTTTTGCCGATAATTTCGGAAAGCACAACAACATATACAATACGCTGGCCTCAAGCGCTTTTGTGCTCCTGCTGTTTCGGCCCTCTATGTTTTTTGATCTGGGTTTCCAACTGAGTTATTTGGCCGTCATTGGCATCGTCATTTTGCAAAAACCGCTTGCATCGCTCGTTCATGTGCCCAATAAATGGTTGGACAGGGTGTGGACCATGTCCGCGGTTTCTGTGGCTGCTCAGATCAGTACATTGCCCCTCACATTGTTTTATTTTCATCAATTCCCCAATTATTTTCTAGCTTCCAATTTATTCGTCATTCCTTGGAGCACCCTCATCATTTATATCAGCATTGTGTTTTACATCGCTCTCCCTTGGCCTTGGATGGCGCAGTTTATAGTGGATGTATTGATTGGAATGACACGGGTGATGAATCGGGTCATCACGTGGTTCGAACAACTACCGTGCAGCGTTACTACCGATATCCCCTGCGATGCCGTGCAGTTTTTTACATTGTCGTTGATGTTGTTTTTTGGTTTTCGGTGGCTGTTTTGGCGTCGATCGGCTGCCTGTCTTGTGGGCTTGTCCATTGCATTGGTGCACATGGGGTACGGGTGGTTGCGGCAAGCGTCGGTTTTGCAGAGCGAGGAAGCTTTTCTCTGCGCCAATTACCATTCGTTAGCCGTGGCGAATCGCAGTGCAGATCGCATGGCGTGGTATCTGTTGACGGATGCAATCTCCGATAAAGGCTATGGGTGGTGCAATTACATGCGCGATAAGGGCATCGAATCGCCGCCGGATACCATTGCCATCGGTGCTGATCAATGTCCTTTGTACAAATGGAATGGAACGTTGGTGTATCTGGCCGACAGTGCCGCGTTATCGCGATACGGCTGGGTGCAATGCGATGTGATGGTGTTGCATCATTTGGGCGGCTTTCGCTTCGATGCCGAAAAAATGGATCGCGTGCGCAATGTGCAAATTGCTTTGGGACCGGGAATTTCCAAGCGGAAGTTGCGCTGGATCCAAAACCAATGGAGCCAAGGTTTGGATTGCATTGTTTTGGGCAAAGGAACGTGGGTGGTTCAAGACGGTCGGTTGCATCCATTCTCCGATGGGCAGCCGGTGCTATCGAACAAAAACCAAATGCGATGAAGTGCTGCGTGCATCATCGTAACGGTAAGATCCAGAAGTGAAATGTACGAGCTTTTTGGGATCGACGATGCGTTCGTCAATGATGTAACGCGCCATCATGCCTCGTGCTTGTTTGGCAAGTGTGCTCACCATTTTATATGTGCCGTTGCGGTGCTCCAGAAAGTCACAAGTCACTATGTTGGGCACCAATTTTTTGCGATCGATGACCTTGAAGTATTCTTCACTCGCAAGCTGAATGACATGCCCCTTGGGATCGACGATACGGTTCAGATGATCGGTGATTTTGGCTGTCCAGTAAGCATAAAGCGAAGCATCCTTTGGAGTCGGAGCAAAGCGCGTACCCATCATAAGTCGATAGGGGAGAACAAGGTCCTTGGCCCGAAGTATTCCATACCAGCCGCTCAAAATCCCGATGTGTTCTTGTGCCCAAGTGAGATCCTTTTCTGTTAACGTGGGAGCATCCAATCCGCGGTACACCTCGCCCTTGAACAGTTGAATGGCCAAGGTAGCTTGGTCTTGAAGGATGGGGGTTTTCCAAGCCTGAATGCGCTCTGCCGTCTGTCGGGTCAAATCATCGCTGATGTCCAAAAGTTTTTTCAGTTCGGCGGGCTTGTATTTTTTGAGCGTTGCCGCAATGGTTTTGGCTTCTTCAAGAAATATGGGCTGGGTACTTTCGGTGCCGTTGTAGCGTTGTGTTTCGTCCATCAATTTGGCAGGCGAAAGAAGGGCATACAAAGGTGTTGACATAACGATTAGTGCTGGTGTTGATCGATGTGATTGCCGAGCATTTCGGCCAGTGCTGCGGTCATCATATCGGCTTGCAATTCATAACCGCGCTTGGAAAAATGGATGTAGTCGTTGGCGGCCAATCCTGCATCTGCCCAAGCCCGAATGGAATTGGCTCCACCCATTACCGCATACAAATCATACACGGCTCCACCATGTTTTTGGGCCAAAGCAATCATGCTTTCCCGAATTTTTAGCGCATTCGGATTCGAATAACGTTTTTGGTAGTACGTGTCATTGTTGGTGACAAACAACAAGCAGACCTTGGGGTTTGCCGCTTTGAAGGTGGCAATCAAACTATCGTAACGCATTTGGTAAGCTGCTGCGTCAAACTCGTCGGCGGGCACATTGGCATCATTCACCCCAATGCCGCAGATCACTAAGTCGGGCGCAAGGGTAGCCATTTGACTTTGGAAATTTGCACAGCGGAGATAACTGCGCGTACTTGCTCCATTTACTCCGATCGTATGGTAGGTGATGCCATTTTGCGCGCGGCCCAGATAAATGCCCTGCAATGCAAACATGTGCTGCAAACTATCGGTTTTCATCAATTGCACACGAAGCTCAGTTTGCGCTGAGCGATACACATACCGGCGATACGGTTGTCCAATGGTGGTACTGTCCAAAACGGCATGCTCCACGGTAAAGTCAAAGCTGTATGAATCCCCCGCGGAACTGTAGATGCGCACTTCATCAAAAGTTTGTGGCAAGCTATCGCGATGCAAGGTGCTCACGGTAAATCCGGCATCTTCACGCTCTGTAATGGCATTGATCCCCGACATACCCCAGTCGCAATCGTGGTCGGAAACCGCATTACGACATCCGTGCCAATTGCCCCAATATTCACATTTTACACTGCGCTGACCGTTGGATTTTGCCATTTGGTAGGGGAAGAAAAAGCCACGCTCTCCCGTTGCTCCATAAAACAACTGACTGAGATTATCGCGCATCCGGTCCGACAAAAATCCTCCTTGCACATGTGAGCCTCCAATGTGCAGCACGTCGATTTTGCCTTGTCCGTCGAATGCCAACGCACTCATTTGATCCAGCATGGCATGCCAGCGACTGGGATCGCCATACAATTGAATTTTATTGTGCTGGTAATGGACGCACGGATAGGCCTTGGCAATGGGAAAGGCAATGCGCCGGATGTGCGTTGGACGATCGAGCAAGGTCAAAGCACAGACCACCAAGGTCATTGTCATACACAAGAGGAATGTCAAATAAACCTTGGTTGTCTGTTGCTTTCTGCTCATTTAAAAATTCGGTTTCAATAAATACTGTGAGTAGAACTTATCAATTTCTTCTACCGCTTCATCGGCACTGTCTACGAGGGTAAACAAAAATTGATCGTCTGGACTCGCATTTTTTTCCTTTTCGATCAATGTGAGCTTGATCCATTCCAACAATCCCGACCAAAACTCTTTTCCCACCAAGATGATTGGGAATCGTCCGATTTTGTCGGTCTGAATCAGCGTCAATGCTTCGAAGAACTCATCCAAAGTTCCGAATCCGCCGGGCATAACGATGAATCCTTGACTGTATTTTACAAACATCACCTTGCGCACAAAGAAGTAATCAAAATTGATGCTCTTGTCATGGTCCACGTATTGGTTGCCATGTTGCTCAAAAGGCAACACAATATTCAGACCAACAGATGTTCCGCCGCCTTCCTTGGCTCCTTTATTTCCGGCTTCCATAATACCTGGTCCGCCGCCTGTGATCACGCCATAGCCTTTGTTCACGAGTTTGAAAGCGATGTCCCGGGCTTTTTGATAGTGGGGATTATCGGGTTTGGTACGGGCGCTACCGAAAATACTCACACAAGGACCAATCTGCCCCATGCGATCATACCCTTCTACAAATTCGCCCATGATCTTGAATATGCTCCAAGAGTCGTTGCTTTTGGTTTCATTCCAATTGCGCTGACTGAATTTGTTAATGATTCTACTGTCTTTTTCCATGTGTATATGTTATTTTTTTTATCCAAATAGTCCTTTGCTGCGTTTGCCGCGCTTTCCACCCAAACCAAGCACTCCCAATAGGCCTCGGGCCAATTCACGTACAACGGTATTGCCCACTTGTCGCACCATCGTGTTTTTGCTGGCACGCTCCAAAAATCCGGGTTCTTCTTTGTCAGCCGATTTTTTGAGGGTCTCGGTTACTTCTACTTCTTCTTCCTCCTCATCTTTTTTCGCGTTTTGCAACTTCGCCTCGATGATTTCATAGGCACTTTCACGATCGATGACTTCGTTGTATTTCGCTACCAATTGACTCCATTGCAACACGCGCTCAATTTCTTCTCCCGAGAGTATACCCATGCGCGATTGTGGTGCACGCAAATGGGTCGCCGCAAGCGGAGTAGGTTGCCCTTTTTCATTCAACGCCGTGATGAGCGCTTGCCCAATGCCAATGCTGGTCAACAAATCTGCCGTCTTATAGAATTCCGAGATGGGGTAGTTCTCCGCGGTTTTATTGATGGCTTTGCGATCTTTCTCCGTAAAGGCCCGCAAGGCATGTTGCACCTTCAAGCCCAATTGAGACAATACACTTTCGGGAATGTCGTAAGGGTTTTGGGTGCAGAAATAGATTCCGATTCCTTTCGAACGAATCAACTTGATGATGTTTTCGATCTGCTGCAACAAGGCGTCGCTGGCTTCACTGAAGATCAAATGTGCTTCGTCGATGAAGACACAAAGCTTGGGTTTATCCAAATCGCCTGC